>DLGG01000025.1 GCA_002482565.1 Solidesulfovibrio magneticus
CGGCGCGACGTCGGGCTGGGAATCCGTGGCCCTTGGCCCCGACGGCCGGCTCTACCCGAGCCCGGCCCTTATCGGCGAGACGGCCGTGGCCACGCCCGTCGGCCCCGGCGGGCTGGCGGCGGCCTGGCGGGACAGCCCGATCCTGGCCGGACTTCGCCGCGTCACCTGCGCCGATGCCGACGATCCCTGGCGGTTCGTGCTCGGCGGCCCGGACCCGGACCATGCCTGGCGGCACGACGGCCGTTTTGACGGCGAAGACCCCTATTTGCCGCTGCGCCGTCGGCTGGCCGCCTGGATGATCGCCCGGGAGGCGGCGGACGTGCCCGACGGCCGACCGGACCGGCCCGGGCTGCGGCTCAAAATGGGCGAGACCCACGAGAGCTGCCACGCCCATGGCGAGGTGGCCCTGGCCCACGCCAACTGCCTGCTGTCCATGGCCGGCACGACAAGCCTTGGCCACATCAAGGACTTTTACACCGAAGCGGCCGTTGTGGAAAAAGGCGACATCGTCAACCCGGTGCGCTATCCCCTGGAACTGGTGGACCACATCCCGGAATTTTACCGCGTGCGCGGCTACGGCTGCGGTTCGCCCGTGGCCGACGCCGCCCTGGCTCCGGGCGAGACGGTCATGGACCTGGGCTGCGGGGCCGGGGTGGAATGCCTCATCGCCGCCCGTCAGGTGGGGCCGGCCGGCCGGGCCATCGGGGTGGACATGCTGCCGGCCATGCTGGCCCGGGCGGCCAAGGCCGGCGCGGCCACGGCCGAAGTGCTCGGCTACGCCAACGCCGTCTTTGTCCAGGGCTATCTCGAAGCCCTGCCCGTGGCCGACGGATCGGTCCACTGCATCGTCTCCAACTGCGTGCTGAACCTCTCCACCCGAAAGCGCCGGCTCTATGCCGAGATCCTGCGGGTGCTGGCCCCGGGCGGACGGCTGGTCTTTTCCGACGTGGCCACCGAAACCCCGGCCCCGGCCGTCATCCGCAACGATCCGACCCTTCGCGGCGAGTGCATCTCCGGCACCCTGACCCAGACCGATCTGGTCGCCATCCTCGAAGAAGCCGGATTTACGGCCGTGCGTATCCTGCGCCGCTTTCCCTACCGGGTGGTGGGCGGCCACGACTTCTATTCCGTCACCGTGGAGGCGAAAAAACCGCTGGCCGCGCCGGCCCGCCGCCGGGTGCTCTACCGGGGACCGTTTAGGGCCGTGGCCCTGGCCTCGGGCGAGCTGTTGCCGGCCGGCGAGGTGCGCGAAGTGGAGCTCCACGAGGACGACCCGGCAGGAGCCTTCCTGCTGGTCCTGGACGACCGGGGAAACATCGCCAATCCGGACTTCAACGCCGGCGGCTCCTCATGCTGCTGCGGTCCGGCCCCGAACGAAACCGTGACCGCGCTTTTACAAAAAACGGCCAACCAGCCGGCATTGGCTCCGTTCAATATCGCCCCGCCTGTTCGGGGCGATTCCTAGACGCCGCGTGCAAAACCGGCCGTTGCGCCAACAACGGCCGGTTCCCGATGACGCCTCGCAGTGACAGGTCTACACAGTTGCACTGTTTCCCACCGCCCGATTCCAGCCTCCTGCGGGATCGCCGCCATACGGCAAAATCGTTCACGATTGGCGACCCGACGCGTGTCCGGCGTGTTGCGCTTTGCAGTCCATTGCGTTACGCAAACTCCACCCGTACTTACAGAGTCGCCCATCGGCGTCGGAGGATCGCATGAAATCGTTCCCGGTTGTGTGCTGCGTCATTGTCAACGCCCTGCTCCTGGCCGCCGCCGGTTTCCTGGGCGGTGGACCGGCCGCCATGGCCTTGTTGGCCGCCTCCTTCGCCCTGACCACGATTTTCGTCTTCTGGACCCAAAGCGCGGTCAACGGGGCGTTCTCCCAGATGACAGACACCTTCGCGGCCATGACCTCCAATGCCTTCACCTGCAGCATCACCGACCATCCCCTGCTCGAAACCGGCGCCCTGCGCGAGGCCCTGACTCCCCACGAGGCCGCCCTCAAGGAACGCCTGTCCCGCGACGAAGCCATGATCGGCAACATCATCACGCCCATGGCCATCGTCGACGAACAGGGCAAGATCAAGTGGCTCAACGAATACATGGTGAAGCTGACCGAAAACGACGGCGCGCCGGAAAAACACGTCGGCACGTCCTTTTCGCGGTTCTTCTACGGTGACTCCCGCGAGACCGTGGCCGAACACGCCCTGCGCACCCGCCAGAAACAATCCTCCAAGACCGAATTCGACACCCGCAAGGGGCACCATAAGTACATCAGCATTTTCTCCGCCCCTGTCGTCGATTTTGACGGCAAACTCATCGGGGCTTTCGTTTCCGTGGCCGACTTCACGGGCGTGGTGCTCAAGGAACGCACCATCACCGAGCAAAACAACCGCATCGCCAGCGGCGTCAAGGAAGCCACCGCCGTGGCCGAAAGCCTGGCCGAGGCGGCCGACCAGATGAGCGCCCAGATCGGGCACTCCACCGAAGGCATGGAAGAGCAGCGCGCCCGCACCGCCGAGGTGGCCGCGGCCATCGAGGAAATGAACTCCACCATCCTCGAAGTGGCCCGCAACGCCGGCGACGCCGCCGCCACCGCCGGACAGGCCAACTCCATGGCCGCCACCGGCGCGGGGCTCGTGGACAAGGTCATCGAGGTCATGGAGTCGGTCAGCGAAAAGGCCGACGGGCTGAAATCCGAAATGCGCGGCCTGGGCGAACAGGCCCAGGGCATCGGCCAGATCATGCAGGTCATCTCCGACATCGCCGACCAGACCAACCTGCTGGCCCTAAACGCCGCCATCGAGGCGGCCCGGGCCGGCGAGGCCGGGCGCGGTTTCGCCGTGGTCGCCGACGAAGTGCGCAAGCTGGCCGAAAAAACCATGACCGCCACCAAGGAAGTCAGCAACTTTATCCGGGCCATCCAGGACAGCGCCAGCCGCAACATGGCCGCCACCGACGAAACCACCCACGTCATCGAAAAAGCCGACGCCCTGGCCCATGAGGCCGGCGACGCCCTGCGCCAGATCCTCAACTTCGTCGAGCGCACGTCCGATCAGGTGCGCGGCATCGCCACCGCCGCCGAGCAGCAGTCGGCCACCTCCGAGGAAATCAACCGCTCCACCGACCACATCAACACCATCGCCGAATCCACGGCCGGAGCCATGGCCGTGGCCTCCTCGGCCGTGTCCGATCTGGCCCACCTGGCCAGCGACCTCAAAACGTCCATGACCCGGATGCATCTGGAGCAATAATGGCTTTTTCCCCTTCGATTCCGGTGCGGGCTTGACATTTCGCGGCCCCGGGGCTTACCCCGGGGCCGTTTTTCTTGTGATCGGCAACGGGACCGACCGGATGCAGTGCGCCGGCCCCGCGACAAGGGTGGTCGTCCATGGAACTGTTCGGACTGTCGCTGGCCTTTTTTCTCCTGGGGGCGTTGGCTTCCCTGGTCTTCGCCGGCCGGGAGGCGGCCAATCGCCTGGGGCCTGCCGGAGCCGTAGCCGGCTGTCTGGTCGGTCTGGCCGGCCTGGCGCTCACGCCGGCCAGCGCCGTGGCCCAGGCGGCCCTGCCCTGGGGACTGCCCCTCGGGTCCCTGGCCTTGGGCCTGGACCCGTTAAGCCGCCTCTTCCTCCTGCCGGTCTATGCCGTGGGCGCGGCCGCCGCCGCAGCCGGATTCCTGGCCCTGGCCGGAAGCGAAGCCGCCCAGGCCGGCCCGGACCGGCGCGGGACGCACTGGTTCTTCTTCAATATCCTCCTGGCCGGACTGGCCCTGGTCATGGCCGCCCGGGACGGGGTGGTTTTCCTCATCGCCTGGGAAGTCATGTCCCTGGCCCCGTTTTTCCTGGGCAGCCTGCACGACGACGAGGCCGAGGTGCGCGAGGCGGCCTGGACCTACCTTGTCTGCGCCCACCTCGGCGCGGCGCTTATTATCGCCTTTTTCGCCCTGGCCATGGGCCAGGCCGGGGCCACGGGCTTTACCGCCCTGGCCGAGGCCGCCCGAGCCGGCCGCCTGACCATGCCCAGCCTGCTTTTTCTGCTGGCTTTTCTCGGATTCGCCGCCAAGATCGGGCTGGTTCCCTTCCATGTCTGGCTGCCGGCCATCTACCCGGCCGCGCCGGGCCACGTGGCCGCGCTCATGTCCGGGGGCATGATCAACGTGGGCCTCTACGGCCTGTGGCGGGCCCTGGAAATCCTGCCGCCGCCCGCTCCCTGGCAGGGCTGGACCATCGCCGGCCTGGGCGTCGCCAGCGCCCTGCTCGGCATCCTGGCCGCCCTGGGACAGGGCAACCTCAAGCGCCTGCTCGCCTATTCCAGCGTGGAAAACATGGGCCTTGTCTGCCTGGGCCTGGGGCTTGGGCTGGTCGGCCTGTCCTGCGCCAACCCAGCCATGGCCGCCCTGGGCCTTGGCGGGGCGCTTTTCCACATGCTGTGCCATGCCGGCTTTAAATCCCTGCTCTTTTTGTGCGCTTCCGAGGTGCTCGCCGCCGTGGGCAGCGCCCGCATCGCCCACCTGGGCGGCCTGGCCAAGCGGATGCCGGCCGTGGGGACGCTCTTTCTCCTGGCCGGGGCCGGCATCGCCGGATTGCCGCCCCTGCCGGGCTTTATCGGCGAACTGACCATGGCCCTGGCCATGCTGGCCGGCCTGGATCTGCCGGGACTGTTGCCGCGCACCGCCTCGGCCGCTTCCCTGGCCGCCCTGGCCGCCGTGGGCGGCTTTGCCCTGGCCGCCTTTGCCAAGGC
>DLGG01000146.1 GCA_002482565.1 Solidesulfovibrio magneticus
CCCCGGGCGGCGGCGGCGGCGGTGAGCGCCGGCCGGTCCTTGAGGCCGCCCAGGGCGTCCACGGCCACCGCCGCGCCGTCAAGGAGCGCGTCCATGCCGGCCCGGTCCAAAAAGGCGGCCTGAGCGCGAAATTCCACCGAGGCATTGACGGCGGCCGCCCGCTCGGCGGCCAGCATCGCCTTGGGCCGGCCCACGGCGTCCAGGCGCGAGAGCAGCTGGCGATTGAGGTTGCTTTCCTCGAACACGTCGCCGTCGGCCGCCTCGATGATGCCCACCCCGGCCCGTACGAGATTTTCCACGATGCCGCCGCCAAGGCCCCCCAGGCCCACCAAGGCGGCCTTGGACGCCAGCAGCCGGGCCTGTTCGGCCAGGGAAAAGGCGTGGAGGTTGCGGGCGTAGCGTAGCGGGCACAAGCCGGCCTCCAGGGCGGCGATCTCCACCAGCCTTGGGGCCAGGGCAAAGCGCGCGGCCAGTCCGGCCACGGCCGGGACATCGAGGAAGCGGCCGGGCCGGCCGTCAGGATAGATTCCGTCGCGGGCGGCGGCGTCCAGGGCGGCGGCCAGGGCCGGGTTGGCGGGGGGCATCGGGCGGGAAGGCGTGTCGTGGGCCATAACGACCTCCGGCGGGCGGGGCGGCCGGCAGCGGCTCGGCCTGGACTTGCAAAGGGGAGTCGGCGTTGACGCGGCTCCCCTGCAAAACTTCACGAGCGCAAAATGGCGTCATCCCCAGGCGTCGCGTGGCCGCAACCCCAAGGCTGGCGAATCAGCCGCCGGTGATGGGCGGCACAAAGGACACGACGCTGCCCGGGGCCAGCACGGTGTCGAGTCCGGCCGGGGCTTCGTTGACCAGCACCGACCCCAGGGCTTCGGGTTCGATGCCGAGCCGGTCGGCCAGTTCGCCAACGGTTTCGCCGGGGCCGATGGAGGCCACGCCGCCGGGAGGGGCATAGGGGGCCAGCGTGGCCAGGGCGCGGACGGTGACGGTGTCGCTCACGCTTCGCCCTCCGGAGCTTCGATCCATTTGTTGAGAGCCTGGACGATCTTGGTGGCCTGATCGCGGCTGGAGATGGCGAACTTGGACTGCACGCGGTAGGTGTCGCCGGATTTCTTGTAGCGGCGGATGGCGTAGCGGTCCGGGCTGTAGGCGTCTTTCTTGGGGTCCCACTGGACGAAGCGGAAAATGATGGTGGTCCAGGCCCCCCGGGTCAGGATCACCTTGTCCAGCTCCTTGGTGAGCATAACGCCGTCTTCTTCGTAGTTGACGGTCAAATCGTCGATGGTCTCGGCCACGCGGGCACCTCGCTTAGGAATTTTCGGACTGGTGTTGCAGTTGGGAATCGCGTTCCCGGCGGCGCTCCTGAAGCCTGGCCTCGCGGCGGGCGGCGGCTTCGCGGTTGCGGCGGCGGTCGGCGTCGGATTCGAGAATAAGCGGCGGCACGGCCTGGGGGCGGCGCTCGGCGTCCAGGGCCACGTAGGTCAGGTAGGCCGAGCCGGCGTGGCGGGTTTCGCCGGTGATGGGGTTTTCGCACTCCACCCGCACGCCCACTTCCATGGAGGTCGCGCCCACGAGGTTGACGCTGGCCATGAAGGTGACGACCTCGCCGATGTAGGCGGGCTTGAGGAAATCCATGCGGTCGATGGAGGCGGTGACCACGGCCGAGCGGGCGTGGCGTATGGCGCAGATGCCGCCGGCGGTGTCGATGTATTTGAGGATGACGCCGCCGTGGACGTTGCCGGCCGGGTTGGCGTCGGAAGGCAGCATCCGCTGGGGCATGACCACGTGGCTGGCCGAGACGGGCTTGGGGTCCAGGGAACGTTTTTCGGGCGCGCTCATTTGGCGGTATACCCCTTTTCCTTCATGCATTCGTCGATGATGGCCTGCTGTTTGGTTTCGGCGTCGTCGCCGGCCTTGACGAAGGCGGTGGAGACGTAGGCTCTGTTTTCACATTCGGAATAGTCCCGGTCCACGGCCTCCTGGGGCACGTTGTCGGCGTGGGGCACGATGGAACCGCAGCCCAGGGCTGTGGCGGCCAGGGCCAGGGCGGCGGCAAGGGCGAATCGGCGAAACATGGGGGGCCTCCTTGGGGCCGTGTGGGCGTCGGATGCAAAAGCCTTAGCGTTCCCGGGGGGGCGGGGTCAATGGAGAGGGAAAGACGAAAGAAATCGGTTGAGGGCAGAGCGAATACGAGAACGTGCGATTGACAATAAAATATCTTAATGTATATTTTTAGAAACAAAAAAAGGAGAATAAATGCCCCTGCCAAGCTTGAGCAGCTTCTTTCCGACAGTTTTCTCTGGGTTTTTCGGTATGTTGGCTGGCTATGTCATGGAGGTGATGGCCAAACAGCATGCTGGCAAGGACAAGGCTTTGTACAGTCTTGCCTATCTTTTGACCGCCTGCGTCGTCGCCCTTGTGACCGAACACGTTCTCTACCCGTACACCCTCAACGCGCGAGTCTATAGCATTGCAGGGCTTTTGGGAGCCTTGGTCCTGCTTCTGTGCCTCCTGCGTTTGATTCAGAACCAGTCTAAACGGCTGTATTTTCCTGTCAGGCTTCTGTTTGTCGCGGCGGTGGCGTTCAGCGCGGCCAATTTTACCGGTCCATCCCGGGGTATTCTTTTTCTTCTGAGCCCTGCCGCAAAAAGCATAACCATATACTCCGCCACAGGGTCTCCTCGTGTGCTTGCCGGGGCCCGGGTCATTCCCGTGGACAAGGAGTTGTTCGACTCCATTGCCTTCGTCAGCATCGAATGTGAAAATTCCATAACGGCCGTTAAGAAGAACGTCATTGACATACAACAGCGGAGAACTGGTCATGGAAAGGGGTCGTATGTGTCTTTTGAAGATGTCTGCCCGTAGCGCCTTGTTTTTGATGGTTTTGGTTGTTTTTGGGCTTGTGACCAGCGATCTGGTCTTTGCTCAGAATGGTTTGACGGGAGTGATAGACTGCAGGCGGACATGCGATGACAGCATAAAAATTTATAAAATTGAATTAATAAAGAACAACGAAATTGTGACGGCAACAGAGGTTGATGGAGGCAAGGAGTATCTTTTTTATCGTGTTATTCCTGAAGATGGAATGCTTGTTAGTTGGATAAAAGAACGCCCAAGCCCTGACGGAATATATCCTTTGGAACTGGTAGTCAAGAATGGAAAAATTGATGGAGCCTTTCAATTTAGAACTGCTGACGATATTTATTTGCTTCACAAGCTACATACTATAGATAAAATACAAAACAAAAAAAGTGAAGTCGCTGTCAATAGCTTTTCAGATTTTTTGGCTTTGAAGTGTAAAAAAGTTCAGTATGATCAAAATATCTACTACTCTATGTTGAAAGAGCTTGACTATCAAACGACGCACATGCTTCGAAATTCTCATGGCAGCACAACTCCAGCATTGTTTATTGATAATGCTCGTGAGATCAAAAGAGCAACCTTGGAATTGCTCAGTTCAAATGAACCTATAGATAATAAAACTGCAAAGATTGTTGCGCAGATAAAATCATGGATCGAATTCGCCAGGGTTATCTATAGGGAAAAACGGAGAAATTTTGCCAAGGAACCGACAAGTATCAACGCGGCAACGGACAAGAATAAATTTTTCTGTAAAAGTGATCGACAAGAGCAATTTACGGAAGATTTGCAGCATATTATGGAAGTCGTCGGCGTCGATGACGTCAGGCAGGAAATTCTAGATGCTCTGTCACGGCTTGTTGAACAAGGAAAATTGGACACAAAGAGTTATCCCATCGAAAAATTCAAAGTCATCATAAACCGCGATGTTGATGTCGAAGATGTCGATATGAGCGTTCTATCCTATTACATTAACGCGCTATATGATCCAAAGGCGGCCAGTTGACGGCTTTACGCCTCGCTGCGGGTCGGAAATAACCCCTCCTGCCAACATGCTATGCTATGTTCTGGACCAACCCAGCCCCCTTGGTTACAAGAAACAATAGCCTCCCATAGTTTCCCGGGAGACGGCCATCCGCCACCCATTTACCCGCCCCCGGGCAAAGGAATCCCGCCATGCCGCGATTTCCACGTCTCGCCCGCCTTTCCGGCCTCGCCCTGTCCCTGGCCCTGCTCATGGCCGCACCCCAGGCCGACGCCTGCACCAGCTTCCGCCTCAAAGCCGCCGACGGCTCCGTCGTCTACGCCCGCACCATGGAATACGGCCAGGACCTCGCCTCCAAGGTCGCCATCTTCCCCGCCGGCTCGCCCTTTGTCGGGCTGACCCCGGACGGCGCACCCAAAGGGCTGCGCTTTCGCGCCAAATACGGCTTCGTCGGCATGAACGCCTTTGGCACCAACATCGTCTGCGACGGCCTCAACGAAAAAGGCCTGATGATCGGCATGCTGCTCTTCCCGGGCTACGCCGGCTACCAGCCCTATGCCTCGGGCAAGGCCGGCAACACCATCGCCCAGTTCCAGGTCGGCGACTGGCTGCTCTCCCAATGCGCCACCGTGGCCGAAGCCAAACGCGAAATCGCCAAGATCCGCGTCTGCCAAGGCCCGACCAGCCTCGACGGCGTGCCCATCGGCGATCTGCCGCTGCACTACACCATCCATGACGCCACCGGCGCGTCCGCCGTCGTCGAATACGTGGGCGGCGAACTGCGCATCCACGACAACCCCCTAAGCGTGCTCACCAACTCCCCGGATTTCGACTGGATGCTCACGTACTTAAGCAACACCGTCAATCTCTCGGCCACCAATGTGCCGGCGCTCGATCTCAAAGGCTACGTGGTGCGCCAGACCGGCCAAGGCTCGGGAATGCTCGGCCTGCCCGGTGACTTCACCCCGCCCAGCCGCTTCGTGCGCATGACCGCGCTTACCCAGTCGGCCCTGCCCGCCCCCAACGCCGAAGCCGCCGTGTCCCTGGCCATGACCATCATCGGCAACGTGGATATCCCCAAGGGCGCGGTGCGCGGCGTCGAAGACGGCAAGCCCATCTACGACGTCACCGAATGGACCGCCGTGGCCGACGCCGCCCGTGGCCGCTACTACTGGCAAACCTATGCCGACAAGAACTGGCGCTACGTGGACCTCAAAGCCGCCCTGGCCGCCGCCGCCGGCAAGCCGACCTCCATCGCCATCAGTGGGCCGCCGACCTACGTCGACGCCACCAGCGCCGCCAAGCCGGGGCTGTGAGGAGAGAGAAGAGAGGAAGAGTGCCTCCGGCGGCCGGGGGGCTCAGCCCCCCGGACCCCTGGATTGGGGGGCGGTCGGTCGGTTGGGAGGATGTCGGCGGGCGGCAGGCCCGAGAGAAGAAGGGGGCTGGAATTTCGGGTTTTTNNAAAAACCCGAAATTCCAGCCCCCACCTCGCCAGCGAAACGGGCCGATTTTCACGCGATCAAAGCCTCGCGTGAAAATCGGCCCGTTTCGCATTCTCAGAGAGAGTCGCGTACCCCCTTAAAATTGTTTTCTATGTGGGGGGTCTGGGGGCCTCAGGCCCCCAGCCGCCGGAGGCTCTTTTCTTCCCTTGACGCCACCCCAGGCGGGCGGGTATCGGGCAGATTCGTTTCTTTTTGCAACTTTTTTCCGGTCTGGTTTTGTATGTCCGTCTCTGACAAACCGCGTCTGTATTCCTTCGAGTTCGCCAGCCTGTGCGTGCTCATTTTTTTGGCTTATTGCAATATTTCGGTCTTTTATAGCCTGTATGTCTATTTCGAGGCGCTTGGGGTGCCGCAGTCCTGGCGCGGGGTGCTTATTGGCGCGTCGTCGCTGGCCACCATGGCCGCTTATCTGACCGTGAGCCCCTTTTTGACCACGCAAAACGCGGCCAAGGCGGCGGCGGCGGGCGTTGTGGTGCTGCTGGGGTGCGGCGCGGCTTATTTGTATGCCGTCACGCCCGGGGCACTACTCGCCGTACGTTTGGCCAACGGCCTGGGCGTGGCCTTGGTGTCGGCTGGGGCCATGACGCTGCTCGTGGCGGCCATTCCGCCCAGCCGCAGCGGCCAGGCTTTTGGGGTGTATTCCATCGCCATGTTGCTGCCGTATTCCGTGGTGCCGCCGATCTTCGACTGGCTGTCGCCGGCGCATATGGATTACCCGCACGGCTATGCCCTGGTGGCGCTGGCGCTGGCTCCGGCGTTGGCGGTGTTGGCGGTATTGGGGCGGCGGGTCAAGAAGCGCCGCGTGCCCCAGGCTGAACGGCCGACCTTGGCGGCCATGGCTCGCAACGCGACCAAGGGGCCGGTGGCCCGGCTATTGGCCGTCAACGCCATGTATTATCTGAGCTTCGCGTCTATTTTTTTTCTGGCCAAGAGTCTGTTCGCGGCGCGGGGGCTGGTTGGGGCGGGCGTCTTTTTTTCCATACAGACCGGCTGCATGTTGCTGCTGCGGCTTTTTGCCAACCGGGTGTTCGACGTGGCCCCGAAGCTGTGGCTCATCCGATTTTGCTATGCGGTGACGGGCGGCACGTTTTTGCTGCTTTACGCGGCCCATTCTCAGCTCATGACCTATCTGGCGGCGGTGCTGCTTGGCTGCGGCATGGGGGTGGGGTCGCCTTCGCTCAATGCCTACATGTACGAGCTGTCCGAGCCGGAGTTTCGGGGGCTTAACGCCAATCTCATGATGCTGTCGCTGCAAGGCGGGAGTTTTGTCGGGCCGATCCTGGGCGGCGCGGCCGTGGCGGTCTGGGGCTACGACGGATTTCTCTTGGTCGGGGCCGGGGCCTGCCTGATCGGCCTGGTCATGAGCGCCGGCCTTGGCCGCGCCGCTCCTGGCGCATCGCAGCAACCACTTTGATTTTTTGAAAAATACTTACGTATTTTTCAAAAGGCGCGCCGTCCTCCCCAAAAAAGCCCCCTTCTCCCCCATATGGAGGGTCCGGGGGCCTCAGGCCCCCGGCCGCCGGAGGCATCTTTTCTTTCTTTTTTTCTCTCTTTTCAGCTACTTCGCCACCAGCTTCACCAGTGCGTCCACCGCGCCGGGGCGCACGGTGTCTATGGTCATGACCAGGGTCAGCCCGATGACGGCGACCACGGTGACCCAGGCCACGGCGTTGAATATCGGGCCGTTGACGTAGTCGCCCATGAGCCGGCGGTTGTTGACCAGAAGCAGCATGAGGATGAGCACGAAGGGCAGCATGACGCCGTTTATGACCTGGGAGACGTACATGACGTCTAAAAGCGGCATGGCCGGGATGAGGATGGTGGCCGCGCCGATGACGATGCTGATGGTAAAAAGCCAAAAGAATTCCGGGGCCTTGCGGAAGTCCTTGTCGATGCCGAGTTCCCAGCCCATGGCTTCGCAGATGTAGTAGGCGGTGGACAGGGGCAGGATGCCGGCGGCGAAGAGCGAAGCGTTTATGAGGCCCACGGCGAAGAGCCAGGAGGCGTATTCGCCGACGAGAGGCTTGAGGGCCATGGCCGCGTCGGCGGCGGTCTCGACGCTAAGCCCCTGCTTGTGGATGGAGGCGGCGCAGGCGACCACGATGAAAAGGGCCACGATGACGGCCAGCAGGCAGCCGACGACGACGTCCACCCGGGTGTAGCCGTACTTGTCGGCGGTGATGCCTTTTTCCACCACGGCGGCCTGTTGGTAGAACTGCATCCAGGGCGCGATGGTGGTGCCGATAAGCGCGATCATCATGGCCACGTAGCTGCCGCTTGGCTGAAACGACGGGGTGACGCAGGCCCTGGCCACCTCGCCCCAGGCCACGTCGGCCGAGAAGGCGGCCAGGGGGTAGACCAGATAGATGACGCAGACGATGAGAAACACCCGTTCGACGATGCGGTAGGAGCCTTTGACGATGAGCAGCCACACGAGCAGGGCGGCCAGGGGCACGGACACGAACTTGCTGACCCCGAAAAGCTCCATGCCGGCGGCGATGCCGGCGAATTCCGAGATGGTGTTGCCGAGGTTGGTGAGAAACAGCGCCACCATGCTGTAAAAGGTGGTGCGAAGGCCAAACGACTCGCGGATGAGGTCGGACAGGCCCTTGCCGGTGACCGCGCCCATGCGGGCGCACATTTCCTGGACCACCACCAGGGAGACGGCGGTGGGGATGAGCATCCACAGGAGCGAATAGCCGAACTGCGCCCCGGCCAGGGTGTAGGTGGTGATGCCGCCGGCGTCGTTGTCCACGTTGGCGGTGATGATGCCCGGGCCGAGCAGGGCGAAAAAGAGCAGGATGTTCTTGCGCGAAAGCTTGGAGAAAAACGGCATGGAGAACCTCTGGGCCTAGTGGGCGGCGAAGCGCGGCTTTTTGGTGATGGAATCCGGCAAAAACAGCTCGATGACGGCGTCGGCCGGCACGATGCCGACCATGTGGCCGTCTTCCAGCACCGGCACGGCCAGCAGGTTGTACTTGGAGATGACTTCCATCACCTTTTCCGGCGTATCGGCCACGCCCACGGACTTGAGGCCCACAGTCATGATCTCGGCCACGGCCATTTTGGGCGGCGACAGCAGCAGGCGCTTGAGCGTGACCACGCCCAGCGGCGTATCGTCGCCCCGGATCACGTAGACGTAGTAGATATTTTCGATTTCCGCGCCGACCAGCCGCAGGTAGGCCAGGGCCTCGTCGGCGGTCATGGCCGGGGGCACGGCGGCGAACATGTTGTTCATAAGCCCGCCGGCCGTGTCTTCCTCGTGCTCCAGGAGTTCCTGGACCATCTCGGCGTCTTCGGCGTCCATGAGGCCAAGCAGTTCCCGGGCCTTTTCCTCGGGCAGATCGCCCAGGAGGTCGGCGGCCTCGTCGGGCTCCATTTCCTCCAGGATGTCGGAAGCCACTTCGCTGTCGAGCTGGCTGATGACGCGCCCGCCCACTTCTGGGTCGAGTTCGCCGATGGCTTCGCCCACGGTTTCGGGGTCCAACGCGCCGATGACCGTGCCGGCTTCCTTGTGGGGCAGCTGGGCCAGGATCTCGGCGATGTCGGCCGGGTGCATGTCGGTTAAGCGTTCGCGGGCCACGGTCAAGGTCAGCTTGTCGGCGTTGGGGTCGAGCTGGGCCACGAAGCGCCAGTCGATCTCGCGCGAGGGCAGGGCCGCGCCGAAAAGGCCGGCCAGCCAGTTCCAGAATCGCAGCTGCCCCAGCCGCCGGGCCATGCCGCGCACGCCCACGTCCACGGCCTCGATGAAAAGCCCGGCCCCGCGCGAGCGCAGCTTCAGGTCGTTGACGCGCACCACCTTGGCCCCGTCCACGTCCACGATCTGCCGGTCGAGGATGTCGCGGCGCAGCCGGATGTCGGCGGCTTCGTCGGGCATGGCCGGGGCATCTTCCAGCACGCTGGGGTCGGCCGAGACGATGACCGGGGTGAAGAGGTTGACGCAACGCCAGGGCAGGAAGCGGCGTTGGCCGCCTTGGTGGATGAAAAGCCCGGACACGGACGGCAGGGTGTCGCCGGGAATCAGACCAAGGTCGTCGAGTCGGCCGAGCTGCGCGCCGGACGGATCGATGACCGGGCGGCCGAGCACGGCGCTGACGTACAGTTCGCTCATGGGAAAGCCCTCCCCGAAACGGCGGCGTTGGCCGCCCGTCGAGGTTTGCGCCGCTGCCCGGAGCTTGGCGGGCAGCGCGGTGCGCGAAAAAAAAGCCGGAAAACGGGGTGCGCCGGCTGGCGGCGCGCCGTGGCCCTCGGGCGTTGTCCCGGGAACATTCGCTACGCTGGTCTTGGGCGGCCTAACGGGGAGGCTCATGCCGGAGACGGCGGCGAAGTCCGGGACGCGGCGCTACGACGCGGGCCGGGGGATGGCTGGGGGAGGGTCCTGGGCCGTGCCCGTGGCGACGGTGCAACGGCGTCTGGAAACAGGAAAAAGCGCGGCCGTGGCCGATCGGATGCCGAATCTGCCAAGGGAGTGCCGAAAGGCGATGTGGCGAAAGCCGATGAAGGGCGTGTTCATCAGGCGCCTCCTTGTGCCGCCGCCTGCCGGCGGGGTCGTCGCGGGCCAGGGATTGGCCAGGGCGCGACGAGGAGGCGGCAGGAAGCGTTATCGCAAAGCGAAAAGCGTGTCGTGATGCGTGAAAAAGCGACTACTGCTGGGATCGTCCATTGTTTCCTCAAAAGGTTCCATACTTTGGTCGGTGGTGTATGCCCGGGCGGCGAGCTTGTCAACGCCTACGCACGGGCCTTGGCGCAGGTCTTTCTTCGGGGCTTGCGGCGCGTAAGGAAACCGGGTGGTTGCCGGACGCGGGCCAAGGCCGTAAGCTGGGCCGAATATCGACCTTCCCGGAGGCACGCCATGGCCAACGACGCGATCCGCCAATACCTCACCTTCAGCCTGTGCGGCGAATGCCTGGCCCTGCCGTCGCTGCTCGTTTCCGAAGTGCTCGACGTGCCGCCCGTGACCTTCGTGCCCCTGGCCCCTGGCCATCTGCGCGGGGTGGTCAACCTGCGCGGCAACGCGGCCACGGTGGTGGATTTGAGCCAAAAGCTCGAACTCGACGCCGAGTGCCACAAGCCCACCTGCCTGATTATCCTGGAGCGCGACTACGACGGCGACACCCTGGCCGTGGCCGCCCTGGCCGACGCCGTGCATGAGGTGGTGGAGGTCGCCGACGCCGACGTGGCCCCGCCGCCGGACATGGGGTTGCCGGTGCCCACGCGTTTTGTGCGGGGCTTAGCCCAGGTGGACGGCGCGTTCACCATTCTGCTCGACGCCGACCGGCTGTTCTCGCTGGAGGAGCTGGCCGCCGGGGGCGGGGAATAGGGGGGAGGGGAGGATTTCAAGTTGTCGTGCTTGGAAGAGGGGCGGGTTTCATTGGCGAAGAAAGGCAATTAGTGTAAATTTTTCCAGACTGTTGTGTGTCAAGGTTCGCGTCGTCCTGAAAGAACGGTTGAATGGGCCTTTGTTAGAGGCAGTCTTGTTTGCTAATTGTACCCTCTTTTATATGATACTGAATGCCTTTTTTTTCGCAAAAAGAGATGACTTTTTTAGCCTGTGCATTGTAAAATTTGCGGTGATCTTTGAAGGAAGTTATTTCCTTGCTGTAATTTGTGCGCCCAAAAATTATTCTATCAGTAAAAGATACGGATTTTAAAATAGCTTCAATATTTTGATCGATCAAATTTGGTGTCGGGTATGGCTCAATGCTAACCCACGTTTTGCACCCTTTGTTATGTAAAGCTATAAGCGATGCTAATCGTAAGGCATAGGGGGCTGCGCCAGGCTCCATTCGAATGCGATAATCTTCGTCAAGCGAGACGAGCGTAATCCCATATTCATTTTCTTTGGAATATGTTGCCAGATCAATTGGCAGAATGCCTTTGCTTAAAATTGTGCATTTTATTTTGGCGTCATTAAGTTTTTTGAGGGCTGCTAGGCTCATTGTTGCTATTTCATTATATCCATACATAAATGGATCTGTCGTAAAACAGAGTTGAACAGACTTGATTTTTGATTTTAAGGAAGGGATTTCTCTGTCCAATATCTCCATCGTATTTGAAACTAAATATGGCTTTGTCCAGCTTTCGTAAGAATCGACTTGGCCGAATCGACGCTTCAGCATAAAGGCATAGCATGGATACTTGCACCCGTGTGCGCAGCCAAGAACATGGTTCATTGTGTAATCGCCATACTCAACGCCCGTCACGTAGAGCATTGATTTGCGTTGTATGTAGCCGCTGACAGCACTCACAGTTGTTTTCTCCTTATTGTGATCCTCCTATCCTTTTTTTCTTCCCAAAAAGATGAGGGCTTTCCTGTTAAAGTGATTGCCGGGGTTCGTGTGATTTCAATGCGTCCTTGTTTGTTTAGGTCTTCGAGTATCTCGTGTAGCATGTTAAACTCGCACAACAATCCATGTTCATTGAGGAACCCAGCAAGGAGTTTTCGTAGTCCAATTTCTCCATTCAATTTTTTAAGGTAAGTGACTAGCAGTTTTTTTATTTCGTCGGTAGTCATGAAGTCATTTTCAATAGTTGATGTAATGTTGCCAATAAGGTTCAAGAGTGACGGTTGACGGTTTTGTTGGATGTTTGTAAACAGTTCATCTTTGCGTTGGTGCATATTTTGAGCCATGAGAAAGCAACCATCCTCGTGGTTGCAAACATGAACCATTCTGTATTTTGGACGATGCCCGGATTTCAGGCGAATGGGCATGTCTAAGACATAATTAAACCACTGTCTGAGCCTTGCTTTGTATTCAGTTGAAAATATTCGTTCCGCTTTGTAGCCATCTATTTCGCCGTGATTGTATCTTGTCACGATCTCTTTCCAGTAATCTCCTCCCGCAATTTTACTCAATAATTCTGTTGATTGTGGTGAAGCGTTGATTTCCGTTGGAGCATACTCCACAAGATCATCAAGGTCCCGAAGGGCTTCGTCGTTGTTGTAGGCTACACCCATTGCGCGGCAAGCATCACGGAAAAAGCCAAATGAATTGAAGTTAATCAACATTTCTAGACTGTGAAAGCCGTAACTGTTAAATTTTTCGAAGAGCTCGTAATCTAAGGCGCGAATTCCATAGGGGTCTATATACAAAAAAACGTTGGTTCCGCGTTTGCCGGAGAGTAATTCTCCTATTGTTTCTTCGTATTTTCCTGAAATAACAGATGGATATCCGTAGTTGTTGTTGAACTCTGCAATGTTCTCACTCAGTTGTTGGGCGTGGTTAAGTTCTATGAAGCAAACGTCAATTTTTGCTGTTGTGTTTCCGAGTGTCGTTTTGCTTAGACAAGCATCACGCGCTTGTAAGGCAATAATAGGTGAACCCGGTTTGCCGTCGCCAAATTTTCCCTGTCCGGCAAAGCAATCGACGTAGTAGATCGGTCTTCGGCTCATTAAGACTTTTTGAAAATATGGTCTCAGATACCAGCCTAGGAGTCGGTCTTTTATTTCTGACCAGCTATTTTTTGATTTAAAAAAATTTTTGTTGTCTTTCGCCATGTCACGTTCCTTTGTGGCGTCGGGAAAACAGGGATTATTCTTTAATGTGCTTGGTTGACAATATCCAATCTGTTGCCGTCATGTAAAATCATACTGCATCCAGACAACGGGCATGAAGGAGTTTATTTGATTAGATTGGCGAGTGTCTGTAAAAAAGATAAAAAATTAAAACATATTTCCTTGTGAATATCAAGAGAATGCACTGCCCTCGCCAAAACTCAATTCCTCCCCCCATACAACCGCTCATACACCATCGCGTTCGTCGTGATCCGTCGCACATAGTCCCGGGTCTCGGTGTAAGGAATAAGCTCCACGAACAGCTCCTCGCCCAGGCCGCCGAAGCCGGCGTTCCAGACCGCCACACGGTTCTCGCCGGCGTTGTAGGACGCCAGTGCCGCAGCCAATGACCCCTCGCGGGCCAGCCGCTCCCGGAAAAACGCCACGCCAAGGCGGATGTTGACGACCGGATTGAACAAATCCGCCCGCTCGGGACGGATGCCGATTTTTTTGCCCACGGCCTTGGCCGTCTCGGGCATGAGCTGCATGAGCCCTATCGCGCCGGCCCCGGACACGGCCTTGGGGTCGAAAAAACTCTCCTGGCGGATGAGCGAATAGATCACGTCCGGGTCGATGCCCGAGCCGTTAAGCGCCGTCACCACCTCCCCGGCGTAGGCCCGGGGGTAGAGGGCGTCGCGAAGGGGCATGAGCTCGGCCGGCGTGCCGCGAAGCAAGCAACCGCCAAAGGTGCGCCAGGCCGTGCGCATGGCCGCCGTGCGCCGTCCGCCGTCCATGGCCGCCCGGATGTGGGCCATGGCCAGATCGGCCCGCTCCGGCGCGGCCTTGGCCGAAAATTCCAGCGCCATCTCGGCCAGGGCCGGCAAGCCGGCGTCGGCCAGGGCGTAGGCCTTGGCCAGGGCGGCGGACACGGCCGGCGAAG
>DLGG01000050.1 GCA_002482565.1 Solidesulfovibrio magneticus
CGGTCCTGGCCCAGGACGGCCGCAACGACGTGCCGGCCGGGACGGTGCGCCCCGGGGACGACGGCCTGGTCCGTCTGGCCCTGGACGGCCCGGCCACCGTGGCCTGCGACGCCGTGGAGCTGACCCTGGGCGAGGCGGGCGGCCCGGCGGTCGGCGCGGACATCGCCTACAAGCGCCAAAACGCCGGCCGCTACGACCTGACCCTGCCGGCCGGCGGCGGCTTCCTGGTCTTTTCTGAAGCCTTTCACCCGGGCTGGGGGCTGACCGTGGGCGGCAAGCCGCTTGCGCCGCTCAAAGGGCTGGGATTTATCAATGTCTACAATCTGCCGTCCGACGCGTCCGGCCCGGCCGAGCTGCTTTATCGGGATGAGGCCATCATGGCCAAGCTCGTGCCTGTCATGAACGCCGGCTGGATCGTGTTGACGTTTGCCGCCCTGGCCCTTTTCGTGCCGGACCTGCTGCCCGGCCGGCGAAAGGCTCCCCGGGCCGATTGAAGCCTGGGGCGATCCCGGCTATGGTCCGGCCTCCCGGCGGGGAGCCGGTTGGAGCGCTATGCCGAAAACCACGTCGCGGACCGCCGCCTATGTCAAACTGGCCCGGCCGCATCAGTACGTCAAAAACGCCTTTGTCTTCCTGCCGCTGTTTTTTGGCTGGAAGCTCAACGACCCGGCGGCGCTGTGGAGCGCCTGCCTGGCCTTTGCCGCGTTCTGTCTGGCCGCCAGCGCCGTTTACGTCATAAATGACCTGAAAGACGTCGAGGAAGACCGGGCCCACCCCACCAAGCGCAACCGCCCCCTGGCCTCGGGCGCGCTGACTCCGGGGCAGGGCCTGCGGTTCGCCGGGGCGCTGCTTGGCGGCGCGGCCGTGTTGACGCTCATTCTCGGCTCTGGCGGCTTTGCCGCCATCCTGGCCGGCTATCTCGTCATAAACGCCCTCTACAGCTTTGCCCTCAAGCACAAGGCGCTTATCGATCTGGCCTGCATCGCCGTGGGATTCGTGCTGCGGGTGTTTGCCGGCGGCGTGGTCACGGCTGTGACCCCCAGCCACTGGATCGTGCTCATGACCTTTCTGCTGGCGCTGTTTCTGGGCTTCGCCAAGCGCCGCGACGATTTGCTGCTCTCGGCCGCCGGCTGCGAGAAAACGCGGCGGTCGCTCGACGGCTACAACTTGGAGTTCGTCTCGGCCTCCATGATCATCATGGCGGCGGTTGTCATCGTGAGCTACATCCTCTACACGCTTTCCCCCGAGGTCATCGCCAAGCATGGCTCGGACAAGTTGTATCTGACCGCCATTTTCGTCATCCTCGGCGTCCTGCGCTACTTGCAGATTACCCTGGTCGAGTGCAAAAGCGGTTCACCGACTCTGGTGCTGTTGCGCGACGGCTTCATCCAGGCCTCCCTGGGGCTGTGGATCGTCAGCTTTTACCTCATCCTCTATGTGGAGCGTGTCCGGAATCCATGAAGAAAATCATGCTGTTCTATCCGCCGGGGCGGTTTTACCAACGCGGCGAGGACCGTTCCCAGGGCAACGTGGAGCAGTCCACGGCCACGTCCATGCGCGCGCCCAACGACCTGGGCTACGCCGCCGCCACCCTCAAGCAGGAAGGGTTCGCCGTCTTTTTGCGCGACTACCAGACCGAGCGTTGCGCCCCGGCCGACCTGCTGGCCGATTTCGACCGCGAGGCCCCGGACGGCGTCTTCGTCAGCATCACCAACTCCACGATTTTCAACGATCTGACCCTGGTGCGGCAGCTGAGGGCCAAAAAGCCCGACCTGCTGGTCATGCTCAAGGGCGCGATCTTTTTCGATCCCGACGAGGCGCTCCTGGCCCAGCTCGATCTGGCCGACGTCACCTACCTGATCGGCCTGGAATCCGACTTCATCGTCGGCAAGCTCGCCAAGGCCCATTTCGACGCGCCGTCCGACGTGCCGGCCATTCGCGGCATCCTCTATAAAAAAGACGGCGTCTGGACCAAGACCGACTTCGCCTCCTGGGAGACCGATCTCGACAGCCTGCCGTTTCCCGACCGCGGGCTTATTAAAAACGCCCTCTACGTGCGCCCCGACACCGGCGAACCCCAGGCCACCATCGCCACCTCGCGCGGCTGCCCCTCGGCCTGCATCTTCTGCATGACCCCGAAGATTTCCGGCAAGAAGCTGCGCCTGCGTTCGCCGGAAAACATCCTGGCCGAGCTTACCGACTGCTACGCCAACCACGGCATCCGCGATTTCTTCTTCAAGTCCGACACCTTCACCTTTGACGCGGCCTGGACCCGGGCCGTGTGCCAGGCCATCCTTGCTTCCCCCCTGGCCGGCAAGATCCGCTGGGTGGCCAACTCCAAGGTCAAGCCCCTGGACAAGGACACCCTGGTTCTCATGAAAAAGGCCGGTTGTTGGCTGGTGGCCTTTGGCTACGAGTCGGGCAGCCCGGAAACGCTCTCGCGCATCCGCAAGAATACAACAATCAACGACAACATCCAGGCCACCCAATGGGCCAAGGAAGCGGGGCTCCTCACCTTCGGCTTCTTCCTCATCGGCCTGCCCTGGGAGACCAAGGAACACCTCGAAGCCACGCGCAAGCACATCTTCGAGTTGGACAACGATTTCCTGGAACTCCACATCGCCATCCCCTATTACGGCACGCGGCTCAATGAAATCGCCCGCGAAGAGGGACTTTTGCCCGGCTCGGTCCTGGGCAAGGACTATTTCAATGCCCCCACCGTGGGCACCAGCACCTTGTCCATGGAAGAAATCGAGGCCTTCCGCAAAAAAACGCTCCTCGATTTTCACCTGCGGCTGTCCTACATCGCCCGCAAGCTCATCCAGGCCGGCGGCAACCCCAAAATCATCGCCAACTACGCCCGCTTCGGCCTGCGGTTGCTGAAAAACACCCTCATGCCGCAGAGGCGTCCCCGCGCGCTCACCCCGGACGGCACGCCGCCCCGGGTCGCCATCCTCGGCGCCAATTCCGACATCGCCCTGGCCCTGGCCCGCCAGCTGGCGGCGAGCGACCATGCCTCCCTGGTCCTGGCCTCCCGCGACCAGGATCGCCTGAACGCCGCCGCCGTGGATCTGGCCAAGGACTGCGACACGGACGTTAGCGTGCGCCATTTCGACGCCCTGGACTTCGACGGCCACGCCGCCTTTTTCGATTCCCTGGACCCCATGCCCGACGTCCTCGTCCTGGCCTTTGGGCTGCTCGGCGACCAGGCGGCCGGCCAGCGCGATTTCGCCGCCGCCCGCGCGGTCATCGACACCAACTTCACCGCCGCCGCCTCCATCCTCGAAATCGCCGCCGACCGCTTCGCCAAGCGCGGCCACGGAACCATCGTGGGGCTGACCTCCCCGGCCGGCGAACGCGGCCGCAAGAGCAACTACCTCTACGGCGCGGCCAAGGCCGGGCTGACCACGCTGCTTTCCGGCCTGCGCCACCGTCTGGCCGGCTCGGGCGTGCGCGTCGTCACCGTCATCCCCGGCTGGACCAAGACCCGCATGACCGCCGCCGCCCCCACCCCCGAACGCCTCACCGCCTCGCCCGAGCACGTGGCCGGCGACATCCGCAAGGCCCTTCACGGCAAGAAAGACGTCCTCTATACCCCGTGGTTCTGGCGGCCCATCATGGCCCTGGTGCGCGCGCTCCCCGAAAAACTCTTCGTCAAAACGAATCTCTAATGAACATACTTTTCCTTAATCACAATCCCGAGCGCTACGGCACCTACTTCCGCTGCTACCACCTGGGGCGGCATCTGGCCGATCGCGGCCACAACGTGACGCTGGTGTGCGCCTCCCGCGATGCCGCGCTGCGCACCACCGAACGCAAGGAAGGCGGTCTGCGCATCCGCTTCCTGCCGCGCGTCAACATCGCCACCTACCACACCGGCCACACCCTGCGCATGGTGCTCAACACCCATGAATGCCTGCGCACGCCCATGGACATTCTGCACAGCTTCGCCTTTCCCCTGCATCCCATCAGCTTCCCCACCCTGGTGACGAGCATCCTCAAGCCCCGGGTCAAGATCGTCCTGGACCACGACGACATGTGGAAAGGCGGCTTCATCGACCAGCATCCCGGACCGGTGCGGCTGCTTTACAATTACACCGAGGACCACCTGCCGCGCATCGCCGACCAGGCCACCGCCGCCAGCGACATCCTCATCGGCAAATTTCGCGACGCCGGCCTGCCCGCGAACAAGATCCACTACATCCCCAACTGCCCGACCATCCGCCTGGACATGCCGTCCAAGGCCGAGGCCCGGGCCTCCCTGGGGCTGGCCCCGAACGACAAGGTGCTGCTCTCCATGGGCCACACCTACACCGAGTCCCTTTTCGCGCTGCTTGACGCCTATGCTTCGGCCCGCGAGACCCTGCCCGGCCTCAAGCTGCTGTTCCTCGGCAAAATGCATATCTCCGACGACTTCAAGGCCCGCATGAAGCCCTACCAGGAACGCTTCGCCCCGGACATCGTCAAGATCGGCGAAAAGCCGCCAACCGACGTGCCGCGCTATCTGGCCGCCTCCGACGCGCTGCTTTTGCCCATGGACGACGATCCCATCGAAAAGGCCCGCTTCCCCATCCGCTTCGGCGACTATCTCGCCTCGGGCGTGCCCGTCGTCTCCAACGCCGTGGGCGAAATCAAACGCATCATGGAGTCCCGCGACTGCGGCTACACCGCGCCCGTGGGCAACGCCGCCGCCTTCGGACGGGCCATCGTCACGGCGCTTACCGACGAAGCCGGCCGCGAGCGCAAACGCGAAAACGCCAGACGCCTCATCGCCGAGGAACTCAACTGGCCCGCCGTGGCCGCGCGCCTCGAAGCCGTCTACGAAAAGACGTTAAGCGAATAGTCAGGGCGCTGCCCTGCACCCGCCGGGCGCTGCCCGGACCCGGCAGGACGCTGTCCTGCACCTGCCAGGGCGCTGCCCTGGACCCGCACGGGCGCTGCCCGTGACCCGCCGGGGGGATAATCCCCCCGGACCCCCTGGCCGTCTGTGGCGGGCGGGGGTGCCACGAGCGGGTGGG
>DLGG01000051.1 GCA_002482565.1 Solidesulfovibrio magneticus
AACTCGGCCCGGCCGGCCGGGGCGGGCTGCCGGGCCGGGCCACATGCCGGCTCGGCCGGGGCTACGGCCGGAGCTGGTCCATCCGCCTGAAGGCCGACGACGGCGCGCTCCTTGCCATCGCCGCCCTGGAAGCCCGGTTTGTCGACCTGGACCGGAGGCCGTGATGGACGACGACTTTGCGCCCACGCCGCGCCTGCGTCTGGCCGTCGGCGGCGACGAACCGGCCAGATTGCGCCGGGCCGGGCTGCGCGAACTTGATGTCATGCGCCGGGAAAACGTCTTTGACCTGCCCGTTTACGAGCGGCGTTCGCTTCTGGCTACCGGTGAAACCGTGCTGTGCCGGCTTGTGGGCGGCCAGGAGTACGTGACCCTGGGTCCAAGCCGCCGCCGGGAACCTGACGACGCCCCCCGGACAGCCTCAGCGCCCAAACGGCGGCGCGACGGCGACTTCTACGCCATCCCGGACTGCCTGGCCCGCTACGAGGGCCTGGCCGACCTCCAAAACGCCGTGCCCCACGGGACGCTGGCCGGCTGGACCCTGGGGCTGGGCGCGGCCGTCACCGTCCTCCCGGCGGCCGAGGCCGGGCTGCCGGCCTACGCCGGATTGCCCCAGGCCGGCATCAGCCGCGACGTGGGCGTCTTTCGCCTGCCCGGCGGGGCCGCCTCGGGCCTGCTCTACGGCCGGGGACACATCCCGGACGACGCGCCCTTTTCCGTGAGCTGCCTGGTGCGCCTGACCGCGCCCCTGGACTACGATTACGACTTCGACGCCCGGGGGGTGCGCAACCCGGTGCGGACCTATCTGCTGCGAAGCCAGGACGGGCAGGGCTTCCTCAAGGACTGCCCGGGCGACCTGTCGCCGCTGATCGGTTTTTGCTCGCCCCATCGCCATCCCGACTGGGAAGAGAACGCCGTCTATCCCTGGTCGCCCTGGAACCACGACTTCGCCGCCAAGCCGGACCGCATCGCCGGCGCGCGCCGGGCGAGCGCGCCGTGCCCCGAGGCCCCGCGCCTGGCCGGCGAAACGTATTTGGACAGCCAAGGCAACCCCTACCCTTATCCCGACGGCTTCGAGATGGGCGTCCAGGCGGCCGGCGTGTTCGTCACCGGCGGCAACCGGCTGCTGGCCGCCCGATTGTCGCACTTTGAAAACCAGTTCGGCACGGTTCCGGCCGTGTCCGATCCCCTGGAAATCGGGGTCTGGCACCATGTCGTCATGACCCATGAAACCGACGAAACCGTGCGGCTTTACGTGGTGCGCGAAGACCAGGCCGAGGGAGCGGCCTACGGCGGGAACATGCCCCTTTGCGCCCTGGACGAGGCGTGTACCTACCAGGCCAGCGGAGTCAACGCCTGGACCCTTCGCAGCGGCGAGGGCGGCGAAGCCATCGCCGCCTACCGCATGAACGCGGCCATGGACGTGGCCCTGCCGCGCTTTTTCCACTACGCCCTGTCCCCCGGCCAGGCCTGGCTTTTGTCCCTGGAGGCCCTGTCGGGCCTGTTTGTGGCCGATGACCACGAGGTGGCCCAGGCCGTGGCCCAGGGTCTTACCCCCGTCACCATCGTCAAGGAGGAAGCATGAGCGAGCAAAACGACGCCGCCGGCATTGTCCGCAACAAGTTCGAGACGGCCCAGAACTACGCCAACGACGCCTGGCATTCGGCCACGAGCTTTTTAGCCCGCCTGGGCGGCCTGGCCCGGGTGGCCTATCCCAAGGACAACCTGCCCCAGCTGCCGGCCCCCCCGGCCTACTCCGGCGTGCCCCAGCCGCCGGAACTACCGGCCGTGGCCCTGGATACCGTGGCCGCCCCGACCCTGCCGCGACTCACTGACCTCGATCTCGACGGCATCGAGATTCCGGCTTTCCGGGCCGTGGCTCCGGACGTCGTCCTGCCCGCCGCCCCGGCCATGGAGCTGCCCCGGCCGCCGGGCGACGCGCCAAATCTGCCCGACCTCGAACTGCCGGCCGAGCCGGCCATCGTCCTGCCCGCGCCGCCGGTCTTTGCGCCCCTGGTCATTCCCGAACTGACCACGGCCGTCACCCCGACTTTCGAGGGGCAGCGCCCGCCCCTGCCCGACATGCCCGCTCCGGGCAACCTCTATGTGGTCCCGGGCGAGGAGCGCCACGACTCCTCCCTGCGCCGGGCCCTGGCCGAACGCCTGGAAGCCGAGGTGCGCGCCGGCGGGGCCGGCTACGGCCTTGAGCTTGAGGAGGGTCTGTGGGAGCGCGCCAAGCGCCGGGTGGAAGACGCCCTGGCCCAAAAGCTCAAGGACGTGTCCGACGACTTCGCCGCCCGGGGCGCAACCGGCCTTGGCGGCCCCATGGCCGCCCTGCTGCGGGCCGCCCGGGCCGACGCGGCCGAGGGGCTCGCCGGCCACAGCCTCGATCTGCTGGTCAGGCAGACTGAAATGGCCGCCCAAAACGGCCGGGCCGCCGTGGACCAGGCCCTGGCCCTGGAAGCCCAGGACATCGATCTGGTCAACCAGCGCGCCGCCCGTTCCTTTGAAGCGGCCCGGGAGCTGGCCCGGTTCGGCTACGAGGGGCTTGCCGCCGAAGTGGCCGTGCACAATGCCCAGCTCGCCCGCTATCAGGCCGACGCCGCCGTGTTCGAGGCCCGCATCCGGGCCGGGCTGTCGGAACTGGAGGCCTTCAAGGCCCGGGTCGAGGGGGCGCGGCTGGCCGGCGAGGTTCAAAAGCAGGCGGCCGACCTGTACCTGGCCGAGCTGTCAGGAGTCACGGCCATGATCGGCCTGTACAAGGCCCGCATGGAAGGCGCGGCGACCAAGGCATCGCTGGGGCGCGACCGGCTGTCCGCCTACGAGGCCCAGGTCGCCGGCTATGTGGCGGCGGTCAACGCCAACACGGCGCGGTTTAACGCCCACGCCGCCGCCCTGGCCGGCGAGGAGGCCAAGGCACGCATCTACGCCGAGCAGGTCCGGGCCTACGGCGGCGAGGTGGAGGCGGCCAAGACGGCGGCCGAGACCCGGCTGGCCGTGGCCGCCCGGGAAAACGACACCCGCCTGGAAGCCTACAAGGCCGATGTGGCCCGGTTTGAGGCCGAACTACGCCAGGCCCAGGCCAAGGCCGACACGCTGCTCAAGGAAAAGGAACTGGCCCTGGGCCTCTACGACGCCGTGCTCAAGGCTGACGGGGCGCAAAACGAACTGCGTTCCCGCGACCATGCCTCCCAGGTGGATGCCTTCCTCAAGGCGGCCGAGGCGTCGATCAAGGAAGCCGACATGCTGCTGCAAAATTCCCTGGGCGAACTGCGCCTGGAATCGGAAAAAATCCGTTCCGGCGCGCAGATTTCGGCCCAGATGGCGGCCAGCGCCTTAAACGCCGTCAGCGCCACGGCGCAGATCGGCTTCAGCGAATCCGTGGGCGAGCGCACTACCGTATCCACCACCGAGTCCACCCAGCGTTCCGTCAGCGAATCCACCTCCCGTTCCAACGGCTCCCGCGAGAGCTTCAACCACAACTACAACTACCGGGTGTAACGCCGCAAACCGTCGCCGGCCCGGCCCAGGGTCACGCTTCCGTCCGGGAGCGCGGTCTTGCCTGGCGGCCCCGGCGCGACACAGGAGGCAATCATGGCCGATCTCATCTACGCGAGTTTCAAGGAAGGGCTGGGCAAGGGGCATTTCGACCTGGCCGCCGACACGGTGCGTTGCGCCCTGCTCACCAGCGCCTACGCCCCCTCGGCCGGCCACGCGACCCTGGCCGACGTGGCGGCAAGCGAAGCAACCGGCGCGGGCTACGCCACCGGCGGCCAGACGCTTTCCGGCGTCGCCTGGACGCTTTCCGGCTTAAGCGCCGCCCTCACCGCCGCCGACCCGAGCTGGGACGAGGCCTCCATCACGGCCCGCTACGCCCTGATCTACGTCGCCAAAACCGTCGCCGGCCGGACCAATCCCCTGGTCTGCCTGCTGGACTTCGGCGCGGACCGGGGCGTCACCGGCGGCACGTTTTCCGTCCGGTTCGACGCCTCGGGCGTCCTGGCCCTGGAGTAGGCCGTGAACGGACCGTGGAGCAACGCCGCTGCCGCCTGGACGAGCGTGGCGGCGGCCTGGGGGAAATTGGGCGGCCAGACGACGCAGGCGACGGTGGGCCGGCCGGTGGCCGCCGCGACTGCTGTTGGCGGCGCGGGCGCGGCCCGTGCCGCCCCCGGCGGCGGGAACATGGACGTTCGCCTGGAGACGCGTCCGGCCGCCATGGCCG
>DLGG01000205.1 GCA_002482565.1 Solidesulfovibrio magneticus
TGGTCGTGGCCCTGGGCGAATTCGGCCGCACGGCCCGGGAAAACGCGTTTGGCGGCACGGACAACGGCCTTGGCGGGGTGATGCTCGTCCTGGGCGGGCCGGTGGCCGGCGGACGGGTGGTCGGGCCGTGGCCCGGACTGGCCGGGCACCGGCTGGCCGGCGGCCGCGACATCGCTGCGGCCACGGACTGGCGCGAGGCCGTGGCGGCCATTGCCGTTACCCATCTGGGGCTGCCGGACAAGCGGATTCCCGACATCTTTCCGGGGTTGGCCCCAGGACAGATGCTCGGCGGCCTCGTGGGGTAGACGGCCGGCCGGCGCACGGTTGCCATGGCAATCAGCGCGACCCTTGCCGCGACGCTCCCCCTGCGCTAGCATGGGCAGTCCTGGCCCTGGATCGCATTATGAACACCACCCGCTCCTTTTTTTCTATCCTGTTTTCCCACGTCGTTGTGGTGTGGCTGTTCCTGTTGGCGGGATGCGTCCCGGCCTGGGGGAAGGACCTTAAAAACCTCCTTGTCCTGCACAATTACAGCCAGGATTATCCGGCCATCGCCGCCTTTGATCAGGGGCTGCGCGAGGCGCTGGCGTCAGACCAGGATTTCGATGTGCGCGTCTGGAGCGAATATCTCAATCTCAGCGCCTTCGAGAACCTGCCGTCTTACTTGCCCAACACAGCGGAATATCTTCGCTTCAAATACGGTCACGTGAAGCCGGACGCCGTTGTCGCCGACAATGCCCTCACGCCCCTGATCGTCGATTATCTGGGCGATCTCATCGACGGCGTGTCGCTTTTGGCTCAAGCGGGCGGCAGCGGTGCGGACGGTGCGGCCATTGGCAAGGCCATGCTCGTGCCGTGGGCCATGAGCGAAGCCGCCCTGGACCGCAATTTCGAACTCATCCAACGGCTTTTGCCGGACGTCAGGCGGGTCGTGGTCGTGCTGGGAGCCTCGAAGACCGAGGCGCGCCTGGGAGCGATGGCGCGCGCGGCGGCCAAGCGCCATGCCGGCCGCCTGGTCGTGGAAACCACGGAGAGCCTTGGCCTGGAGGCCATGCTGGACATCGTCGCCGGCCTGGATCGGACGGCGGCGGTGCTGTTCATCCGTTTCGGCCTGGACGCCGGGGGCGTTTCCCACGTGCCGGCCCGGATCGCCCGGTTGGTTGTCCAGCGTGCCGGGGTTCCGGTTTTCGGCATCGGCGGGCATCTGCTCGGCGACGGCGTCATCGGCGGCTACAGCCATGATCCCCGCCAGTCCGGCCGGCTTGCCGGACAGTGGGCCCTCGACGTCCTGGCCGGCCGCCAATCCGGCGGCGTGCCGCCCTCGGCCGAGTATTTGAACTATGCCTTTGATGCCCGGGCGCTTGCCCGCTGGAATATCCCGGAGTCGGCCCTGCCGGCGGGCAGCGAGGTGCTTTTTCGGCAAGAAGGCCTTTGGGAAAGCTACAAAATGTATTTCCTGGGGGGCGGCATCCTGTTTATGGCCGAAACGGCTCTTGTCATTGGGCTTTTTGTTAACCGCCTGCGCCGCCGCCGGGCCGAGGCCGCCCTGGCGGCGCTCAACGCCTCCCTGGAAGCGCGGGTGATGGAGCGTACCCGGGAACTGCACGAGGCCAACGAGGAACTCCACGACGCCAAGGAAGAACTGGAAAGCCTCAACGCCAGCCTGGAGCGTATTTCGCGCACCGACAGCCTGACCGGCCTGCCCAACCGTCGCCGCGCCGAGGAAGCGCTCCACGACGCCCTGGCCCGGTTTCAGCGCTACGGCCAGGATTTTGTCGTGGCCGTGGCCGACATCGACCATTTCAAGCGGGTCAACGACGCCTGCGGCCATGAGGCCGGCGACGGCGTGTTGCGGGAGATCGCCCGGATCTTGGCCGGCGGGGTGCGGGAATGCGATCTGGCCGCGCGCTGGGGCGGCGAGGAGTTCTTGCTGCTGCTGCCGCAAACCGACATTGCGGGCGCGTCGGCGCTGCTGGAACGGATCAGGCAGGCCATCGCGGCGGCCGGACTGGGCTGCGGCACGCCGCCCACCTCGGTCACGGCCACCATCGGCGCGGCCGAGATCCGGCCCGGGGAGCGCCTCGACGACGTGATCCGCCGGGCCGACGAGGCGCTCTATGCGGGCAAGGCCCAGGGACGCAACCGGGTCGTCTGGGACGCGGGGGACGGGACCGAGACCGTCGTTCTTTGAACAAGGCGTTTTTGGCCTGTTGACCCTGAAGCGGCTGCTGGCGGGAAGCGAGGCCGGGAGCGTTGCGGAATGGACGGCAGATATGGCGTCGCCGGCCAGGGGGCGGCGCAAGCAGTTCGTGACAGCGGAGTGCAGCCAACGGCATGGAGTGCGGTGGCCGGAAGCGTGATCGACGGGACGCCGGATGCGACGCCGGGACGGGACAGGGCGAAACCGCGACGCCAAAGTCCTTGAGGTTTGGGGTCCGTTTCAGGAGGCCGGCGGGTTCGCGTCCGCCTTTGCGGCCTATGCTTCGCGTCGCGTCCGTGCGCGCGTGGTTGGCGGTACGCGCGCGCGGCCGTTTCGCCTTGTCTCGTCCGGGCATCCCCGGAAGGGGATAGCGGCCATGGCGGTCCCTGGGACCGACTTGCCGCTTCCCGTCGCGGCGAAAGCATGCTAGTTAAGTCGGTTGCGCCGTGACTTGCGATTTTTTTCACATATGCGGCAAGAATGCAACTCATGCGGCCCGTGCAACCTGTTGGAATTGCACGGGCCGTTTTTTTATTTTCGCTTCGCCCTTTTTTTAGGAGGGGGGCCGGGGGCCTCAGGCCCCCAGGGCAATGGTTGTTCCCGTTGGGGGCAGGGAGCGGCTTCACGGTCTTCCCGGCGATCCGAGAGACAACCTGCGCCGACACTCCCTTGACCCCTTTTCCCCTTTGCAGGGGGCCGGGGGGATCATCCCCCCGGCCGCCGGAGGCCTCTTTCTCCCCTTCCTCCTCCCTCGCCTTAGGGCGGCGGGGCGATGGTCACCAGCACGCGCATGTCGGTGATGGAGCGGATGCCGTGGGGCGTGGCGATGGGGCACACCAGCACGTCGCCGGTCTTGGCCGGGATGGTCGCGTCGTCCGCGCCCAGGAATTCCCCCTCGCCGGACAGGACCACGATGGACAGTTCGCCGTCCACGTCGTGGGAATGCACGGCCAGCTGCTGGCCGGCCTTGAAGTTGAAGTTGACGATGCGGAAATTGGCCGAATCGTGGACCCACAGCGTGCCGTGGCCGGTGTCCTTGAACGGGCCTTCCTCGATGATGTTGATCTTCTTCATGACCGGCTCCTTGCGTTTGCGGTCAAAGGGGGGCGGCGCGGACGCTCCGCGCCGCCGGGCAATGCAGGGGGGAGTGAGTGAGGGAGGCAGGGAGGCCTCCGGCGGCCAGGGCTTTGCCCTGGACCCACCGGGGGGATGATCCCCCCGGACCCCTGCAATGGGAAAAGGGGTTAAAGGGCTTGTGCTTTTCCGTTTGCGTGTCCCGCGTTAGGCGGCGTTCTAGCCGCCGAAGGGGGAATTGCCGATCTTGACCGGCTGCATCCCGAGCACTTCGCCGCGACGGGAAACCACCACCTGGGTGACGGGCACGTTTTTGCCCGAGGCGGCCACGGCCAGGGCGGCGATGCGCGACATGCCCGAGCAGCAGGGCACTTCCATTTGCAGCACCGTGATGTCCTGGGGCGCGCTTTCCCGAATAATGTCGGACAGCTTGTCGATATAGCTCTGGGCGTCGTCGAACTTGGGGCAGCCCAACAGCGCCACGCGGCCCGGCAGGAAGGCGCTGCCATAGGCCGGGAAGGCCGGGGGCACGCAATCGGACGTCAGCAGCAGGCGCGCGCCGCGCAAAAACGGAGCCGTGGGCGGCACCAGACGCAGCTTGATGGGCCAGGTGGACAGGGCCGAGCCGCCGCCCGCAACCTGGGCCGTGGGCGCGTTGGCCGCCTGGCAGGGCGACATGCTCATGGGCGCGCTGGACGGGCAGCCGCAGGGGGAGGGCTGCTTTTTGAGCTCGGCCAGGCGTTCTTCCACGGCCTGCTCGTCAAATTCCGGGGCTTCGCGTTCGATGATTTGCAGCGCGCCGGTGGGGCAGTGGCCGATGCAGGCCCCCAGGCCGTCGCAGAAATGGTCGGCCACGATCTTGGCCTTGCCGTCGATGATTTCCAGCGCGCCTTCGGCGCAGCCGGTGACGCACTGGCCGCAGCCGTTGCACAGCGCTTCGTCTATTTCGATGATCTTGCGTTTCATGGCTTTTTTCCTGGGCGGGCGGCCCTTTCCGGGCCGCCCGCCGTGCATGGCGAAGGCTGACTAGCCGAGGATCGCCTTGAGGTCTTCGTCCGGGGTGCTGATGGGCTTGATGTCGTAGTTGGCGACCAGGAAGTTCAGCACGTTGGGGGTCAAAAAGGCCGGCAGGCTGGGGCCGAGGCGGATGTTCTTCACGCCCAGGTGGAGCAAGGTGAGGAGAATCGCCACGGCCTTTTGCTCGTACCAGGACAGGACCATGGACAGCGGCAGGTCGTTGACGCCGCAGCCAAACGCGCCGGCCAGGGCGACGGCCACCTGGATGGCCGAGTAGGCGTCGTTGCACTGGCCCATGTCGAGCAGGCGCGGGATGCCGCCGATGTCGCCGAGCTGCTTGTCGAAGAAGCGGAACTTGCCGCAGGCCAGCGTCAGCACGATGGTGTCGGCCGGGGCCTTCTCCACGAACTCGGTGTAGTAGTTGCGGCCGGGCTTGGCCCCGTCGCAGCCGGCCACCAGGAAGAAGTGGCGGATCTTGCCGGCCTTGACCGCGTCGATGACCGTGCCGGCCACGCTCATGACGGCGTTTCTGGCAAAGCCGGTCATGACCGTTCCTTTGTCCTCGTCGGCGGCGAAGCCGGGCATGGCCAGGGCCTTTTCGATGACCGGGCCGAACTCGCCGTTTTTGACGTGGGTCGCGCCGGGCCAGCCGACGAGGCCCGTGGTGAAGATGCTGCCCAGGTAGCTCTCGGCCGGCTTCTGGATACAGTTGGTGGTCATGAGGATCGCGCCGGGGAAGGCGGCGAATTCCTTGTGCTGGTTCTGCCAGGCGGTGCCGTAGTGGCCGTGGAAGTGGGGGTACTTCTTGAGCTCGGGGTAGCCGTGGGCGGGCAGCATTTCGCCGTGGGTGTAGATGAAAATGCCCTTGCCGGCGGTCTGCTCCAGGAGCTGCTTGAGGTCCTTGAGGTCATGGCCGGACACCAGGATGGCCTTGCCGGCCTTGTGGCCAAGGGGGACCGTGGTGGGCACGGGGTGGCCGTAAGCGCCGGTGTTGGCGGCGTCCAGGAGCTCCATGGCCCGCAGGTTCACTTCGCCGCACTTGAGGACCAGCGCGACCCAGGCGCCGAGGTCCTTGTCGGTGGTGAAGGTGGCGGCCATGCCGTCGTAGAGGAATTCGTACACGGCCGGGTCTTCCTGGCCGAGGATGGCGGCATGGTCGGCGTAGGCGGCGATGCCCTTGATGCCGAAAATCAGCGTATGCTTGAGCGAGCGGATGTCGTCGTTGGTCTCGGGGATGTCCTTAAGTCCGTGGATGTGCCCCTGGGCGACGAGACCGGCCAGATCCAGGGCCGGGACATAGGTGGCCGGGCCTTCGGGCAGGGGGGCCTTGAGCAGCGCGGCCAGGGCCTTGCGCTTGGCCACGGCTTCGTTAATCAGCGGCACGAAGTCGGCGGCGTCGAAATTGACGTTGGTGAGTGTGGAGAACATGGCCTTGGCGAAGTAGCGGCCGGTTTCCAGCGGCACGGCCACGCCTTCGGCCTTGGCGGCCACGGCGGCTTGGGCCAGGCCGGTCAGGGCGTAGACGAGGAGATCCTGCAGATCGGAGACGTCGGGCTGCTTGCCGCAAACGCCGATTTTGTCGCAACCAAGGCCTTTGGCGGTCTGTTCGCACTGGTAGCAAAACATATGTCGTCCTCCGTTTGGGTTGGGGTCGGTTTCCCGTTTCGTTGGTTTCGGGTCTACGCGGGCCGGGCCGAAAGCGGTTTGACCTAAGTCAAAAGGGCGATTTTTTTTCGAGAAGTCCGCTTTTTTTTCGGTGACGCGGGACGCGGGGCCACGAGACGAAAAGCCGCGACCGGTTGCCGGGAGCGGCGGTGGAGCTTCGAAAAGACGCCGCCGTACCCGGGCAGGAGACCTGTGAGGGATGGTTTCAGTATAAACCGCGAGAAAGGAAAAAGGTCAAGCTGGGTATGCCCGAGGCCTGGCTTGGGCCGCGTTGGGATAGGCCGGTGGGGTGAAGAGGGGCGGAGGCGACGCTAAACTCTTGGCTTGGTTGGAGCAGGTATGCCGCTTGGTCGTCTTGTCATTGCGATGTTCCCAGGGTACTGGGGTTGCTAAAGGCTGGCTTTTTTGGCCTGTGACGCACCATCATTCATGCTGTTTACCGGAGGCACGCATGTTCCAGGATTGGCAGTTGCGTAACAAGATTCTCTTTCCTATCGCGTTGGTATGTATTGCGGTGTTTGCCGCCATTTTACTTGTCGTGCGCACGGGGATCGAGAATAACGCCGCCGTCGAAACGCGGCGTCTGGCCGAAGAGGTGAGCGCCCGTTACGCGGCCGTGGTGCAGGGGGAACTTGGCGCGGCCATGGACGCGGCCAAGGTGTTGGCCGCCGGGGTGGCCAGCGAACGTGCCGGCGACGCGCCCAACAGGGCGGCTGTAGCGAAGTTGCTGCATAAAACCCTGGCCGCGCTGCCCGAGGTGTTCGGGGTGTGGACGGCCTGGGAGCCGGACGCCTTTGACGGCCGGGACCGCGAATTCGTCAAGGCCGACGCCCTGCACGAGGAAACGGGACGGTTTTTGCCCTACGTCATCCGGGGCGCGTCCGGCGTGGAGGAGACCCACACCACGGCCTCCTTGTCCACCAGCGGCAGCGCCGAGGACAAATGGTACTCGCAGCCGCTTAGAACCAACAAGACGCTCCTCGTCGAGCCCACGGAATACGAGGTGGCCGGCAAGAAGCGGATGATGGTGAGCGCCTGCGTGCCCATGACGGACAAGGGCAAGGGCGTGGCCGGGCTGGATCTCAGTCTGGAAGGACTCCAGAAGCTGGTTTCGGGCATCACGGTCTTCGGCACGGGGTATGGCGTGCTGCTGTCCGATTCGGGCATGATCGTGGCCCACAAGGAAAAAGACATCATCGGCAAGCAGGCGGCGGATCTGCTTGACGAAGCCAATCGCAAGCCTCTGGCCGAGGCCGTCAAGAACGGTAAGAGCCTTATTTTTACTCAGAAGTCGCCGGCCAACGGCGAGGAGATGCTCTACAGCCTCACCCCGGTGCGGCTGGAAGGCGTGGACGGGGCCTGGAGCTTCATCGCCGGCCTGCCCAAGGACGCCATGATGGAAAACGCCCGCCGTATGCAAATGGTGCTGTTGTGGCTGTGCCTGGGCGGGTTGGCGGTGTTGATCGCGGCGGTGTTCCTCATCGCCCGGGCCATCGTGCGGCCGGTGACGGGGCTGGCCCAGGCCGCCCAGGCCGTGGCCGGGGGCGACCTGGAGCATCCCATCGCCCTGCGCCAGCGCGACGAGATCGGCCGGTTGGCGCAGGCTCTGCGGGGCATGGTGGCGAGCCTTCGCGGCATGATCGCCGAGGCCGACGAAAAGACCCGGCTGGCCGGCGAGGAATCGGCCCGGGCGGCCCAGGCCGGCCAGGCGGCCGAGGCGGCGCGCCAGGAAGCCGAGCAGGCCAAGACCGACGGGATGCTCCACGCCGCCGCCCGGCTGGAGGATGTGGTGGACATTCTGTCCTCGGCTTCCGATGAGCTGGCCGCCCAGGTCGAGCAGTCCAGCCGTGGCTCCGAGGAGCAAAACGCGCGGGTGGCCGAGACGGCCACGGCCATGGAAGAGATGAACGCCACGGTGTTGGAGGTGGCCCGAAACGCTGGCGAAGCGGCCACCGCCGCCGAAAACGCCCGGACCCGGGCCGAGGACGGCGCCGGCATCGTGGCCAACGTCATCGCGGGCATCGGCAAGGTCCAGACCCAGGCCACGGGGCTCAAGGCCGACATGACGACCCTTGGGCAGCAGGCCGAAGGCATCGGCAACGTGCTCAACGTCATTTCCGACATCGCCGACCAGACCAACCTGTTGGCGCTCAATGCCGCCATCGAGGCGGCCCGGGCCGGCGAGGCCGGACGCGGCTTCGCGGTGGTTGCCGACGAGGTGCGCAAGCTGGCCGAGAAGACCATGGTCGCCACCAAGGAAGTGGGCGACGCCATCCGATCCATCCAGGACGGGGCGCGCAAGAACATCGGCAACGTGGAGCAGGCGGCGGTCGCCATCGACGGGGCCACGGACCTGGCCCGGCAGGCCGGCGAGTCGCTGCAGGGCATTGTGGCCCTGGTGGAGACCACTTCCGAGCAGGTGCGTTCCATTGCCACGGCGGCCGAGCAGCAATCGGCCACCTCCGAGGAGATCAACCGCTCCATCGAGGCGGTCAGTCGCATTTCGTCGGAAACGGCCGACGCCATGAGCCAGTCGTCCCGGGCCGTGACCGAGCTGGCCGAACAGGCCCAGGCGCTCAAGGGGCTTATTGCCGACATGAAGGCCGAAAGCGGCGGCGCGGCCCTGTCGGCGGGCGGCAGCCGGCGGCCGGCCTTGCCGGGCGGGAGGTAGCGGGGATTTGTCCGCCGTGCCCTAGGTCATCGTTGGCCGGGGCACGGCGGAAGAGAGTTCTCTTCGTTTATTTTTCGCCAAAGAATTCATCTATTATTGAATAGCTTGCAGCGGATTGGTTTTTGGGTTCAAGGTGTTTTAGAATGTCCTTGAATATTTTAGTGCAGTCTTGGAGGTCGCAGTCTGTGTATATTAAAGTAAAAATGCCGTACTCCATGAAGTAATCTTTATGTTTTTTTATTTCACGTTCGAAGTTGTTTTTTGCTGCTTCGTTTATTTCTTTGGCGGTCATTTTGCCAGTATTTGATATGTAGCCATGTGTTGACCAAGGGGAGAGTTCAAATCCTGTTTTTGTTAGATTTGATTGATTGAGTATGCAAAAATCAAGTCTATACTTGTGATTTTTTGTTAAGCCATTGTATCTAAGTTCAGGGATTAGAATAGGTATTTTTGTAGGGTCTTTGTGGTTTGTGACGTAGTTGGCGTATTGTTCTGCTATATCCATTTCATACTTTGACCCAGAGTGTCTGACGATGATGTCTGTGAAAAAATTAAGATAGTCAATTGTGCTTGGAAAGGTAATTCTTTTGTTTTTATACGGGATGGCAAGTCCTGTGTTGAGGATATGTCCTATGGTCCAATATTCTTCCGGAAAGTGGCGTATCTCGCTTTTGTCGTTTTTCCAATTGTTGTCGTTGAAGCGTGGGGTGATGAGTAGGCCGTATTCTGCATTGTTTTGTCCAATCCATATTTCTGAATTATGTAATAGTGGCTTGTTTCTGCTATATGCTTCATAGTTATCTAGGTATGTACGGCGGAGAAATATACTTGTGTATTCCTTGAATATTCTGTTCTCTTTCAGTAATGTGGCAAGGTCATGAAACCTTGACGGTGACCGAGTTCTGTTAAGTTCTCTTTTTAGCCCATTGAGCCAGAGGGTTAGGAAATGCTCAGAGGAGGTAATAGACTCCTCTTTTAAATTAATAAAGATGCTGTTCTTCCCGCCGATGAACCCATGTAGTTGGTGTATAGTTTGTAGATTTGCAGCTTTAATTGCTGCATCCCGCATTATGGTTAGCTCTCGGTTGAGTTGACGAACTATTTTGTTTCTTGCGGTTCTTTCTGGATCTCGTGAAGGCATGGTGATTCTCTTGTTTTTGGGACATAATTTAATTTTATGTTGTGTCTGTCAATATAGTATAAAGCTATTTCTTCTGTGCTTATAGATCGAGCCGGTATTGTTCGGTAACGCTTGTCTCGTCGGCCCTTGGAGGTGAGAAGCCTCCGAAGGCCGGCGGTGTTGTTAAACTGGGATTAAATTGAAAGCCCGCGCTCCCTTGAAAAGAAGCGCGGGCATTTTGTCGTTGCGACCACTGGGATTCGCCCTAGGACCGCCGCTGGTCGTTTTGCGGGTCCACGGGCGTGATGTCCTTTTCGTTCATGGAGTCCTTGAAGCCCCGGATGGCCTTGCCCAGGTCGTGGCCCAGGCTCGGCAGCCGGCTCGGGCCGAAGAGGATGATGACGACTCCCAAGACCACCAGCCAGTGCCAGATCGAAAACGCGCCCATGGGCTCTGCTCCTGTTCAAGTTGTATCCTGGGGCTCCTATAGTGCCGATCAGGCGACAAAGGAAGGGGCAATCGCCGCCGCCACGGTTTCAATGCGGCAAGGCTTAGGCCTGCCTTATATCCGCGCCACGCCCAAAAATACGGCGTGCAGGGCCACGACCAGGGCGAAAAAGGCCTGCCGCGCCGCCTCGGGCGACAGCCCCGGAAACCGCAAGCCGATGCGCCCGCCCGGACAGGCGGACAGGCAGTCGCCGCACAGTGTGCAGGACAGCCCCGGCCGGCCCTTGTCCAGATCGGCCGGGGTCAGCGCCAGATAGCGGCAGACCCGCGAACACCGGCCGCAGCCGTCGCAGCCCTGGCCGATGCGCACCCGCCAAGGACTGATCTTCCCGAGCAGATTCCCGATCAACCCGATGGGGCAATACATGGTGCAATGGACCATGACCCCGGTCTTGCGGGAAAGCGTCGCCATGACGCCCAGGCCGGCAAGACCGAAGACGGCCGCCGCCGTGACGGCGACCTCAAGGGGAACGTCCAGCCAGCGAAGGACAAACGCGCCGCCAATGGTGAGCGCCAACGTCGCCGCCCTCCACCATGTCCGCCCGGCCGGCAGCCGCTTGGGCACGGGCCGGCCCAGCCGGGCGCAGGCGTCGTCGGCCGCGCCGATGTAGCACAGGTGGGAACACCAGCCTGGGCCGACCAGCAGCACCGTGGTCAGATAGAGGATGGGCATGAAATAGCCGCCGCCCCGGTAGGCCGGACCGGCGGCGATGAGCGCCGGCACGGGCAGATGCAGCGCCCCGGTCATGAGAAAGATGGTCGCCCCGGCCAGCCCCAGGGCCAGCTGGCCGAAAAAGATCAACGAAAAGGCCGCCCAGTAGCGCGAGCGCAAGGGGCCGGTTCGCGGCGCGGCCAGCATCCAGCCGGTCAGCCAGGCGGCGTAGAGGCCCAGGGCCGTGATTTCCAGCCACCCCCAGCCCGGCGCGAACCGGTCAAGGAGCAGGATGGGGAAGGCGACCTTGGCCCGGGCCAGGGACAGGAGCGCCACCGCGATCCAGAAGGCCGCCGCTCGGGGCGCGACGTAGCCTGGGCCGTGGCGGCCAAAGGCTTCGCCCCGGCGCGTGAAGGCAAACAGTCCGCCAGCCAGGCACACGGCCACCACCCCGGCCATGATGCCGGCCAGCCGCAGCCAGGGCAGGCCGGCCGCCAGCCGGAAGGCGACCATGTCGCGCCCGGCCTCGGCGAAGACCAACCCGGCGGCCAGCAGGGCCGGGCCGACCAACAGTCGGGCGAGGTCGCGCCTTAGCGCCAGCCAGCCGGCCAGGACAAGGGCGCTGGCGCAAAGGCCCATGTCGCCGCCGCGCAGGCTGTGGGCGGCGAAAACGAGCAGCCCCAGGAACTGGAGGGTGACGCCAAGGGCCGTCATGACAGGGCCCAGGCCGGCAGGCCCGGCAGGCCGCCCGGAAAGACGAGATCGGCGAAACGCAGCCCCGGCCGCATGTCCCGGGCAAAGACGGCCAGGGTTCGGCGGGCCAGCTCTACGGCCTGCCGGGGCGAAAGGTCGCGGCCAAGCGCCGTGCCCAGACGCGGCCGGCGGCCGAGCCTGCCGCCCAGATACACGCGGTAAGCGACCGGGCCGCTGACGATGGCCCGGCTCGGGCAGACCCGGGAGCAAGCGCCGCAGCCCAGGCATGTGCCCTGGTCGATGATGGCCTTGCCGGCGGTCACGCCTATGGCCGCGTCCGGGCAGGCCTCGGCGCAGGCCCCGCAGCCGTGGCAGGCCTCGGGGACGATGGTCGGCTCGCGCAAGGCGACAAGCCCCAGATCGGCCACCTGGGGCCGCACGCAGGCGTTGGGGCAGGCCGAGA
>DLGG01000193.1:0-457 GCA_002482565.1 Solidesulfovibrio magneticus
ACGGTCACGGTCTGGGGCACGGGCAAGGCGCTTCGGGAATTCCTCCACGTGCGCGACATGGCCGACGCGGCCGTGGCCTGTTTCGAGGGCTACGACGACGAGGAAATCATCAATATCGGGACCGGCCAGGAAATCGCCATCGCCGACCTGGCCCGGCTCATGGCCAAGGTCACCGGTTTTGCCGGCGAAATCGTTTTCGACCCGTCCCGCCCCGACGGCACGCCCCGCAAGCTCGTGGACATAAGCCGCTTAAAGGCCCTGGGCTGGGCTCCCGCCATCAGCCTGGAAGCCGGGTTGGCCGAGACCTACCAGTGGTTCCTCGACAACATCGAATCCGCCCGGCTGGCCTAGAAACGCCATATTCCGGCCCCCTCTGCTCTCGTGCCGCGCACGCCGACACATCCCCGCCCGACCGACCGTCCCCCTCGTGTCGTGTCCGCGAAAAGCGCCTATGGTG
>DLGG01000193.1:523-7965 GCA_002482565.1 Solidesulfovibrio magneticus
CCGCCGGAGGCATCTTCCTCCCCGTCAACCCCTCCCCCCGCTAGGACACCGGCACCGTCAAAATCGTCAACGACACCGCCGGCAGGGCCACGGTCACGGCGTCGCCGGCCACGGGCGCGGCGCTGCGCCAGACCAGGCGCGGCGCTTTGTCGTCCGGCCCCGCGCCGCTCCACACGGCGTGAGCGGCGGCCCTGCCGGGCTTGGCTCCGGCGACGCGCACGGCGACGGTTCGGGCCGTATCCTTGTTGATGAGAAAGATGGAGAGGGTCTTGCGTTTGTCGTCGCGGGTGGCGAAGGCGCGCACGCCCGGGGCGTCGGTAGCAGCCACGACGCGGGTTCCCAGACGCTCGGCCAGAAGTTTGAAGGCCGTGCCGGTGGGCAGGGGGGTGTTGCGGCTGTCCAGGGCGTCCCAGAGTTCGGGGGCTTGGGTGTTGTTCAGCCAGCGGGTGGCCCATATCTGGGCGGTGACGACCCGAGGGTCGCTTAGGGCCTGGGCCAGCATGTCGGTGAGCACCAGGGCGTGGCCCAGGGTGTTCTCGTGCTTCCAGCCGAGGTTTTGGGGGTGGCCGGACCAGTCGGCGGAGTTGATTTCGGTGAGCAGGTAGCGCAGCCGGTTGGCCAGGCCGGGAGGCCCCCAGGAGCGGGCGGCCTTGTCGATTTCGCCGACTCCCAGCATGGGCGCGCTCTGGGTGCGGTAGGGATCGTAGCCGCCCCATTCGTAGCAGGGGTATTCGTGGACCGAGACGAAGTCGATGTTTTGGCCGGCCTCGGCGAAAACGGCCTGCCACCAGACGGTGGGATCGCCCAGCATGTTGTCCAGGCTGCCCACGTCGTTTGCTCCCACCGGACCGTTGGCCCCGATGAGAATGGAGGGATCGACGCCTTTCATGGCGGCGGCGAACAGGTTGAGGTCCCGGGCGTAGTCCTTGGCCCGCGAGCCGCCGTCGTAGACGTAGAAATAGGACTCGTTGCCGATTTCGAAATATTTGACGCCGTAACCGCGCTCGATGTTGGCGTAGCGCACCAGCGACACGGCGTTTTGCAGCAGCGTGGCCATGTCCGGGGCCACGGCGCCGGGGGCGGGAGGCTTGTACATGGCGTCGTGGGGGATGACCACCACGGGTTCGGCCCCGGTCTTGCGGCACAGGGCCATGAAGGCGTCGAAATCCAGCGGCGTGGTATTGAATCGATGCTCGGCCAGATTGTAGACGCGGCGGTCGCTGGCCGGCCATTCGTCCGGCCCCAGGCGGGCCAGGGTCGGGTGGGGCTTGCGGTAGGGCGGCGCGGCCCAGAGGGTGACGTCGGACTTGGCTCCGCCGGGGTAGCGCAGGGACCCCACGCCGAGATCGGCCAGGGCCTCGGCCAGGGGGCGCGCGCCTTTGGGACGGTTGGCGTCGTGGTCGATGAAATAGTCGAGATTGATGCCGAGCAGGCGGCGGTCGGTCTTGCGCAGGGTCTGATCGGCGGCCACGGTGACGGCTTCGGCCGGGGCCGGCTGGTCGGCGGCCGGCGTCGGAGCAGGAACAAAAAGGAGCATGGGCAAGAGCGCCAAGGCGGCAGTCAATGGCAGGAAACAGGACATAGGGACGGGCAACCTCCGGGGGGCGAGGCCGGGGTAGCCCGCAACGCCGCCCGAGGCAAGAGGCTTGGCGCGACATTTTTGTGACGCTGCCAGCCATGTAACCAAAAGCCTTCGCCAACGACGCATAGCGGTGTAACCGAAGTCGGCCGGCGACGACTGCACGGAAACCGGACCCGGGAAACAGCGCCGCCAGCCCTTGCAAGGCCAGCGGCATGATAGTATTGCAGGCCTCGCGGCGTACCGGCCTGTCCCGGCCGCAGCCGTATCCCCGGACAACACGGTCCCCAAGCGGACCCGGAGGAACCCTTATGACGCTTTTTCGTCGCCTTGTCCTGCTGGTCGCGGCCTTGACGTGCCTGCCGGCGACTGCCCTGGCCGCTGAGGTCAAGACCTTTGCCGTGGCCCCGTTTACGGTGCACGGCCCCGAGAAATACCAGTATCTGAGCCAGGGCGTGCAAAGCATGCTCGAATCCCGGATGAACTGGCCGGGCCATCTGGCCCCCATGGACAAGGCCAAGGCCGGCTCCAAGCTGGCCAAGGCTCCGGCCTCGGAAGCCGAGGCGAAAAAGACCGCCGCCGAACTCGGCGTGGACTTTCTGGCCTACGGTTCGGTGACCATCTCCGGCGAACAGGCCAGCGTGGACATCCTGGTGGTGGGGCGCGACGGCAAGAAATGGCCCAAGTCCCTGTCCGCCAAGATCGCCGACCTGATCCCGGCCATGGAACGCACGGCCCAGGCGCTCAACAACGAGATTTTCCAGCGCCCGTCCCAGGCCGCCTCCGGCTCCCAGGGCGGCGCGCCAGGCAGCCAGCTCAACTCGGACTTCGTGGTCAACCAGACCGGGGCCGACGGCCAGAAGGCCTATCTCAACCCGAGCTTCCGCTACGCCGGCCCCACCGAAACCGCCGGCGTGTGGCGCAGCCAATCCATGCCGCTGGTCTCGCGCGGCATCGCCATCGCCGACTTCAACGGCGACGGGCAGCAGGAAGTGGCCATCCTGGCCCAGAATTCCGTGGAGGTCTTTCACTACAAAGACCGCCAGCTCATGCCCATCGCCAAGTACGCGACCTCGCCGAACCTCAATCTGCTCAATGTCAGCGCCATGGACATCAATGGCGACGGCAAGGCCGAGATCATCGTTTCCACCAGCTACTTCAAGGAACCGCGCTCGTTTATCCTGTCCCTGGAAGGCAACAAGCTGACGGAACTCTACAAGGACATCAAACTCTACCTCAACGTGGCCGCCGTGGCCCCGGACTTCAACCGCCAGCTCGTGGGCTCCAAGGGCGAAACCAAGGAACTGTTCGTTCCCGGCGTGCACAACGTCATCTTCGCCGGCGGCCAGCCCCAGCTGTCCACCCGCCTGCCCCTGCCGAGCAAGGCCAACCCCTTCAACTTCGCCTATCTGCCGGAAAAGAGCGGCTACAAGGTCATCATCAACGACGACCAGGACCGCATCGTGGTCTACACGGCCAAGGGCGAACGCATCGCCGCCACCGAGGAACAGTACTGCGGCTCGGCCATCGGGCTGGAATACGACCCGCTCATGGCGCCCATGGAAAAGCCCAAGACCGACCACCTCTGGACCTACTACTACATTCCGCTGCCCATGATCGTGGCCAACCTCGACAAGGACGACCGTTACGAAGTGCTGGTCAGCAAGAACATCTCCCTGGCCGCCCAGTTCTTCGAGACCTTCCGCACCTTCTCCCAGGGCGAAATCCACGCCCTGTACTGGGACGGCGTGGGCATGAACCTCTTGTGGAAAACCCGCCGCATCAAGGGCACGGTCACCGGTTACGCCCTGGCCGACATCGACAACGACGGCCAGAAAGAGATGGTGGTGTGCCTCAACACCTGGCCGGGCGCGGCCGGCGTCTACGCCCGCCGCACCATCGTGCTGGCCTACAAGCTCGACGCCTCGGGCTTCAGCCAGCCGGGCGAGTTCGGCATCGACAAGGAAGCCGGCGAATAGCCCGTTTGACTTGACGTCTCGACGGGGGAACCGCATTGTGCGGCGGTTCCCCCGTTTTTTTTTCGTCCACCCCTGGTTTTCGAGGTTGCCTTGCTCGCCTTGTATCTGGCCCAGATCGTCAATTCCGGACTGGCCCTGGGAGCCGTCTACGGCGTCATGGCCCTGGGCTTTTCGCTGATCTTTTCGGCCAGCCGGCTCATCAACTTCGCCCAGGGCGAGTTGTTGCTCCTTGGCGGTCTGACCATCATGAGCCTGGCCGGCGTCATGCAGCTGCCTCCGGCCGCCGCCCTCTTGGCCGCCGCCGTGGCCGGCTTTGTCCTGGGACGGACGCTTTTTTCCACCACCCTGGGGCTGACCCTGCGAGCCTCGCCCCTGCGCCAGCTCATGCTCACCGTGGCGGCCAGCCTTGTCTTCCAGGGCGTGGCCATCCTGTGCTGGGGAAAAAATCCCCTCATGCCGCCGCGCCTTATTCCTCTGCCCGACCTGCGGCTGGGCCTCGTTTTCCTGGGGCGCGACACCGTGACCGCCCTGACCCTGGCCGTGACCGCCGTGGTCGTGCTGGGGCTGTTTCTGGGCCGCACGCGCCTGGGCCGGGCGCTTCGGGCCACCTCCCAAAACGCCGTGGCCGCCAGGCTCCAGGGCGTGGACACCGTCTTTTGCCATGCCCTGTCCTTTGCCCTGGCCGGAGCGTTGGCCTCCCTGGCCGCCCTGGCCGTGGGGCCGCAGACCGGGCTGCGCTACGACATGGGCCTGGGGCTTGGTCTCAAAGGCTTCGCCGCCGCCACCATCGGCGGCTACACCTCCCTGGGTCGGGTGTTTGCCGGCGGCATCATTCTGGGGCTGGCCGAGGCGGCCATGGTGCTGACCGTTTCCGGCGAATTCAAGGAAACCGCCATCTACGTCCTTATCACCATCCTCCTCGTGGCCGCGCCGCGAGAGCACGACGAACGCCCTTGACGCCATGACCGTGCCCAGAAACCTCTCCCTTGGCCTGTTTTTCGCCGCCCTGGCCGCAGTCGGCCTGGTCACGCCCGGCTTTCAGCTCCTGGCCGTCAACCAGCACCTGTTTTTGGCGGTCAATGTCCTGGCGCTCAATTTCTGCCTGGGCCTTGGCGGCCAGATCTCCCTGGCCCAGGCCGCCTTCGCCGGCTTGGGAGCCTACGGTTCGGTGCTGCTCCACGACCGCTTCCCCGAGGCGACCCTTGTTATCGTCCCGGCCGTGGTGCTGGGCACGGGCCTTTTGGCCGCCATGCTCAGCCGTCCCATGGAACGCCTGGGCGAAGGCTTCCTGGCCATGGCCACCTTGTGCGTGTCCCTGGTTTTCACCAACCTCGTGCTGACCCTGGAAACCGTCACCGGCGGTTCGGCCGGCCACATGGCCAACGCCCGTCTGAACCTGCCGCTTTTGGGCTCCCTTTCCGGCGACCGGGCCACGTTTTTCTGCTTCGCCGGCCTGCTGGCCCTGGGCTCGTACATTTTCCTGGCCCTGCGCGACAGCCGGCTCGGCCGGGCCCTGGCCGCCTGCCAGGGCGACGCCCAGGCGGCGTCGAGCCTGGGCGTGGACCGCGCCGCCGTGCGTTCCCTGTCCTTCGGACTGGGGGGAGGGCTGTCGGCCGCCGCCGGGGTGATCCACGGCCACTACACCGGCTTTATCAGCCCCGAACAGTACCACCTGGAACTCTCGCTCAAGGCCTTGCTGTTCCTGGTCATCGGCGGCCCGGGCAATCTCCTGCGGCCCATCCTGGCCGCCCTTGTCCTGGAGACGGCCATGAGCTGGCTGTCGGTCCTTGGCGACGCCCGCACCCTGGTCAACGGACTGCTTTTGGGCGCGGCGCTGCTCGTCGGCTACTGGCGCGCCTCGCGCTAGTGTCGCGTTCGGGAAATGCCATGACACTGTTTGGTGCAGCAATAACCTGTGATCATTATTTTTATTCACAAAAAAACAGAAATGTTTTTTGGTGAACACCACACTAGTTTTTTGGTCGCCGCCGCGAGCCGGCCGGCCCCAACCTTGCCGAAAAATCATTTACAATAGCCCCCGATGCGGTAAAAATTCTCTGCTGCTCTCGACCAGACCAGACCGCACCGGAGGCTTCCCCATGGCCAGATTTCTCCTGCTCGTCGCAACCTTGCTCCTTTGTCCGGCGGCCGCCCTCGCCGCCGCGCCGGCCGGCGACCCCATCGTCGTGGGCGGACTGTTCGCCCAGTCCGGGCCGGCCGCCGTGGTCGGCACTCCGAGCAAGCTCGTGGCCGAAATGACCGTCAAACAAATCAACGACATGGGCGGCATCCTCGGCCGGCCCGTGAAGCTCGTGGCCTACGACACCGAATCGTCCCCGGACGTGGCCCTGCGCCAGGCCCGCCAGCTCGTCGAGGGCGACAAGGTGCTGGCGATCATCGGCCCCACCTCCACGGGCGAAGGCCTGGCCGTCAAGAAGTACACCGAGGAAAAACACGTCCCGGTCATCATGACCGTGGGCGGCGACGCCGTGGTGGCCGGCGGCAAGTTCGGCCCCTACGACTGGACCTTCAAGGCCCCCCAGCGCACGGCCACGGCCGTGGCCAAAATTTATGACTACCTCAAGGGCAAGAACATCTCGAAAATCGCGGTTCTTAGCTCCAAGGACGCCTTCGGCCAGGACGGCCTGACGGAGCTGAAGGACAATGCCGCCAAATACGGCATCGAGATCATCGCCGAGGAAACCTTCGATCCCAAGGGCACGGATTTCTCGGCCCAGGCCTTCAAACTGCAAGCCGCCAAGCCGCAGGCCGCCGTGGTCTGGACCATCGGACCGGCTGGGTCCATTGCCGCCAAGAACTTCGCCGCCCTGCCCGGCGAGCGGCCGCTTTTGGTGCAGTGCCACGGCCAGCCCGGCCCCACCTACCTGGAACTGGCCGGCGAGGCCGCCGGCGGCACGGTCATGCCCGGCACCAAGCTCATGGCCCCGGAATCCCTGCCCGACGAAGATCCCCAGAAAATCGTCATCGAGGCCTTCATCAAGGCCTACAAGGATAACGGCATCCAGGAGAAGTTCCCGCTCAACACCCACTCGGGCTACGCCTACGACGCCCTGACCCTGCTGCGGGCCGGCCTGGAAAAGGCCGGCAAGGCCGAGCCCGAGGCCCTGCGCGCGGCGCTGGAAAAACTCGAACGCGTGGTCGGCGTCTCCGGCGTCTACACCATGTCCTCCCAGGACCATAACGGCCTGGGACCGGACTCGATGATCATGCTCATCGTGGACAGCAACCGCTACAAGCTGGCGCCGTAGAGCGCAAAGAGAAGAGAAAGAAGATGAAGATGCGAGAGGAACCCCTTTTTGCAAAAAGGGGTTCCTCTCGCGCTCTCCTCCCCAAAAACTTTCCATGGGGGGATTGGTCAAGCCGGAAAGATTGCGCCTGTGTCGTTTGACGGCGCGCCTGCATGAAAACACCCGTCCAACACATCACCGTCACCGCCGCCGAGGCCGGACAGAAGCTGCTCCAGTATCTGGCCCGGCGTCTTGGCTCGGGCCTGCCCCTGGCCGCGCTCCAGAAATGCATCCGCACCGGACAGGTGCGCCTGGACGGCAAACGCTGCAAACCTTTTGATCGGGTGGCCGAAGGGCAAGTCGTGCGCGTGCCGCCTTTTGAAATGGGCGACGCGGGCCCGGCCGCTGCGCCCGAACTGGCCGCTATGCCGGGCGGCCGACCAAAGGCCGGGCACGAGCCGACCGGCCGGCCGAAACCCGGGCACGGGCCGGCCAAGATTTCCCCGCCGACCGTCGCAGGAGCAGCCGGCAGCCCAGCCGCCAGCCGGGCCGGCGGCCGGGCCATGCCGGCCCTGGAAATCCTCCACGAGGACGACGAGTTGCTCGTGGTCGTCAAGCCGGCCGGCCTGCCCGTGC
>DLGG01000193.1:8031-9644 GCA_002482565.1 Solidesulfovibrio magneticus
CGCCTGGACCGCGACACCACCGGGCTGCTGCTGGTGGCCAAATCCTACCGCCGGCTGCGCGGCCTGCACGAGGCCATGCAGGACGGCACGCTGCGCAAGGACTATTTCGCCTGGGTCTGGGGCAAGTGGCTACTCGGCGAGGAAAACGAGTGGGTGACCATGCGCGACGCCCTGGCCAAGTCGGGCGGGCCGGGCCGGCAGCGCGTCACGGCCGGGGAGGACGGCAAGGAGGCTGTGGCCAAGGTTCGGCTCATCAGCCGCGCGCCCACGGCCAGCCTCGTCGAAGTGCGGTTGGAGACCGGGCGCACCCATCAGATTCGCGCCCAGCTGGCCAGCCGGGGCTATCCCATCGTCGGCGACGCCAAGTACGGCGGCGGCCCCACGCCGCTGCGGCTTCACGCCTGGCGGGTCGTCCTGCCCGAGGAAGCCTACTGCGTGCCGCCGGACTGGGAAGCGCCCTGGACGGTCCAGCGCCCGCGCCGCGCCGCCTCTCTGGCCGAGTGCGGCGACGACTGAAGCCGGCCGGCACGGCCGCCGGAGCAACGGCGTTTCCAGTAAGCGCCAGCGATGGCCTTTGGGCCTCCCAACCGACAGCGTGCCGCTTCTCGGCAAAACCCCTTTCACCCTTTTCTTCAGATGGGGGGTCTGGGGGCCTCNNCCAGCCGCCGGAGGCATCCCCCCGTCTTACCCCTCTCCCGTTCCCACAACCGCGCTCATACGCCCCAGCATGATCGCGCCGGCCTGGGCCACGTTGAGGGAGTCGAGGGGCCGGGCCTGGGGGATGCGCCACAGGGCGTCGCAGCGTTTGCGGATGCCCGGGCGGATGCCTTCATCTTCGCTGCCCAGCACCAGGGCCATGGGGAAGGTCGGTTGGGCCAGGTGAACGTTTTGCGCCCCTTCCTCGCCGGCCGCGCCGACGACGGTGTAGCCGGCTTCCTTGGCCGCATCCAGGGCCTGGGAGAGGTTGGTGACCTTGGCCAGGGGCATCCGGGTCAGGGTTCCGGCCGAGGCCTTGGCCGCGCCGGGTCCCAGGCGCGCGCCTTCGTGCTTGGGCACGAGGATGCCGCCGCCGCCCAGGGCGTAGAGGGTGCGGGCCAGGGCGCCGACGTTGCCCGGGTCTTGCACCCGGTCGAGGACGAGGATCACTTGCAGCGGCGCGTCCAGGCCGGCGGCCAGCACGTCTTCGAGGCTGGCGAGCTGTCCGGCGGCCAGCCGGGCCATGACGCCCTGGTGGTTGCCGGGATAGAGGCGGTCCATGTCCGGGCCGGGCATGAAGCGGTAGCGCACGCCGGCCGCTTCGCAGGCCCGCACGATGGCGTCCACGTCCGCGCCGCGAAGGCCTTGGCGCAGCAGCACGTCGTCCACGGACTTGGGGCTTTGCTCGATAAGTTCGCGCACGGGCTTGCGGCCGGGCAGGATGTCCTCGGGCAGTTCGACCGGGGCCAGGGGCTGGGCGGCGCGGGGCGCGGGCCGGTCGTCCTCGAAGCGTTCGGGGCGCGGCGGCCGGCGGTCGTTCTCGAACCGGTCCTGGCGCGGCGGACGGCGATCGTCGTCGCGGTCGAAGCGGGGCTTGCCCGGGCCTTGGGGCCGATCCTGGCCGGAGCGACGGTCGT
>DLGG01000009.1:0-211 GCA_002482565.1 Solidesulfovibrio magneticus
CAGGGCCCCTTCGGCGGCGTCGCCGGGCAGGGGTTGGCCCAGGGCGGCCAGGACGCCGACCAGCCCGGCGGCGTCGGCAGGGAACGCGCCCAGGGCGCGCAGGGCCGAAGCCACCTGGCGCAGGGGCGATTTCACCCGCCCGCCCCGGTACTTGTCGTCCTGGAACTCGGGGCTGGTGAAAAGGGCGCGCAGGGTCTGGCGGATGTCGCCG
>DLGG01000009.1:239-4637 GCA_002482565.1 Solidesulfovibrio magneticus
GGGCGGATCGTCGGCGAGAAAATAGACGGCCAACTTGCGGCTGATGTTTTTGGCCGTGGCCGGATGTTCGATCAACAGGCGCAGGGCGGCGGCCCCTTCGCCAAAGCCCGTGCCCTTGATGCGCTGTCCCAGGAGGGTCTTGTCCGAGGGGTCGTGGCGCTCGGCGTCGAAATAGAAGCCGCCGGTGTCGGAATCGGCCCGGGCCGCGCCCACGCGCCAGCCGGTGAGGATGCGGGCCAGGGCCTGGACGTCGGCGGGCTTTTGGGGACCGCCGGGGCCAAGGGTCTGGCGGTTTATGAGCACGGCGGCGTAGGTGGCGTCGATGCTGTCCTTGGCCGGTTTGCCGGCCTCGCGCACGACCACGTTTTTCCAGTTGTCCTGGGCCATGAGCATGGCCGGGTGCATGGCTGTGGCGGCGAGCAGGTCGAAAAAACTGCCCAGGGCGTGGGGACGGATGGCTTCGCGTTCGTAGGAGCCGATCCAGAGGTGGCTGAGGCCCTTTTTGGGGCCAAGGCTCAAATGGTCGCACCAGAAGGCGACCATGAGTTCCGTGAGCTGGTTGGGCGAGGCCACGGCCCGCAGCAGCCGGGCCTTGGCGGCTTCCAGGGCCACGGCGTCGGCCCGGTCGAAGGTGCGGCGCATGGCCTCGGGGCCCTCGGCCCGGCCTTCCTCGGCCGGAGGGCCGTATTCGCGGAAAAGGCGCACGGTGTCTTTTTGCAGGGTGGGCAGGGCGGCCAGGGCGCGCTCAAGTTCGGGCGGTTCGGGCTGGGGCTCGGTGGCAAGCTGTGCGTCGATAAACGCGGCCGCGCCCATGGCCGCGGCCTTGTCGAGCAGACCCGGCGTCGGGCCGTAGGTCAGGCGGTTTACGGCCTGGACCACGTCCGGCCCGGCTTGCGTCCCTTCGGCCAGGGCCGGGCCGGCGAAAACAAGGCACGCGACCAGCCCCGCCGGACCGAGCCAGGCGGCCACATGTCCAAGAAATCGGGCGGTTCGCGTCATGCCGGCCATACCGGCAATGTGCGCGGCGGCCGGCCAAATGTCAATTGCGCGCCGGCCCGGGCCAAGGGATGCGTCCGACGACGCTTCGTGGTAGGGAAGGGAAACTCCCAGGAGGAACGTATGGCTGTCTATGCCAATCAGACCATCATCAAGTACGGCGTGGGCTTTGGCTCCGCCCTGGCCATGTCCGTGTCCTTTGCCCTCAACAAGTCCATCGGCTGGGCTATTGTTCACGGCCTGCTCGGCTGGTTCTACGTCGTCTACGCCTGGCTGTTCAAAGCCTATTAACCCCTCTCCCCGCCCAAACCTCACTGCGGCGCGTTGTCCTCGGAATTGGCCGGCGCGGATTTCGAGGACACGCCGCCAGCGTCGGCGAAGTCGCCCGAGGCCAGGGGCGCGCCTTGGGGTTCGTTGGCGAAATAGACCCAGGCGGTCAGCCGCCGGCCGTCGCCCAGGACAATGGGGGCCGGCCGGCGCGTGTAGACCCGGGGATGCTCCTCCAGCTCGTCCAGGCCGGCCAGGATGGCGGCGTCCACGGCGTAGACCTCGCCGACCACCGGATAGCGCCCTTCCCCGGCGGCCAGGTAGGGGATGCCGGCTTCGAGGTAGAGGCCGTGGGCGTCCACGGTGCGCCCGGGGCCCACGAACCGCGCCCCGGCCAGGAAGCGGTGGTTGGAAAAGCCTCGGCGCAAGGTGCCGTAGACGAAAACGTGGCTGCTGCCGTCGCCGGTTGCGGCGGCTTCGGGACCGGTGTCGCCCGGCTGCCCTTCAGCCGATTCGGCGGCCCGCTTGCGGGCGAAAAAATTATACAGCAGCACCATGTCAGCGCCGGGAAAGGCCGAAACGGACGATCCACCACAAGGCGGCCAGACCGTCGCGCCAGCCGATTTTTTTGCCTTCGTCGTAAGTGCGGCCGTAGTAGGAGACCGGCACTTCATAGATGCGCAGGCGCATCTTGGCCACCTTGGCCGTCAGTTCCGGTTCCACCCCGAACCGGTCGCACTGGATGCGGATCTTTTGCAGCACCTCGCGGCGAAAGGCCTTGTAGCAGACCTCCATGTCCGAGAGATTGATGTCATTGAGCATATTGGACAAAAGCGTCAGCATCCGGTTGGCCACGGAGTGCCAGAAATAGAGCACCCGATGGGGGCCGCCCAAAAACCGCGAGCCGTAGACCACGTCGGCCTTGCCGGCGAAGATCGGCGTCAACAGCGCCGGATAGTCGTCGGGATCGTATTCGAGATCGGCGTCCTGGATGAGGACGACGTCCCCGGCGGCGGCGGCGAACCCGGTGCGCAGGGCCGCGCCCTTGCCCTGGTTTTTGGCGTGAAAAAGCGCGCGGATGCGCGGATCGCCGGTGAGCGTGCGCAGATAGTCGCCGCTGCCGTCGGTGGAAGCGTCGTCCACGAGGATGACCTCGGTGGTTTCGGGCCGGGACAGCACCTTGGCCAGCAGCGTCGGCAAGGTGGTCGCCTCGTTGTAAACCGGGATGACGACGCTGACGGTCATGGGAAAGGCGGCGCGAGATTCGTTCATGGGGTCTCCGTGGGAATGCCGAGGGCCGCGAAGTAGCGGACGCGGCAGGCAGTTTCAATGTCGCACAGGGCGGCCAGGGCGTCGCCGAAATCGTGCGCGCCCATGGTGAACACGCCGTGGCCGCAGACGATGACCCCGGGCCGGCCGCCGCCCGCCGCCAGGGCCGGCGGCATGGTGTGGACCAGCCCACGCGGGCCGCAGCCCACCTCGCCTGGCACGATGGGCGTGGCTCCGGCGTAGCGCTCCCGGACGCAGTCCACATGGCAGCGTTCCCGCCGGGGGCAGGTGGCCAGATCCTCGCAATCCATGGACATGATGACGGCAAACCGGGGATGGCCGTGGAGGATCGCCCGGCGGCCGTCCAGGGCGGCCAGGGCGGCGTGGGCGGCCAGTTCGCTGGAGGCGGTAAGCCCGGCGCAGGACGAACCGTCCAGGGGCACGAGGTCCAGGGCCCCAGGCAGTTCGTCCAGGGCCGCGCCGGTCTGGCTGATGGCCAGCACGCCGTCCAGATTATAGGAAATGTTGCCGAAAACCGAATCGACCAGCCCCAGTTCCACCGTGGCCCGGCCGGCCTCGGCCATGGCCGCGAGCATGGTTTCGCGGTCGGCAAACGGCCCCCGGGCCAGAGGCGGAACCACGGTGGGCGGGGGCGGCAGGTTCCGACAGGCGGCGGCAAAAGCGGCCCCATAGGCCGCGTCCACGGTCCCGGCCCGGCTGGCGGCCAGGAAATCAGCGAAAAATTTGACGAACCCGGCAAAGGCCACGGACGACACCGTGACAAAGGCCTGCTCCGGGGAAAGCGCGCCATGGGCCAGGATGCCGACCCCGGGCAGGTAAGCCCCCTTGCGCCGGGACAGGGCGGCGGCGGCGGCTTCCACCGTCGGTTCGGCGATGACCGGGATGTCGTGGAAAAAGGTGCGCGTCTCGCAATCCCGGGGCCGGAGGGCCGGGGCTTCGCGTTCGGCCAGGAATTCCAGAATGGCGCGGTGGGGCTGGGCCGGCGGAGCCAGGAGCACGCAGCCCACCCCGAGGCGGTCCACCAGACCGGCCAGGAGCGCCTCATGGGGCGAAGGCCGGGAAAAGGCCAAGCGGTCGTCCAGGCAGGCGGCCACGGCCGCGCCGGGCTCGGTCAGGCCGGCGGCGGCGAGCTTTTCGGCAAAACGCCGGGCCAGGGCGGCGGTCAGATCGGCCATGGCGACTCCAGGGCGGCGACAGCCTCGGCGGTGGGCCGGCCGTCCGGGTCCAGGCCGCGCAGCCGGTAGTAGGCGGCCCGGGCGGCCAGGAAATCCTCACGCGGCAAGGGAGGCACGGCAATGCCCTCCCCGGACGAACCGGGTTCGGCGAAAAAGCGCGCCGGCAGGTCGTCATCGGCGGCGCATAGGCCAGCCCGGGCATTAAGCCCTCGCTCGACCAACACGGTACGTTCGCCAAGGCGGGCCAGTTCAGCGGCGCTGATGACCTCGCCCCGGACGGCGGACAGGGCCAGCGCCCATTCCTCCAGCCCCACGGCCAGCCCATAGAGCGGACAGCCACCGAGTGAAGCGGCCACGGCGGCCGCGTTCTCGCCCAGATACACGGCCCGGGCCTTGCCGGCGAAGCTGAAGCGGTCGGTGGCCACGGGTTTTCGCAGCAGCTCATGGCCCAGGCACAGCCCGCCCCAGGCGTCCGGGCCGGACGGCCCCACGGCCAGGGACAAGGCCAGGCCGTAGGCCCCGCGCGGATCAAAGGCCGGCAGGGCCGCGCCCTTGACGGCCATGGCCGGGGGCTCAAGGGCCGCGCCCTCGGCCACGAGGCCAGCCAGGGCAGGCGGCAAGGCGTCCGGGGCGATGTCGCGCCCGGCCGCCTCGGCCCGGCCGGCCAGGA
>DLGG01000071.1 GCA_002482565.1 Solidesulfovibrio magneticus
GTGGGGGTCTGGGGGAGGGAACCCCTTTTTTCCAAAAAGGGGTTCCCTCCCCCAGTCTTCACGAAGTGACGACAACCATGCCCCGTGTGTTTGAAGTGGCGGAGCTGACCCGGGCGCTGAAGTCCGTGGTCGAGTCCGAATTTCCTTTCGTCTGGGTGCGCGGCCAGGTGGTCAATCTGTCGCGTCCGGGCTCGGGGCATGTCTATTTTTCCCTGCGCGACGCCGAGGCGTCCCTGGGCGTGGTCTGGTTCAAGGGCGCGCAGGCCGGGCGCGTGACGTCCGGCGGCGAGCGGTATGATCCCCTGACCGGTGAGGTGATTGAGCGTCCCCTGGCTGGGCTGTTGGCCGACGGCATGGAGGTCATGGTCGCCGGGCGTTTGACGGTCTATCCGCCGCGCGGAACCTACCAGCTTGTGGCCGAGGTGGTGCAGGAGGTCGGGGCCGGCCGGCTGTGGCTGGAATTCGAGGAGCTCAAAAAACGCCTGGCCGCAAAGGGCTATTTCGAGGCGGCCAGAAAGCGCCCCTTGCCGCCCCATCCGACCCGGGTGGCCGTGGTGACCGCCTCGGCCGGCGCGGCCGTGCGCGATTTCATCCGCATCGGCCGGGAGCGCGGGCATGGGGCAAAAGTCCGCGTCTATCCGACCCTGGTCCAGGGCGAGGCCGCCCCGGCCGGCATCGTGCGGGCCATGTTGCGGGCCGTGGCCGACGACTGGGCCGAGGTGTTGGTGCTCATTCGCGGCGGCGGATCGCTAGAAGATTTGTGGGCCTTTAATACCGAAGAGGTGGCCAAGGCGATTTATGCCTCGCCGTTGCCGGTGCTCGTCGGCGTCGGCCATGAGGTGGACGTGACCATCGCCGACATGACGGCCGATGTGCGCGCCGCCACGCCTTCCCATGCCGCCCAGCTGTTGTGGCCCGAGCGGGGCATGTTGGCTCAGCGCCTGGACGATGCCGAGATGGCCCTTCGCCGCCAGATGGGAAGCCTTTTGTCCCAGCGCGAGCGAGAACTCAAGGCTCTGGCTCGGGGGCTGGCCTGGATGTCCCCGGCCCGGCGGCTGGCGCGTCTGGAAGAGGCCTTTGCCGCTGGCGAAAACCGTCTGATGCGGGCCGGCGTCGCCCGGCTGGACGGCTTGACCCGGCGTCTCGACGGCCTGGAAGCCCGTCTGGCCCGACGTTTCGACCGGCAAAGCCTGAACGCCCGGGACGACGCCCTGACCCGGCGCAAGGAGCGGATCGCGGCGGCCATGCGGCTTTTTCTCGCCGACCGCCACGGCCGGCTCGACGTGGCCGCCACCCGGCTGGCCGGCCTGGACCCGGCCGCGCCCCTGGCCCGGGGCTACAGCTTGACCACGGTCCTTCGCACCGGCAAATTTCTGCGCCGGGAGGGCGACGTGCGCCCTGGCGACAAGCTCGACGTCATGGTGTATGAAGGCCGCGTTCGGGCCGTGGTGTCCCAAGACGGGCCCGACGACGGAGAAAAACCGTGAGCGTGAAGGAAGAAAGCTTTGAAAAGGCGCTGGTGCGCCTGGAGCGCATAGCCGTCGCCCTGGAAGCTGGCGACGTGCCCCTGGAAAAGGGCGTGGCGCTGTATAAAGAAGGCATGGGACTGGTGGCTTCGTGCCGCAAGCGCCTGGAGGCGGCCCGGCTGGAAATCAGCCTGGCCGGCGAGGACGGCGCGGTGGTCCCGTTTGACGTGGCCGATGAGGAGGCCTCCCGCGACGGCGGGCCGGCCGGGGAGGAGTCGTGACGGTGAAGGAACGGTTGGCCGTGATGGCCGGCGAGGTGGAGGTCTATCTGCGCGAGCGCTTCGGCGCGCGGATGCGTGAGCGCGGCGTGCCGGAGAATCTGCTGGCCGCCATGGAATATTCCCTGCTGGCCGGCGGCAAGCGGCTGCGGCCGGTCTTGTGCCTGGTTTTCGCCGAGCTTTTCGACGCCGACCGGGCCAGGGTCATGCCCTTTGCCGCCGGCTTCGAGATCATCCACACCTATTCGCTCATTCACGACGATTTGCCGGCCATGGACGACGACGACCTGCGCCGGGGCCGACCGTCCAACCACAAAGTTTTTGGCGAGGCCGGGGCCATCCTGGCCGGCGACGCGCTTTTGACCGAAGCCTTCGGCTGCATGGGCCGGGTCTGGCCGGGAGTGGCGGCCGAGCTGGTGTTGCCGGCCCTGGCCGAGGCGGCCAAGGCCGCCGGCGCGGCCGGCATGGTGGGCGGCCAGGTCCTCGATATGGACTACACCGCCCGGGAAGGCGTGACCCTGGCCGAGCTGGCCCGGATGCAGGCCCTGAAAACCGGCGCGCTTTTGACCGCTTCCTGCGTGTGCGGGGCCATCCTGGCCGGCGCGGGCGAGGAGGGCGTGGCCCGGGCCCGGGAATACGGCGAGGCCGTGGGCGCGGCCTTCCAGATCGTCGACGACATCCTCGACGAGATCGGCGACGCCGCGACGCTTGGCAAACCCGTGGGCAGCGACCGGGAGCAGGGCAAGAACACCTATCCTTCCATGATCGGCCTTGACGAAAGCCGGCGGCTGGCCGAGGAACGCGTTGCCGCCGCCATTGCCGCCATCGATCCGTATGCCGGCGAAGCGGCCGAATTTTTGCGTGACTTGGCCCGCTATATCGTGGTCCGGGTGCAGTAGTTTGCCACGACCAATGACGCCGGGGCGCGCCCCGGCCCGGATGTGACGCCTTACCGATTCCGAGACGCCAGGGCGCGCCGGCCGGTTTTCCGGCGCGGCCCACAAGGATACGACCACATGACGGCAATGAGCGACGCGGCCTTGCGCATCCTGACCCGCATCAAGCATCCCCACGACGTGGCGGGGCTTACCGCCGAGGAACGCACCGTGCTGGCCGAGGAAATCCGGCAGGTCATCATCGGCACGGTGTCCATGAACGGCGGCCATCTGGCCCCGTCCCTGGGCGTCGTGGAGCTGACGCTGGCCCTTCTTGCCGCCTTCGATCCCGGCCGTGACAAGTTCGTCTGGGACGTGGGGCACCAGGCCTACGCCTACAAGATCCTCACCGGCCGCCAGGAAGAGTTTCATACGCTGCGCACCATGGGCGGGGTCAGCGGCTTTCCGCGTCCGGCCGAAAGCCCCTTCGACCATTTCGGCGTGGGCCATTCCAGCACGTCCATCTCGGCGGCGCTCGGCATGGCCATGGCCCGGGACCGCAAGGGCGAGGATCATGACGTCATCGCCGTCATCGGCGACGGCTCCATGACCGCCGGGCTGGCCTACGAGGGCCTCAATCAGGCCGGCGGCTGGGGCGGACGGCTCATTGTCGTACTTAACGACAACGAGATGTCCATCTCGAAAAACGTCGGCGCGCTTTCGTTGTTTCTGAGCCGCAAGCTCAACCAGCGCTGGGTCAAGCGACTCAAGAAGGACATGGAAAGCTGGATCGGTTCGCTGCCCTACGGCGGCGACCTCATGGGCTATGTCCGGCGCGGCGAGGAGTCGTTTAAAAGCTTTTTCACGCCCGGCATGTTGTTCGAGGCCTTTCGCTTCAACTACCTCGGCCCCATCGACGGCCACAACACCGAGCGGCTCATCGAGGTCTTCAAGGAAGTCAAGGACATCGAAGGCCCGGTGCTGGTCCATGTGTTGACCAAGAAGGGGCGGGGCTACGAGCCGGCCGAGTCCAACCCCACCTACTTCCACGGCGTGGGCTGTTTCGAGCCCGAGACAGGGCTTGTGGAAAAGGCCGGGGTCTGCCCGCCGAGCTACACCCAGGTCTTTGGCGAGGCGCTACTTGCCGCCGCCAAGGCCGACAAACGCGTCATGGCCATCACCGCCGCCATGCCCGAAGGCACCGGGGTGTCGCGGTTCGCCACCGAGCTGCCCCACCAGTTCGTCGACGTCGGCATCTGCGAACAGCACGCCGTCACCTTCGCCGCCGGCCTGGCCATGGCCGGCTTTCGGCCGGTGGTCGCCATCTATTCCACCTTCCTGCAGCGTTCCTACGACCAGATCGTCCACGACGTCTGTCTCCAAGACCTGCCCGTGACCTTTTGCCTCGACCGGGCGGGTCTCGTCGGCGAGGACGGAGCCACCCACCACGGGGCCTTCGACATTTCCTATCTGCGCCATATTCCGAACCTCGTCTGCATGGCCCCGGGCAACGAGGCCGAACTGCCGGCCATGCTGGCCACCGCCCTGGCCCATCCCGGTCCGACCGCCATCCGCTATCCGCGCGGGGCCGGCGTGGGTCTGCCCGTGCCGGAGAAGGCCGAACCGCTGCCCATCGGCCAGGGGGAACTCGTGCGCCAGGGCAGTGACGGCCTCGTCGTGGCCATCGGCAGCCGGGTCATGCCGGCCGTGGCCGCCGCCGACGCTTTGGCCGCGCGCACAGGCAGGCAGGTCGCGGTCTTTAACGCCCGCTTCATCAAGCCCCTGCCTCTGGTCCAACTGCTGGAGCTGGCCAAGACCCATACGCGCTGGTTGACGGTGGAAGAAAACGTGCTGGAAGGAGGCTTTGGCTCGGCTGTGGTCGAGGCCTTGTCCGACGCCGGCGCCCTGTCCGGTCTTACGGTCAAGCGCCTGGGCCTGCCCGACGGCTTTGTGGAGCATGGCTCCCAAAAGGCCCTGCGCGCCCTTTGCGGCATCGACCAGCCGGGCATCGAGGCTGCCCTGGCCGCGCTGCTGGCATCCTGACCGCGTTGGCGTAGTCAGCTAGACCATCTCCCGTGGGACGATTTGGCCGCGTCGCGGGCATTCCCATGGGGGCGTAACGTCGGTCCGCTCTGGACGGTGCGCTCGAGAGAGGATATGGTCGAAGCCTTGCGCCATGGGGACAACATTGTTTACGAGGGCTTTTGGGCCCCCTTCCCCGGACGCCGCAACGGAGCAGGAAGGACGCGAAAGCGTCGCTTCCGCCCAGGAATAACCCAAGGAGCCGCAATGTCTTCCATATCCCGTTTCATGGAAACCAATTTCCGCCACTTCAACGCCCGCGAGACCCTGGACGCCGCCAAGGCCTGGAACGATCTGCTGGGGCGCGGCGGCAAGATGTTTCTGACCATGGCCGGCGCCATGAGCACCTGCGAGCTGGGCATTTCCCTGGCCGAGATGATCCGCCAGGACAAGGTCCACGCCATCAGCTGCACCGCCGCCAACCTTGAAGAGGACCTGTTCAACCTCTTCAACCACAACGAATACAAGATGGTGCCCGAGTACCGCGACCTGTCGCCCGAGGCGGAAAAGGAGCTGTACGACCAGGGATTTAACCGCGTCACCGATACCTGCATCCCCGAAGGCGTCCTGCGCCAGGTCCAGCGCCGCATTTCCAAGCTGTGGGCCGCCGCGGCCGAGGCCGGCGAACCCAAGTTCCCCTACGAATACATGTACGCGCTGCTCGACCAGCCCGACATTGCCCAGTTCTTCCAGATCCCCAAGGAGCATTCCTGGGTGCTGGCCGCCAAGGAAAAGGGCCTGACTATCTACTCCCCGGGCTTTGAAGACAGCACCCTTGGCAATATCTTCTGCGCCGAGGTCATGCAGGGCCATGTGAAAAGCCACAATGCCATCCGTACCGGCACCGAGCAGATGGAAGTGCTGGCCAAGTGGTACACCGAGCAGGGCAAGGCCGGCACGCCCATCGGCTTTTTCCAGATCGGCGGCGGCATCGCGGCCGACTTCCCCATTTGCGTCGTGCCCATGTTGATCCAGGATCTGGAGCTGGAAGACACGCCTTTCTGGGCCTACTTCGCCCAGATCGGCGACTCCACCACCTCCTACGGTTCCTACTCGGGCGCGGTGCCCAACGAGAAGATCACCTGGGGCAAACTCGACATCGACACCCCTCGGTTCATGATCAATTCCGACGCTTCCATCGTCGCGCCCCTCATCTTTGCCTATGTTCTTGGTTGGTAAACAGTAAAACGACTTTGCATCCGTCGCAAACGGGCGTAGGTTCAAGACAAACATCCCGGTTATCGGCCCGCTGCGGGCGGGCAGGCCTTATAATCGCCAAACCTGGAGAGCGTTATGAGCAACTACACCGAAGCCGACCTTCCCAAGAGCATCAATCATGAAGAGATGGTGACCTTAAGCGACGGCACCACCATCCGCTTCGAGACCAACGGCGAGGCCAAGGACATCTATGTGGGCGACGCCTTTTGCGCCAATGTCCAGCTTTTCCCGGGCAACGACTATTTCGTCGAAGCCCACGGCAAGAGCTTCAAGGTGACGGCCGAGTTCGAGGACGTGATCACGGTGAGCGCCGCCTAAGGCAGGCTGCGACGACGACCATTCCGGCCGGGGGCTTTCGAGCTCCCGGCTTTTTTTATGTCCAGGGCAGGGACGCGATCACCAGAGGGGTTGGAGCCTTGAGGCCGCAAGGCGAGGGCAGCGGCGTCTCGTTCGCGGTCCGGGCTGGAAAGGCGTGGGGCAGCGTGCCGTCACGGCAGCCGTCGGATTCGTGCCGCCGGGCGAGAAGGGCGACCTCCGGGGCGGAAAGCCTCCGACGGGGAGGCTTTCGCGGCGAAGGGCATGACGAGCCTTATGATGCAGCGGCGTATGAGGCGGGGAAGCTGCGGAGGCGAGGCGGTTTTCGGTATCCAACCAAAAGCGATGCAAGCGGGCGTATTCCAGGATGACGCGATCCGTGTCTTCCTGCCGACAGGAAGCGTTGTTAAGCGGCGTCCTTGTCGACGTCGGCGGCCGGGGCCAGATGGTCGAGGATCAGGCCGTAGAAGCCCATGCCGTCGGCCTTTTCATGATGCCAGCCCAGGTGGTTGCCGCACGAGGCGCAAAGGGCCATCTGCCAGAAGCCGTCCTCGCCCAGGCCGAAATCCATGGCGAAATGCCCGGCGGTCAGGCAGCCCGGGGCCAGGGAAAAACACCCCATCTCCTGATCGATGCCGTGGGCCGTGGGCATGAGATGGCGGTGGGAACCGTTGACGGCGATGCGCAGGCTGCCGCGGGTGACGTCCTCGCCGCAGTGGGCGCAGACCATGCGGTCGGCGCCGGCCAGAATCGGGTTGTCGAAAACGGGTTTCACGATGCTGTCCTTGTCGTCCGCGTCATCGGCCCAGGTGAGGCTGATAGGCGGGGTTGTGGGGATAAGGGTCAGGTGGTTCATGGTGATCCCTCCGAGCGGCGGGAACTTGACGTCCGTCCGCGTTGCAGAGTTGGGAGACAAATATTTCCTACTAAAAAAATCAAGTTAAAATAGCGCGTCCCGCCTGCCTGGCAAGCCGTGGGCCGTCGGTAATGTTTATGCAGAATTCAGGCCAAGTTTTCCGGCGTCAGAAGCAGGCGGTCGAGAATCAGCCCGTAAAACCTGCCGCCGTCGCTTTGGATATAGCGCCAGCCCAGATGCAGGCCGCAGGCCACGCAGACGGCGATTTGCCAGAGGGTCCCGGGAAACCAGGAGAAGTCGGACGTCGGCGAGCCCACGGCAGCGCAGCCCGGGGCGGCGGCGAAACAGCCGATCTCGAAAACATGACCATGGGGATTGGCAAAAACATGGCGGTGCGAACCGGCCACGGCCATGCGCCAGGACGGGGCCGTAATCATGAGCCGGCAGGCGGCGCAGACCAGGCGCGAGCCGTGCTCGTCCGTGTCCGAAGCCGTTTGACCGTCTTCCCTGGACGTGGCTTCTGCCCCGGGATTGTTTGGCAATTCACGAAAACAAGCAGGCGTTGCCGGGGTGCGATGAAAAAGCGCGGCGGGGTATTTGCAAGCGGCAAGTGTTGGCATAGGCTAATCATGGTTATCCACGTTGGTGTCTGGGTCAACAGGCCACGGAACCACAAAAATGTAGCATAAGCCTGCAAAGATGTCGCCCATGCGTGAGTACCTCGGACACCTCGCCCCCGCCGACCCGCTTCATGGCTATTTGCGCGACGCCATTTTGCCGCAACTTGTCCAGGCCGAACAGGAGCCCCGTTTCCGGGTCTACCGGGTCTCGGCCGAAAGCGCCGTCTATCTGTATGAGGACAAATGGACTGAAGTTCGGGTCGTGGGCAAATTCTACGCCCGGGCCCGGGGCCTCAACGGCAGCAACGCGCCGCAGTCCGCCGCAAGCGAACGCCGCAGTCTGGAATACGCCCGAAGCCTGGGCCTTGATGCGCCGCCGGATTATGTGGCTCGGCCCCTGGGCGTGCGCGAGGACCTCGGCGACCTGCTGGTGGTCGAACACCTGGCCGGCGAACAGCTCGACGCCATTGTCGCCGCCGCCGCCACGGCCGGAAGAGGCGACCGGCTTTTCCGCAAGCTGTCCGGTCTGGCCCGGTTTTTTGCCCGGCTGCACAACGCCGCCGCCGGTCCCGAACGGGTGGATTTCGGTCGCACACAGGGCTACTTCGACCGGGTGGTGGGCTATCTTGCCGCCCAAGGCGGCATCTCCGAACGCCGGGCCGCCCGGCTCTACGACCTCGGCCATGCCTACGCTGCCCGGCCCGAGCACTGGCAGGACGTGCAGGTAGCGGTGCACGGCGACGCCACGCCGTCCAATTTTCTGTTTGGCCGGGGCCAAGCCGTTTACGCCATCGACCTGGAGCGCATGCACCGCGACGACCGGGTCTATGACGTGGGCCGGCTGTGCGGCGAACTCAAGCACTGTTTCCTGCAAATGACCGGCGACATCGACCGGGCCGAGCCGTATATCGGCCATTTCTTGTGGGAATACGCCGGCCATTTTCCGGATCGGGAGCGGACCTTTGCCTCGCTGACCGGCCGGCTGCCGTTTCATCTGGGGCTGACGCTGTTGCGCATTGCCCGCAACGGCTGGCTGGATACGAACTACCGCAAGCGCCTTGTCCATGAGGCGCGGGTAATTTTTAACGGAGGACTGGCGTGATCGTACGGGCCATCATCTTCGACATCAACGGCACGCTCATTGACATCAACACCGATGAGGGCAACGAGCAGATCTACCGTTCCATCAGCCACCTGCTCAAGTATTACGGCATCCGCACCAGCCGAGGCGACGTGCGCGACGGCTATTACCAGATTTTAAAGGCCCAGCGGCGGACCGGCGGGGAGGCGTTTCCGGAGTTCGACGCCGTGGCGGTGTGGCGGGAGTTTCTGCAAACGCGGTTGGAGCGCTCGGGTGTGAGCCTGCCCAAGGCCAAGCTGGCCCAGTTGCCGCATTTCCTGGCTGAGCTGTACCGGGGAATTTCACTCAATCGCCTGGAACTCTATCCTGACGTTCGCGAGGTGCTCGACGAACTGCGGCCGCGCTACAGACTGGCCGCCTTGTCCGACGCCCAATCGGCCTGGGCTGTGCCCGAGATGCGCATGGTCGGCATCGACCAGTATTTTTATCCCATCGTCGTCTCGGGCGATCTTGGCTACCGCAAACCCGATCCGCGCATCTTCGCCCTGGCGCTGCGGCGTCTGCATTTGCCGCCGCAAGACGTGGTATTTGTCGGCAACGACATGTATCGCGATATTTACGGCGCGCGCCAGGCCGGCCTTCGCACGGTCTTTTTCGCTACGGGCCAGGGCCAGCAAACCATGGACGGAGTGGAAGCCCATTACAACATTTTCCGATTTGGAGAGCTGCGAAACGCTATCCGGTTTTTCGAGGAGCAGGGCTGAGGGCAGCAAAACGCAGCCTGGGTTATGATAAGCAGTCTCTGGTTTTTATGCTGAGACCTTTGCGTGTTATTGTGGAGTTGATATGTCTTTGAAAGTTGTCGACGTGGCAGTGAATGCTTTGGGCAAGCCTTTTCAGACGACCTTGGCTATTTTGTCGTTGCTCAAACACAGTCATAAGCATATAGATAAAATATATCTCATCGCAGAAAATGCAAATACACCAAGGCAGTTGAACGGATTTGAATTTATTAAGAACAAGCTGAAATCAAGATTGATATTTTATGTTCCAAAAAATTTTTACTGGATTCGCTTGATGGATGTTGATTCGATTGTAGAAGAAGAGGCTAGGCTGTCTGTGCGGTATCAATATGCCTGGGAGATGACTGATAAGGATTATCTTTATATATGTCATAACGATACGTATCATAAGCGTGATGTTGTCGGGCTTTATTTGGGCAAGTGCAAAGATCATATTGGTGCAGGAAGTGTTGGCGCGTGTGTGGGATGTCCTGCATATTATGCGAAGAAGTGTTCAGGCGATAAATATCTTTCCTATAGGCCGAATTATCAGGAGTTGTACGATTTGTATGAAAAGCATGATTTTTATAAATATAAGAATTGCACGCCCTTTCATTTAGCGAATTTTTGCGAAGGTTACAGAGAAAATCCTTGGCCGCTTCCTCCATGTCGTATTAACGAGTGGTCGTGCCTTATTAATATGCGGTTGGTTCGATCCGTTACAAGTCCGCTTGGTCCTGTCCATCCTTTCGGTTGCATTGCTTCTTGTGGAGGATATGGTGTAGATATCGGTGCTTTGTGGTTTCATGATATGCATCGATATGGGTATACGGCATGTCACTGCGACATTTCAGATTGCATTGACCACGGTTGTGGCCACCAGTCAATGCTTGATCAAAATGTGTATTACAAGAACGAGAATCTGGCTAAGCAAAAATTGCAGAGTGAATTCGGCATCGCTTCAAACTCTATCATCGACTAGTTGTTGGGGCTGTGGAGCTTCCGTAACGATATGAGCCCATCAATGCTCTGGCTGTATGGAGGGCATCGGCTCGGGCAGCGGGCCTCCGGCTAAAGGGGGAGAGGCCGTGATACCCTTCTCCCGATAGCCGGAGGCCTATGCCGTTTATTCTCCTGCGAATCCGTCCATTTCCTTGTGTTTTTTCCAGGAAATCTCCAGGGCGAATTTTTCCTTGTCTTTTTTTTGCGACGCCTTCATGTCCACGTTGACCAGCACCGAGGGGCGCAGCGTCAGCGACTCGTCGCCGGCGGCCAGGGTGACCAGACCAGCTTTCATGTCGGCCGCAAGTTTTTCCAGGTTGGCGATGACTTCGGTGATCTGCATCACCCCTTCCACCTTGATCCGGCTCTTGTCCTTTTCCATATGAGACTCCTTGTTGGCGGCGTCAGCCGATGATTTCAAAAGCGGTTACGCGTCCCTGGGCCAGGATCACCGACCCTTGGCGTTTGGCGACAAAGGTGGTGAGCGGCGTCAGGGCTTCCATGTCCAGGCTCAGCCCCGGCAGTCGGGTTTTGAAAAAGCAGCCGTTGTCGAACAGGGTCAGGCTGTGGCGACCTCGGCCGATGGGCCGCAGGCGCGCCGTAAGCACCGGCAGCGGTCCGGTGGCCGTGCCCGGCCGCCAGCCGGCCGAAGCGGCGTTTTCCAGGGGCATGGCGATACGTTGCAGAGCGTGGCTGAAAAAAAAGAGTTTCTCCACCGGCAGGGCGCTGGTCGATTCGTCGACGTCCACGCACAGGGCGGCCTCGCCCTCGGGGAGCAAACCTTCGAGCACGCCGCGCAGAAACACGGCTACGGGATGGGCGTCGGTGGACAGTGCCGGACCGGCCATGCCCGAGCAAGCGGCCGGACACGCTTCTTCCGAAGCGGCCGCGTCCGAGGCGGGCATGGAATCCGTTTGGCCCAGGGCCGCGGCTTCTTGGGCCTGGACCGGCGCAGCTGTGGAGCTGTCGGCTACCGCGAGCTTCTGGTCGGGGCCAGGCGCGCTGGGCAGCACGGGGGATTGGCCTGCTTCAGGCACAGGGCCAGTCGCCTCGTCAGGAGCGGCCGCTGGCGGCTTGCTCGAAACGGCGGAGGCCGGTTGGGCAGAGGCCGCGATTGTTGCAGCCTGGGTCGGCGAAATCGTGGGGCTGGGGGCCTCCGCAGACGGCTGAGATTGTTCGGGCGCGGCGATGACCGCAGCTTTGACGGAGCTGGCCGCAGTCAATGTATCCGGCAACGGGCGGCTGTCGTTGGCGGCGGCAACCGGCTTTTTCCTGGCCGTATCAGCCGAGGCGTCGCTTTTGGCGGCGGCCGGTTTGCGGCGGGTGGCGGTCTTGGAGGCGGAAGGTTTGGGCGCGGCCTGCAAGGGATCGCGCCCCAGACGGGAGCGGTTGGCCATGGTCGTTTCCTTATGGGTTGCCGCCGGCTGCGGCCGGGCGTGGCAGGCGCAGCCGGGCGGCCGTCTCGACGGCCAGGGCGGCGAAATCGGCCGCGCCGGCGCTACGGGGGGCGTAGCGGAAGATGTCCTGGCCAAAGCTCGGAGCCTCGGCCAGGGCGACGTTTTCACGGATGACGGCAGTCAGGGCCATGCCGGGGAAATGGCTTTCCACCAGGGTTTTCACTTCCCGGTGCAGCCGCTTCTGAGCTGAATACCGGTTGAGAACAACTCCTGCCACGGCCGGAGCATCGCCGCTGGCGGCAAGTTCGGCCAGGGTGTCCATGAGCCAGGCCAGACTTTGCATGGCCAGGAAATCCGGGGTCATGGGAATAAGGATGTCGGTTGCGGCGTAGAGCGCCTGTCGGGCGAGCTGGCCGAGGTGGGGCGGGCAGTCGATGAGGACCGCGTCGTGTCCGACCGATGAGCGCAAGCTGTCGGCCAGAAGTCCTATCGGCGCACCGGCGGCGGCCAGGCGCGTTTCCGTTTCGGCCAAGGCGGCCGAGGCGGGCAGGACATCAAGACCGTCATCGCGGATCAAGGCGGCGGCGAGTCCGCATCGGCCGTCCAGCAGGCCGCTCAGTCCCTCTTCGGGGGCGGCAGCCAGCCCCAGGGAGGCGGTCAGATGGGCCTGGGGATCGGCGTCCACGGCCAGGACGCGCCAGCCGGACCGGGACAGCCCGGCGGCCAGGTTGACCGTGCAGGTGGTCTTGCCCACGCCGCCCTTGTGGTTGCAACAGGCGATGATGCGCATCCCTGGCGCGGTGGAAACATCCATGGGTGTTTCATGCCCCAGGGTCGTTACGATTTGGCGTCAAGAGGCTGGTTGGCCAGGTCCGACGCGCCATCGTCACCAATCGGACATGACTCCGCGCCCGGCTGGGGTTAGCCCGTCGCCATGCCGATTCTGAAAATACTGCGTCGCCGAGGCCGTCCGCGTCAGGTGGTGGTGCAGCTCACCGACCGTTGCAACGCCCAGTGCTTCCAGTGCGGCATGAACGTTGGCGGAGGTGGCCCGCGCGGCGACCTGGACCGCGAGGCGGCCAAACGCATCATCGACCACTGCGCCGCCCTGGGCGTTTCGGCCCTGTCCTTTACCGGCGGCGAACCGCTGTTGGCCGGCGACCTGCTTTGCGAACTTCTGGACTATGCCGGCCGGGCCGGCATCGAGTATCTGCGCTCCGGCACCAACGGCTACCGGTTCGCCCGGCCCGACGCGCCGGATTTCATGGACCGCGTGACCCGGCTGGCCGCGATGCTTGCCGCCACGCCCGTGCGCAATTTCTGGATCAGCCTCGATTCCGCCGATGCCGGGGTCCATGAAGCCAATCGGGGCTTTCCCGGGCTGATGGAGGGGATTGCCCGGGCTTTGCCCGTTTTTCACGCCCATGGCCTGTATCCCACGGCCAATTTGGCCCTCACCCGCCTCATGACCGGCGAAATTCCCCTTGAGGCTGAAGACGCGGCCGGCTTTCAGAAGCTGGCCGGCCAAGGGCTGTCGCGCTTTTTCACCACCGCCGCCGGCCTGGGGTTCACCATGGCCAATTGTTGCTACCCCATGAGCGACGACGACGCGGCCAAGGGAGCCTCCGCCGCCTACGCCGCCACGGCCAGCGACAGGCGGGTCAGTTTCGCCGATTGGGAAAAACGGGCGCTGTTTGCCGCCCTCGATGCCGCCGTGGCCCGTCACCGGGGGGATTTGCGCATTTTCACGCCCCGCTCGGCCGTGGCCGCCCTGATCCGGCGCTACGAGGGCGCGGCCAAGGCCGACCGGCCCTGTCTTGGCGGGGTGAGCTTTTTTTACGTGGACCGCCACGGCGACTGCTTTCCCTGCGGCTACCGGGGACGTGAGAACCTGGGGCCGTTCTGGAAGCTTGGCCGGGAGCGGTTGGACGGGCAAGCCTTTTGCCGGGCCTGCGACTGGGAATGTTTTCGCGACCCCACCGAACTGCTGGGGCCGCTTGGGGATCTGGCCGCCGGCCTGCCTGGCTGGCGCAAGCTGCTGGGACTTGGCCTGCGCGACCTGGGAGTCTGGGCCGCCGATCTGCGCTACTTCGCGGCATGCCGGCAATTCGACGGCCGAAAACCGCCGGACGCCGCCCGCCTGGCCGCCTACCGTGCCTCCTGACTGTCGGCCGGCCGCATTGCCCCGGGAAGCGTTTCGGGCCATCATCCCGAAGGCTGGCGCAGGCTCGCGCCACCGCCCGGGAGAACCCGCATGGCCGTCGTTACGCATCTCGTCATAATGGCACCACCTGTTCATGCCCCGGCGCGTAGGAACCGCCCCTGGCCGTACCTGATGGCCGCTGTGTGTCTGCTGCTGGCCGCGCTTGCCGGCGGCTGCGCGGGGAGGGCCGGCAGCGCCGCGCGCCGGGATCTGGCGGCCGCCATCGCCGCTTCGGGCGGATTGACGCCGGTCGTCCTGGAGACCGGACCGGCCTGTCCCGCCCCCCTTGTCGCTTTTGGCCGAAACGGACGGGGAGGGACGCTTGCCGTGTATATTGAGGGCGACGGCCAGGCCTACCGAAATCGGAGCAGGCCCTCGGACGATCCGACCCCAGTCGATCCTGTCGGCCTGCGGTTGGCAGCCAGGGCTCCCGACGGCAAGGCCGTTTATCTGGCCCGGCCAGGGCAAGGCCTTTCTCCCGAAATCCTGGCCGACCTCGATTCGGCGCTGTGGACCACGCAGCGTTACGCGCCTCAAACCATTGCCTGTCTCAACACTGCCCTGGATGTCGCCAAGGCCTTTTACGGAGCCGACAGCCTGCGGCTGATCGGCTATTCCGGCGGCGGCTCCCTGGCCGTGCTGCTGGCCGCCGGGCGCACGGACGTGGTTGGACTGGTCACCGTGGCCGCCAATCTTGACCTCGCGGCCTGGGCCGAACTGCACGGCCTGGCCCTGACGTCGGACTGGCGCAATCCGGCCGACGTTGCCCCGGCCGTGGCCCACATCCCGCAAACGCATGTGGTTGGTTCGGACGACGCCAATACGCCGCCTTGGCTGTGCCGGCGGTTTCTCTCCAGGCTGGGCGACGCCTCGCGGGGGCGTTGTCTGGTCCTGGACGGCGCGGACCACCACCGCGGACTGGCCGAGGCCTGGTCCGGCGTCGCGGCGGACGGCCCCGGACCGCCTTCTCCCTGAACGATCGTCCGGCTTGGTCGTGGGCGTCGGAACCATGCCTCGGCGGCCGCCCGACGTAATCCATCGCGACCGCCTTTGGCGACGGAGATCGGGTGATTTCGCAAGCAACGCGGTAGGCGACAGCCGGACGGTCACGCCAGTCCTATGGGTCTTTATAAACACGGGGCCGACCTCCTTGAGGCCGGCCCCATGTGACGCGTCTGGGAGCAGGACAGGAACGGCCGCGGCGTCGCCGCCAGAACTAGAAACGCCCCGGCCGCATGACCGGCCGGCTGGATTGCAACAGCATTTGCAGCCGCATGCTGTCCATCTGGCGGCGGAAGACGAGGCGGGTGAAGAGCATTTTCTCCTCTTCGGTCAGCGGGCGTGGAGCCGAAGGAGCCTTCCCGGGACCCAGGTCCACGCCGTAGTCCGGCTGGGGGATGGTCTGGGACTGGCCGTCCCTGGCCGTGACGCTCACGGGCATGCCCGAGAGCAGGGCCACGAGCTGGGCATTGCCCCGGATGCGCGTGCCGATCTCGGTGCCGCGTATGCCAATGGTGGCATAGGGAGAATCGACCACGTACCGGTCGGGGTTTTTCTTGACGATCTGGCCGCTTAAGAGCCGGCATATGCCGGATACGAAAGAAACGGCCATCCTCATGGCGTCGGGAGACTGGCCTTTGTAGGCGAAATCCTTGATTTCCAGGCGCGATTCGGCTTGCAAGGTCAGGATCGTGCCGTCGTGCAGGCTGATGCGGGCCGCGCCGGTGGGGCTGGTGACGATGGCGTCGCCGACAAAGACCGGGGATTCCAGGGCCAAGTCGCGGCTTGTGCCGTCGGCGGCGATGGCCTTGACTGCATCTTCGATGGCCGAGACGACGCCGGCCGGCTCGGCGTCCTTGGCCGCCTGGGCCGTGTCGGCCAGATACAAGGCCAGGAGCAGGGTAAGACAGATCGTGGCGAGAAAAGCGATGCCGTGGCAAGCAAACCGGGACATGGAACCTCCTTGGCCGCCCTGTTGTCGCGGCCGTCGCGCCGTCAGAACGTATACCGCAGATTCAGATCGAAGGTGGTGCAGTATTCCTTGTCCCGGAAAAAGGTGTTGGAGGCGAACAGGCTGATGCTGAAGGCATTGGTCGGCATGTAGTCCAGGCCGACGGTGGCCAGCATGTCGCTGCGTTGGCCGCCGATCTGGCCCACGGTGTCGTAGTTGTAGGCCAGATCGATGTAGGGAAGCACTTTCTCGAACTGGTAGGTGAGCCGGCCGCCGGCTTTGGCCATGCCCACGGCCGTGGCTTCCACGCCGTCGGCGTAAGGATTGCGATACGAATAGCTGTAGCCGACCACCGGGGTGAACATCAGCCGGTCACGGATGAAGGCATAGGTCAGGAAGCCGCCGGCCGAGGTGGTCAGGGACTGGTAGTCCCCGGACTGGCTGCCCGAAAGCGTGGAACGGCCGTACTTGAGTCCGGCCTGCAAGCCCAGGCACAGCCTGTCCCAGAGGGTGAACCCGGCATAGGGATTGAAGATGAAATAGTCGTCGCGCTGGCTGGAGGCTTTGCCGGCGTGGTAGTCGGTGAAGTTTTGGTTGAAGCCCGCGCCAAAACCCAGGGTCACCCGGTCGGACACGGTGTAGTCCATGCCGGCCAGGGCGATGTACTGGTTGGAGGCGTGCTGGGAGCCGGTCTGGTTGCTGCCCTGCATGGTGTAGGAGCCGTCGGCCCATACCGCCATGGAGGCGGGCGTGTCGTCGCCGGCGGAAAGCCCCTTGGCCCCCAGGCGGGTGGCGACGAGCGTGGCGAAAAGCCGGTCAAAGATGGTGCGGTCTATGGCCCGCTGGCTGGCCAGCAGATTGAAGCCGTTGCCGGCTTGCTGCAACGCCACGGAAGCGGCCTTGTCTCGGATTTGGCTTGCAGCGTCGTCGCCGTAGTAGATGTAGCGGGTTTCTCCGGCAATGACATAGGAGGCCACCCGTCCGCTGGAATCGTAGGACAAGGCCTGGAACGAGGGGTCGCTGACGCGGGTATAGGCCGTGCCGGAAAAGGTGGCGTAGGTCCAGCCGTTGAGGCTGTTGGTTTCGGCTCGGCTGTCGCCGGTGCGTACGGCATAACCAAGTTCGCTCGCGGCCCAGGCCAATTCGGACAGCGGCAGCAAGACGAGGGCCAGGACAAAGACGAGGTGTCGCATGGAAAATCTCACAGAGCTGATCGAGACTTTCTGCCGGGATGGCGACGATATTGGTAATTATGATAAATGGTCATCTGATTGCCATGTAAGCCTAGAAATCATGCCTGCAGTGCGCGATCTTGTCAATGGATAGGCGGTCGTGCTCCCGCGGGATGTTTGTTTCTATATAAATTGAAGCGAATCGATGCGCAATTATGGCAAGAAATAGGCTAAGTGTCTATTATTATAGTCTGAATAGTTATTAGTATGACGTTGTAATGGTGGTTAAATGGTGTCGCTGTTTGTTTGTTATGACGACGGCATATATGGATGGTGGCGTTGCTTGGGCATGGTGAAAGGGCGATTTTCGATGTGCTTTTAGAAAAATACGGTCACGATGGTATGTTGAGGCGGCCTGTTGCTGTGACAGCTCAAGAAACACAATGCGGTACAGCTGCTGGGTGGAGGCAAGCCGTAACAGCTCCGCAACCGACCATATCCCGCACGTCCTGAGGCGTTTTGCCGGCCTGGCGCAGGGCGCGCAGGGTGAGGGCCTTGTCGCGCTTGGCGTAGCGGCGGCCCGAGGCGTCGCGCATAAGCGTGTGGTGGCGGTAGCGGGGCGTGGGCAGGCCGAGCAGGGCCTGGAGCAGGCGGTGGACGTCGGTGGCCGCGAACAGATCCTCGCCGCGCGTCACCAAACTGACGCCTTGCAGGGCGTCGTCCACGACGACGCTCAAATGGTAGCTCGTGGGCACGTCCTTGCGGGCCAGGACCACGTCGCCGAAGCGGGCCGGATCGGCCCGGACTTGCCCGCGCCCGTCGTCGTGCCAGACGAGTTCGCCGGCCTGGGCGAGGGCCCGGGCCATGTCGAGCCGCCAGACGTTGGGGCGGTTCGCGGCCAGGGCCGCGCGGGCGGATTCGGACAGATCGCGGCAGGTGCCCGGATAGACCGGCCCTTCCACATCGTTTTCCTGGGGCGCGGCCAGGGCCTGGATTTCGCTTCGGGTGCAAAAGCAGGGATAGACGAGGCCTGTGGCCTGCAATCGGCCCAGGGCCGCCGTGTAGTCCGCCATATGTTGGGACTGGAAGCGCACCGGCTCTTCCCAGGTCAGCCCCAGCCAGCGGAGGTCCTCCATCAGGGCCAAGGAGAATTCCGGCTTGCAGCGCCCGGGATCGATGTCCTCGATGCGCAGCAAAAAACGCCCGCCGGCCTCTCTGGCCGCTTCAGAGGCGGCCAGGGCCGAATAGGCGTGGCCCAGGTGGAGCAGGCCGGTGGGGCTTGGCGCGAATCGGGTGACGATCATGGGTGTTGTTGGTTTGGTCGGTGGTGTCGTGGCCAGCATGAAATCAAGGGGTTTCGGGAGGGCTATCCAAGCCTGCGGGGGGTGTCAACGGACTCGCCTCGGAAAACTGTCAGAAGCTTCCTGATCGCTTGGCTGAACAACTCAAGACAAAGCTCGCAGTGTTTCACACAGGCGCTCGACCGCTATGGCTGGCGACCGGGCATTGCCAAAAACGCAGGAAGCCGGCCCTTGCGGACCGGCTTCCTGGCTGAAATTTCTGACTTTTTGAACCGTAACGGACGGTGTCGAGGGGGTGGATGGTGGAGGCGGGGGGAATCGAACCCCCGTCCGAGAATGCTCCACTCCAGGCGTCTACAGGCTTAGACCGAAAAACAATCTCGCCTCGGGCAGGCCTTTCGGCCGGGCCGCCTCCGGCCAGTCCGTCTATTGTCTCGTGCTTACCCCAACGGACGAGGGTTCGCGCCAGCCTGATGGGGTTTGGCGTTCCGGTCCAGCATATCAGGCGTCAGCTGATGGAACGCTGACTGTCAATTAAGCAGCCAGAGCGTAGTCGTAATCGTTGGCAGTTAACCAGTTGCCGCGTGTTTTACGAGGCCTCGCGGCACCTCGACCTGCAACCAGGGCTTCACTATCCCCGTCGAAACCAGGGCGCCCCCGTCGAAACTTCAAGATAACGCAATTTCCCCAAAGCGCAAGGGGGGAGAAGTCTCGCTTTCCCGAGCCGCGAACAGCATCCGGAATTTCCAGCCAAAACCCGAGCCGGACAGCGCGCGGTGAATCAGGCGCGGCCTGCCGCCGGGAATAGCGTGTCAGTTGAGCCGCATCTTGGGTACGTAGCCGCGTTCCTTCATGCAGGCGTCGGCGTCCTGATCCACCACCGTCAGCGGCCGGTCGGGGAACGGCGGCGTGTTTACGTCCAGCGAAGCCTTGCTGTAGCAGTCGGTATAATCGTCTTCCACGGCGGTCAGCTCGGCTCCCGGCTTGGCATAGGGCGGACGGGTGCAGCCGGCGGCCAGGGCTAGGGCAATAAGCAGCAGGGGGATTGTACGGCGCATGGGTAAACTCCTTGGCGTCGTTGTCGGCGGATAAAACCGCAACGACGATAATGCGTCATGGTGTCGCAGCAAACGAGGCCGGATTGCTCCGACGCGTTTTGCCCTTTTATCCCGTGCAGCCGACCGCGAAAAGCTTTTTTTCGCGAGGTGCATGACCTAGAACGCCGCCATGCCGGCGCATGGCGCCCAATCCATCCCGGTTTCTGTCCGGGGCCGCAACGGCGTGCTCCCATGAAACGCCTGAAAAGCCCTGTTGCCGGTGTGCGGTCAGTGCAGACAGGCATGAGCGCCAAGAGAGGACGCGCCTTCATTGGCTCGTCGGGGCAGGGGCAACGTGCAAAGGAAAACCGCGCCCTGGCCCGGCTGGCTGTCGATGACCAGATCCCCGCCATGTCCACGAGCAATGGTGCGGGCTATGCAAAGCCCAAGGCCGACGCTCTTCTCATCGCCCGTAGGCCTGGCCTGGCCCCGACCAAAGGGTTCAAAAATCCGCTCGCGATCCTCCATAGCCACTCCGACTCCCTGGTCGGCCACGGAAATGGCGACATGGCCGTCGCCGCAGGCCCCGGCGATCCGTACCGTCGTCCCTGGCGGGGCGTACTTGACGGCGTTGCTGATGAGGTTGGTCAGCAGTTGCTCCATGCGGACGGCGTCGAAAGCCAGTTCGGGCAGGTCTGCCGGAAGGCTGCAGGACAGGCGCATGTTCTTGGCTGTGGCCAGGGGCATGAGGCGCTGGACAACGGCGCGAATGCCGGCGGCCAAATCGCCCGGGGCCAGATTGAGCGAAAACCGGCCGGCTTCGATGTTGGCGATGTCGAGAAGGTCGTTGAGGATGCGCAGCATGGACTTGCCGGCGTGGTCGATGACCGACAGGGCTTCGGCCTGTTCCGGACTCAGGTTGGCGACTTCGTCGCGAAGCAGATCCGCGCTGTAGAGCACGTGACCTATGGGCGTGCGAAGATCGTGGGCGGCCATGCCCAGAAAACGGTTTTTTTGGGTGTTGATCGTTTCCAGGCGGGCGTTGGACCGCTGCAGTTCCCGGGTGCGCGCGGCAAGCTCCTGGTTGGTTTCGAGCAAGGTGTTGCGCAGCATTTCCGTTTCCTGGGAATCCTGAGCCCCGAGGCACAGGATGCTGTGGCCGAGATCGATGAAGGAGAATCGGAAAGTCTGGGGGGTGCCGTCGCGGGTAAGCAGGGTGAGCAAATGGGGACCGGGGCGGAGCAGCAAGTCGTTAAGCCTCGGCACGGCAGTGAAATCAAGCAGCAGATCCTGAAAGGTCTTGCCGACAACGGAATCGGCCGCAAGACGTCGGGCTGTTTCGCCAGCTTCCACGATGCGTCCGTCCCTGTCCAGGACGTAATACAAGGCCGGCCCCGAAAGAAGCAGGCTGTGGAAGGCTTGCTCAAAGAAATTATGGTCAGGCGTCGGCATGTTGTCGCAGAAAGTTTTCCAGCATTTCGATGTTGCCGATCACTGGTACGCTGGCGAGTTCTCCCAAGTCAAGGCTGTTTCCGGCGATGCCCTGGCCGCCGACTACGCACAACATGGTCGGACGGTGCGCCAGCGCTTCGCGGAAAAGCCGCTTGGCCTGGTCGGCATTGCTGGACAGGCTGACGGAAAGTCCGAGCAACTCGGGTTGTAGTGTAATGAGCAAATCAAGGAGGGCGTCTTTGGGAGTGTCAGCTCCAAGATAATAGCTGTCCCAACCGCGAAGTTCCAAAATATCGGCGACCATACGGCTACCTATTTGATGCCTTTCGCCAGTGACGCAAGCCACAACGGCGCGCCGGCCATGTTTGGGCAGTGCGGCGGCCCGAGGGTAGGTTTGGGCGAGCAGCGTTTCCGTTATGGATGTGGCGACATGCTCCACGGCGACGGATATCTTGTTTTCTTCCCAGAGTCTTCCAACTTTGTACAAAGAACGTTGAAATAGATGGGTATAAATATCCGAAATGGGCACTCCTTTGTCAATGAGGCTTACGACAATCGATAGACAGTGGCTTTTGTTTCCGTTGATTAAGTTGGATACATAACTGTCAAACGTAGTTGATGGGATCAGGTAAGGTGATTCATGCATAGTTGCGTTACCTACTGGTTGTTTGTTCATAAAATCACGAGAAAAAGGTTTTGCGATTTTTTAAAAGCCTGGGTCATGTGAGGAATTTCCCGATATCCTGTTGTTGCCAAGTCAATGTCATTTAGTTATAACCCAAAATACACTGCTGCAATATGTTCGTCACAGTGCTTGGCGCTCCAGAAACGCGCCAGGGCGTCTGTGTCGTTTGCCGATAGCCTGACTCCCGGGAGGATATCATGAGTCGCTTGAGCCTAAAATCCTTGCTGTTGACTCTTGGCGTGGCCAGCGTCATCGGGGCAAGTTTGACCCTTATGCTGCTCTATATGCAGCAAGACAGGATGCTTGGCTACCTCAAAAATGTCAGCACCATCGACGGCCCGCTGTTATATCACCTTCAGGACGTTTACGCCCAGGGATTGCAAACAGAGCAGGCCACCCGAAACGTGTTGCTCAATCCCAGCGACAAGACGGCCCGGGACAACTACGCCAATGCCGACAAGCAGTTTCGCGAGGCACTGGCTTCGGCGACGGCCCTGGCTGCCGGCCGCATCGCCGATGACTTGCGTCAGATCGGGCCTCGTTGGGAGAGCAGCCATGAACTGAAAAAACGCCTCATGGACATTGCCGCCACCGATCCGGCCAAAGCCGTGCAGATGCTCAACAGCGAGGAAACGCCGCAGTGGCGGGCACTTAAAAAAATCATCCTGGACGCCGTCGCCGTGCAGCGAGAGGCCAACAAGGCTAATCTCGACGCCATCCAGGAAGGCGAGGCCACGGTTTTTCGCATGTTCCTGAGCATGGCCGTGCTTTCCGTGGTCCTGCTGTTGGCTCTCATCACCGGTCTCATCCGTGGCGTCACCAGCGGCGCGAAAGCCCTTGTCGATTATGCCGGGGCCATCGCCCAGGGCCATTTCGGTTCCAGCTTGCTCACTGGCCTGCCCAAGGAATTCGAAGCCATAGGCCGGTCGCTGCGCGAGATGGTCCACCACTTGGAGAACTCTCTGGGATATTATCAAGGCATTGTGGCCGGCATGGCCACCCCGTTCGTGGTGGTGGACGAGGCCGAGAACCTGCGGTTGACCAACGACGACCTCATGCGCCTTATTGAGCACTCCGGGCGTCCTGAGGACTATTACGGCCAGAACGTGGCCGGCTTTTTTTATGGCGATCCCGGCCGCAAGACCGTGCTCGGCCTGTGCATGGCCGAGAAGCGCGCCATCCGCAAGGAAGTCGATCTGGTTTCGCGCAAAGGCAATGTCCGCAATGTGCTCATCGACGCTACGCCCCTTTTTAACGCCATCAACGGCAAGATGATGGGTTCGCTTTGCGTCTATTCCGACTATACCGATCTGCGCCGCAGCGAGGCCCTCATGCGGGAACAGACCGAGCGGATGCTGGTCACGGCCCGGGAAGCCAAGGCCATCGCCGACGCCCTGGCCGGGGAAACCGAGGCGCTGGCCCATCAGGTCGACACCGTGGAGCACGGGGCTGTGGAGCAAAAGGAGCGCATCGGCGAAACCGCCTTGGCCATGGACGCCATGAACACCGCCGTCCTGGAAGTCGCGCGCAACGCCGCCGCTGCCGCCGCCCTGGCCGACGACGCCCGGAAAAAAGCCACGGCCGGGGCCGGCATGGTTTCCGATGTGGCCGCAGTCATCGGCAACGTCAACCAGCTGGCCGAGGAACTGCGCCGCGACATGAACGATCTGGGTGACCAAGCCGAAGGCATCGGCAAGATCATGGGCGTCATCGCCGATATCGCCGATCAGACCAATCTGCTGGCGCTCAATGCCGCCATTGAGGCGGCCCGGGCCGGCGAAGCCGGGCGCGGCTTCGCTGTGGTCGCCGATGAGGTGCGAAAGCTGGCCGAGAAAACCATGGCCGCCACCAAGGACGTGGCCGGCTTTATCACCACCATGCAGCAAAGTGTGCGCCGCAACAGCGCCAAGACCGACGAGACCACCCGGGCCATCGCCGCCGGCACGGACAAGGCCCACGCTTCCGGGATCATGCTGGAAGAGATCGTCGGCATTGTTTCGCGCACCTCGGACCAGATCCGCTCCATGGCCGCCGCCGCTGAAGAACAGTCGGCCACCACCGAGCAGATGCGCCAGACCGCCGAGGAAATCAGCCGCATCTCCCATGACACTTCCGACGCCATGGCCGCTTCGGCCCGGGCCGTGACCTCCCTGGCCGGCCAAGCCAGGGAGCTGGAGGTCGTCATCTCGGGCTTGGAGACCGGCCAGGCTGCCCTGCCGGCCTAGGCCGCCTGCTACACCTTCCCTGAAAGTCAAAAGGCGTCTGCTCCAAGTTGGAGCAGACGCCTTTTGGCGTCATTAAAGTAAGTGGCCTGGACAGGCTGCTTTAGGCCAGCAGGCCCACAAAGCGGCCCGTCACCTGGCGCAGCCGGCGGCTCAACACCCGTCCAATGTAGAAGAGTGTCTTGATGGCGAGCTGGGGTTCGCTTGCGGCCAGCTCGTCAAAGCTTTCCCGGGTGAGGATGAGCAGACGCACGTCGGTCTTGGCCACCACCGTGGCCGAGCGCGGTTCGCTGTCGAAAAAGGCGATTTCGCCGATGACGGCGTCGCGGGTCAGGTCGATGATGTGGCGTTCGCAGCCCCCGGCCTCTTCCTTTTGGATGGTGACCACGCCTTTCTCAATAAACGCCAGGGAAGTGGCCTTGCGGCCTTCCTGAATGATCGTCGTGCCGGCCGGAAAGCTCTTGACCTGCATGTAGCCGGCGATCCGGCGCACTTCTTCCCAACCCAGGGCCGCGCCGAGCTTGAGGCCGTCGAGCAGGGCGGCGATGTCGTCAATGTCGCTGTCTTCCATGGCGGGGCCTCCTTGGGGCTTGGCTGGTCTGTCTCCCTTGCCGGACAGACCGCACATTCCTTATAGGATTTGTCTTCAAAGGAAAAGGAGGCCGCCATGTTCGTCGTGTTGTTGCAGTATAGCCAACCCCTAGAGGTCATTGATGGGCTGCTTGATGCCCATCGGCTCTATTTGGACGCCAATTACGCGCGGGGCGTGTTTCTGGCCTCGGGCCGAAGGTTGCCGCGCACGGGCGGGGTGATTCTGGCCCGGGCAGCCGGCCGGGAAGCCTTGGAGGCTATCCTGGCCGAAGACCCATTCGCCAAGGCCGGCTCGGCCAGTTACGAGATCATTGAATTCCTGCCGGGCAAAGTTGCCCCAGGGCTCGAAGGGTTACTGGTTTAGCGCCCGTTTTTTGTTGTGTTTTTATATATTGCTTAAAGATGTCCTATTTTTTGCCGATAGGAAGCATGGCATCGATTTGCTTCCTCGTTGCCGCTCGTTTCCCCAAAGGAGCAAATATGGACACTCTTCTCGGTGCAGCAAGCGCAATGGCAAGCGATCCGACAAAAGCCTACCAAGAATCCAGAAAGCTGTCGCAGACAGCGGTTTCCCAGGACGCGGTCGCCATGGTGGGAAAAATAGACAGCGAAACAGCAAAAGACGCAGACACGGTTGAAATTTCCGAAGCAGCTCGTAACAAGCGGCGGCAACAAGTCGAAGCGGCCTCTGGCGGCGACCTAGCAAACCAGGTCCAGGCAACAGACGAAGGCACAAAAGAGGAAGAGACGACGAGCACGCGCGAGATGTTATTGAAACAAATTCAAAAAGTAAAAGAGCAACTCAACGAAGCAAATTCGCGCTTGGCTGCTGCAACGGCAAAGCAGAAAAGCTCAAGCGGCGGCGAGGAGAAAGAGGCCGCGCAGGAGACCAAGACAGACGCTGATGGCAAAGACGCCTCCGGGGCTGATATTGCCGATAGCTCGCAAGATCCTTCAGCAAAAACCATTATGTCTGAAATAAACCAACTCACAGCGACGTTGGTAACGCTCAACGCTCAATTGCTGAAAGAAGAACAGAAAGGCGCTGCGGCTGGAACAACGGGGACCGCCGGCATCAATGAAGGTTCAGGTTTGAGCGGCGGACTTGGCGAACGCCTGCCGGTAGGCGGCTGACGGTGCGGTTGCCGTCTGTTTGGTTTTTCGAAATAGTTAAATATTATAGATAGATATCTTGGTTGGCGGCGTGCTCGTTTGGAGCGCGCGACAAAAGAGGCTGGGAGTGGAGCCCGGCTGCAAAGGGTCTCTGAGCCCGTCGCGAGTTACCAGGAAAGCGTCCGGGTGTTGTCCGTAAACAGCGCCGCGCCAGTCGTGTCGGGGTTGGTGAGCTTTAAGCCGTCAAGGAGGTCGCTCTCCGCCACGCCGTACTTTTGGCTGCACATGGGGCAGACCAGTACAGTGCCGCCCTTGGCCACGATTTGCCGGAGCAGCGCTTGCTGTTCGGCGAAAGCACCGCCTTGCTTCTTGCTGGCAATGCGCACCGCTTTGTCATTGAGATAGACGGTTAGCGGATGGCCGCGCTGCAACTGGTTTTGGCCGAAGCTGATGGCCATGAGCGAACGGTGGCTGTCGTCGCTGGTCAGGTTGATGAACAGCGGATCAGCAGCGCCGGCCTGGCAGACGGTCGCCAGGACCAGCAGGCACAAGAACAGGCAGGCAATGATGGGCGTGGCGCGTTTCATGGCGTCCTCCTCACGGGGCATGCCCGTCTATAACCCTATGTGCATTTGGTGCGCAACTTTTTCGTGGGGAGGAGGTCAAGAGGTGGCGAGTTGGCGTTTGCGGTTTTTTACTGACGGACACCGACGACGACCGCCTGAACAAAAAGATCGCGCCAGCCAATGTCGTACTCAGACAGGGCAAAGCCCCCTTGGTTCAAGAGACCGCAGGCTTGTTCCCTGCCGCTGATCAGGGTAATTTCGTCGGGATGCATCCGAACGTTTTTGCCTAGCACCTCATTGAGGAGATAATGCAAAGCGCCAAGTACGCGCACGCTTGTGCCTTTGGCGTGAGGCCAAAAAAGTATTATTTTTCCGCCAGGACGTAAGATGCGATGAAATTCCTTGAGTAAGGCTGCGATCTCGGTTTCGTCAAAATGTTCCATGACACCCAGATTGAAGATGCCGTCGAAGCTCTCGTTGGCAAAGGGCAGGGTGAAAAGGTCCGCTTGTCGGATGCTCTCAGCTATTGGATTGTTGCGGCCATAGAGGCGCAGAGCTGACAGAGACAAGTCAACGGCAGTGATTTTGAAAAACTCGTGCAGACCCACGTCAGCCTGTCCCGAGCCGCACCCGGCATGGAGCAGGCGAGCTCCGGCAGTGAAATGACGGCGTAAAACTCGCGTGAGGTTAGGCCGAATGAACAGGCGCCGGTAACAAGCCGCAGCAACGGTGTAGAGAAGATTCCCGGCGGAGTTGCCACGAGTCCAGTAGTCGTCCCATTCACAGGATGGGACGTCGGCCAAGGTGGAGTCGGGAGCACGGCCAATGGCGAAACGTTCCGGTTCAACCAAGGCGCGCAGCCACAGGCCAAGCAGATACATGCCGCCGCGTATGGCTTCTCCGGGCGTGAGTTTGGAACTGCCATAGGTGCGCACGGGCAGAACGATGGGAATTTCGGCAATGTCGCAACCATTGCGATACAGCACGAACAGGCTTTCGAAGAAAAAGGAGTAGCTGCGCGACCCCACCAGGGAAAAAATCCGCTGATCAATGCGCCGCAAGTCGTAGGCCCGGAAGGCGCCACTGGCATCCTGCGGCAATCCGAGCAGCGTCGATGTCAAAAAATGGCCGAACATGGTCAGGCACCGGCGCATGAGGTTCCAGCCAGGCAGGCTGCCCCGCTCCATGTAACGAGACCCTACCACCATGTCGTGACCGGGCAAGGCTGCCAGCATTCTCGGGATGTCGCTGGGGTCGTGAGTGAAATCGCAGTCTAGTGTGACGAGAATGTCGTATCCGCCAGCGTAGGCTCGAGCGATGCCCACCTGATGGGCCGATCCGATTCCTTCCTTACCCTGGCGGTGGATGACGTCCATGGATGAAATCGTAGCCGCCATACGATTGAGAATCGCTCCAGTACCGTCAGGCGAGTTGTCATCAAGAAACACGATATCCACAGAAAGGTCGAGAGCCGAAAGTTCATTGGCCATGCGCTCGACATTGCCGCTCTCGTTATACGTAGGGATGAAGATAAGGATTTTTGGAGAGGCCATCAAGTATTCCTCTATTTCTTTGAGCCTGTCTCGCCTATGGCGTTTGGCGGCTCAGCGTCAATGCGTAAAACCACACGGCCAGGGGACGTGATTCGACAGGCCCGAGATCAATGCCAGCAGTATTCCACCATCGGTATTCGAAGGTCACCCAATTCAAGCCTTCCTGACCATCAAAACGCACCACTGCATCAATTTCCCCAGATTGGGACACCGGACCAAGGATATCAACGCGAGACACGACGCCGTTGATAAGGCAGGTCACTTCCTGAGCGGCGAAGGGCGAGGCGATGCGATAATGCAACTCCATCGGATTTGCTTCGGGAAGTCGAAACGCCACCACTGTTTTGGGACCAAATCCCCAGTAAATCTCTTTATTTTGTGCTAGTTCTCGTTCGCCCAAGCCGGCAATCTTAACATCCAACGGCATGCGGCGACGCAGAATATCGGCCGTATCTGCAAAACGGATGCGACGTTCTCCGCGATACGGTGCCGTGGAGACTATGAGCACGGCGGCCAGTATGGCGCAGACTGTCGCAGCATAAAATGACTTTCCGATTCCGGCGCACAGACGGCCAAGGTATTGGCGACAGGGTGCCGACAAGGGCAGTGTCTCCGAAGCATAGGCTGTCAGCAGCCAGATCAACATTCCGAGTAGACCGATAATGGCCTTTCTGTGGCTGAGAATGTCATCAACAGGCAGGTTAGCATGCTGCGTTTGCGTAAAAAGGCCCTGAAGCCGGGCAAGCTGGATTTCCGGCGTGGCGATCAGGGCCGGAAGTGCCTGGGTAAACAATCTGACCAGGTAAATGCCCGAGGCTGGCACAACAAGAGTCAAGGCAACAAAAAAAGGATACCAATTCCATCGTCGCGTTGTTGATTTCGGCGCTTCCTGGCTAGCGGCCCAGGTTATGACGCCCAGGAAGGCGAAGGGGAGCAACAAAAGCTTGTAATTGGCTGACCAAGGAGTGCCGATGTTCATGAGGATGCACAGAATGCCCGCCTCGAACAACAGCAAGTCACGTCGTCTGGATCTGAAGCAAAGCGTGAGGAAAATTGCCCAGAAAAAAGCATACAAAATATGAGCGGCCAGGGAGGCGGCGGCATCTCTGGAGAAAAATCCCGTCATGAGATACAGAAGTGAATGGTCAACTCCCAAGCCGACTCGCACCGTGCGTGAGAAAAAAGGACCCACAACCCGCAGCCAAAACAGCCAGTAATCTAGCGAAGTGGCCAAAACTACCACAAAGCAGGTCACCGCAAAGGCCGCTAATACCCGCCATTCACGCCGAATAAGAAATATCAGCAGGAATACGCCTGGAGTAACTTTTAGCAGAAAAGCCAAGGCGCAGGCTACGCCGGTCAGGGTCGTCATTCTGTGCTGTCGATACAAATAGAGCGACAGGCATAACAGCAACAAAATCGGCCCGTCCGTTTGGCCACGCTCCAACTCAAAATAGAGAAACGAAGACGTCAGATAGAGTAAGAGTAAAATGACGAAGACAGGCCCCGCTCGTGGATAGAGCCGTGACAGCAGGAAAAGTGCAGCCACGATGCACAAACAGGTAATGACGATCCAGACGACGTAAGCCGTATCATAGGGCAAAAAAGACAGAGGATAGAGCAAGATCGCTTGAAGTGGTGGGTAGGAATAGCGATTAAGCGTGTTGCTCAACACGGCGTCCGAGGCGCTTTCGACCACAGGATGCGTCGTGTATGGCGATGCACCCTGTTGCATGTTCAAGCAAGCCTCATAGGTGGCCTGGAAATCAAACCCAGGGGTTCCCCAGGGAAACCAATCATCTTGCTGTGTTGGACCTATTGCGACCCCAATGAAGAGTAGGAAAGGCACGATGACGGCAAACATGAGGATAAAGAGCGCATAGGCGCGCAAAGCCTTGGCGACATCATCGCCGGCAAAACCTGTCCTCATTGCCGATGCCAAGAAGCGATGGACGGTATTAAGGAGCACTGCCAAGTGCCTCGAACATCTTGCGGACCATGTCGGTAAAACTCGTGGTCGGTCTCCAATCGCAGGCGGCGCGAATACGGGCCGTGTCACCAACCAAGGCGATACGTCGGCGCTGGCCCAGGGATGGGTCCTCGCGGACATGTCTGCGCCAGTCGAGGCCGGCTAGGGCAAAGGCTTCCTCTACCCAATCCAATACGCTGTGCAGCGTGCCGGTGGCGATGATGTAGTCCTGTGGCTGTGATGCCTCCAGTACGGCCGGCATGGCTTCAACGAAGTCTGGAGCATAACCCCAGTCGGCCTGGGCCGACAGATCGGCCAGGACAAGTTCCTCCTGCTTTCCCTGACTAATCCGGCGAGCTGCAGTCACCACTTTGTTGGAGAGGAAGCGTTCCGGGCGCAGATGCGACTCATGATTATAGAGAATGCCGGATACGGCATAAAGCCCGTAGTGTTTCCGGTACAGGGCGACGGCATGTGTGCCTGCGGTTTTGGATATGCCATAGACGCATTCGGGGCGAAAGCAGGTGGTCTCTTTTTGGGGGGGCTCGGCCAAAGGGCCAAATATGAGGCAGCTGGAGGCGTAGAAGAAACGTGCTTGTGGTCTATGTTGGCGCAGGGCTTCCAGCACGTTGACCGGTCCGGTGGCATTGATGGACATGCTGGATGCCCACAAGATCGACTGATTGGACAGGGCGACGTCTTGGGACGCATGATGCACGGCGGCCAGATAGTATACAACATGCGGCGCTGTGCAGCGGATTAGCTCCGCGACAGCTTGTGAATCCGCCAGATCCACTGGCGGACCAAGCTGGCCATCGGGGAACCGCAGGCCCTGACGGGACAAACCGGCAACGGTCACTGCGCGCCGTGTCAAAGTCTCGGTCAACAGGCGGCCATCCTGTCCTTGGCTGCCGATGATTAAGGCTAGGGTCATGCCGAGACGATTTCCAAAGTCGGCAGGGGAAATATGAGTTTGCCTCCACCGGCCAGATAAGCTTGTTCCCTGGCGATAATGGTGTCGCGGAAATGCCAAGGCAAAACGAGAAAGTAGTCGGGGCTCATGGCTCGAGCCTGGGCTTCGGAGATAATGGGGATGTTGGAACCGGGCGTGAAGCAGCCGAATTTGTTCTCATTAACCTCGGCAATAGCCGGCAACAAATCTGGAGTCAGATCGCAATACTGCAAAATAACATTGCCCTTGGTGGAGGCCCCGTAGCCGAGAACCGTTTTGCCGGAGGCTTTGAGGCTGTGCAACAACTCGCATAAAGCCTGTCGATGCATGGCCACGGATTGTGTGAAGGCAGCGTAAGTTTGCGGTTCGCCGTAGCCTGCGTGTTTTTCTGCTGCCAACAAGGTGGCGACCCTGTCCACGTGGCGGGGCAGATCCGCGCCGCAGTGCGCGGCGGTGACAGCGAAGCTGCCGCCATTTGTGGCATTGAGTTCCACGTCAAGAATTTCAAGCCCTGCCGCATCAAGCATGCGTTTTATCTGGGCCAGACCGTAATATTCCAAGTGCTCATGGCAGATGGTGTCGTAGGCATTAGCTTGCAGCATCAACGGCAGATAGCTCTGTTCAAAGTGCCAGACCCCCTGAGGATGAAGAATCGCAGCAATTTGCCGCACAAACTCCTGGGGGTCTTCGAGGTCATAGAACATGGCGATGGAAGTAATGATGCGCGGTCGGGCCTGTTCGCCAAATTCGGAAGTAAAACGACTGGAAGAGAAAAAATCCACCACCAGACGAATGTCAGGTCGGTAGTGGTGTCGAAATTTATCTGCTGATGGATCCATACCGCATAGGATTGCGATGCCCGAAGGATAGAACGATAAGGAAGTGCCGTCGTTGGAGCCAATGTCAAGTACGTAATCGCCTGTATCCAATGGAATCAGTGCTTGCAAGGCCTCAGCCTTGGCTTTTAGGTGCTGCACCATGGAACAATTGAGGCCAGAACGATAACCGTAGTTCTTTCCGTACATTTCGTCAGCATCATAAGAATGCCGCAATTGCACCAGCCCGCAAGTTTGACACAGGACCAATTCCAGAGGCCCCTTGGTAATTGGCGCATCTATCTTTTCTGGAAAAACTCCGGTGAGGTATTGCTGGCCAAGGTCAAGTAGGGAAACAAGTGGACCTTCCTTGCAAAGGCGGCAAGAACTTATTTTTTTGGGCATAAGATATGTCGATGGTATTAACAGTGGGCAGAGTTACTGTTGAAAAAAAAACAGATTGTCGGTTGCAGCGGAGTATGACCGAACAACGGCCTCCGGCCAAGCCGCTTTTGATTTCGAACTTGAGATGGAACCCCTTTGGGGGGGACGGATCTCACAGACGACTTGGCATGCCTGTCGCGCCGAACCTAACCGACGCTTGCCTAAAGAGCCAGTTTTTTTTGAGTCTCCTGTCGGGCTAACGGACAGGGCATTTTGGAACAGGCCTGCCAGAAGCGGCGCCAAAGACCTGTCGTTCTGGATTGGCGAAACAAGCTAGAAATAGGTGTTTTTCAGCCGGCCAAGCCAGGATAAAATTCTTGCCTTGAGCGCTGACTGCGTATCGCGTGTTGTGTTGGCTGGGACAGCGCCAATCTGCGGATAATATGCAGCTAAGGACTATGCCACCAAGAGACTTTGGAATTGCCATGCAGATATGGTCCTTCTAAGGGATGCAATTGAAGGAAATGACAAAGAAAAAGGGTTTAGACTTTCGTCTAAACCCTTAACTTATTGGTAGCGAGGGAGGGAATTGAACCCCCGACACTGCGGATATGAGCCGCATGCTCTAACCATCTGAGCTACCTCGCCAAACCGTCATGCAGCGCAGAAGCGGATATGTAGCGGAACCGGACTCCCTTGGCAAGCGTTTTTTTCGGTCCGGCTCATTTCGGCCAGAAAAAAAACACCGCGCCGGCCAGAGCCAGTCGATACCAGGCAAAGGGGCGCAGGGTAATCCGCTGCACCAACACGATAAACGCCTTCACCGCAACTAAAGCCGAAACAAAGGACACCACGAAACCGATGCCGAGAACGCCAAGGTCGTCGGCCGAAAACAGCCCGGCGCTCTTGTAAAAATCATACAGCGTGGCCGCGAACATGAGCGGCACCGCACCGATAAACGAATATTCCGCCGCCAGACTGCGCTTGGCCCCAAGCAGCATCCCGCCCATGATGGTGGCCGCCGAGCGCGAAAATCCCGGCCACAGCGACAAGCACTGGAAGCAGCCGATGCCAAGCGCCAGGCCCGGCGTCATTTCGTCCAGGCTGTAGTAGCGGTCGCGGGTCTTTCGCCGTTCCACCAAAAAGATCATGACCGCCCCCACGGCCAGGGCCAGGGCGACGCTTGCGGGATTAAACAGGTACGCCTTGATGGATTTGCGGGCGACAAGGCCAATGAGCCCGGCCGGCAGCGAGGTCAGAAACAGCATCCACAGGCCGCGAATGCCGGAAAAGGCGTGGTGGGGCTTGGGCGACACCAGCCACCAGAAACGCCGCCAATAGAGGCACACCACGGCCAAAATGGCTCCGAGCTGGATAATGACGTCGAAGCTGTCGGCTTTCTCGCCCGTAAAGCCGATCAAATGGCCGACCAGGATCAGGTGGCCGGTGGAGGATACGGGCAGGAACTCGGTTGCGCCCTCGACGATGCCGAGGACCACGGCGGCCAGGGATTCGGTCATGGGAAGGGGGTCTCCTCAAGGCGGTATGTGGGGCCGGGTCTATCCAAAGGCCGGGCAAGTTGCAAGCCGGCCCGGGCTCGTGTATGCACTGGACCCGAGCAAGGAGGCGAGATGGCCACGATCATGCCCCAGGGCGAACTGTTGCGGCGCGCCGTCAAATGGATCGACGAGCAGCGCGAGCTGACCGGCAAGCCGGTTGGCGCGCTCATCGACGCGGCAGCCATGCAGTTCAACCTGAGCCCCAAGGACGCCACGTTTTTAAGCGGTTTTTTCACGGAGCGGGAGGAGCCCCGGTCGTAAGCGCGGCCTCGGCGAACACCCGGCAAAGCGCCTCCCGGCCAAGACCGGTTTTGCCGGAGAACACCACGGGCGGGAAGGCGGGTTGCGCAAGCTCCCGCCACTCTTTTTTCCGGGCCTCCCGGTCGCGCTGGGGCACTTTTTCCGCCTTGGTCAGGGCCACCAGCACCGGAATGCGCCGGGAACGCAGCCAGGAAACCAGTTCCATGTCCAGGCGCTGGGGCGGCAGGCGGCAGTCGATAAGCGCCGTCACGGCCCGCAGGGTCTTGGTGGTGGCCAGATAGGCCTCGATGAGCTTGGCCCATTTGTCCCGCTCTTCCTTGGAGCAGCGGGCGTAGCCGTAGCCGGGCAGGTCCACCAGGCAATAGCCCTGGGTTTCGGCCATGTAGAAGTTGAGGCTGCGGGTCTTGCCCGGGGTGGCGCTGGTCTTGGCCAGGGATTTGCGTCCGGCCAGACAGTTGATCAGCGTGGATTTGCCGACGTTGGACCGGCCGGCCAGGGCGATTTGGGGCGCGTCCAGGGTGGGCAGCTGGTTGGAAAGGTAGGCCGTGGACAAAAGCGTCAGGCCCAGGTCCGTCTGTATGCGATCATTGGCGTTCATGCCCGGGTTGTGACCGGCCGGGAAGCGTCCGTCAAGGCCGGGTATCCGGACAAGCCAAAGGAAGAAGCCATGCGCAAGGTTAAAATACTCGTCTTAAACGGCCCCAACCTCGGTTTCATCGGCCTGCGCCAGCCGGAAATCTACGGCAGCCGCACCATTGAAGATCTGCCGCAACTGGTGGCCGACATCCTGGGACCCCAGGCCGAGCGGCTGGAGCTGCAATTCCATCAGGCCAACAGTGAAGGGCATTGCATCGACCGGCTGGAGCAGGCCTGGAAGGACGGTCTGGACGGCATCGTGCTCAACGCCGGGGCTTACACCCACACCAGCCTGGCCCTGGCCGACTGCCTGGCTTGGATCGGCATTCCCTGCGTCGAGGTGCATATTTCCAACATCTTTGCCCGCACCGACGAGCCGCTGCGGCACAAAAGCCTCATCGGCAAGAACTGCATCGGCTGCATCGCCGGCTTTGGCGTCACCAGCTACGCCCTGGCCGTGGTCGCCCTGTGGCGACAAATAACCGAGAATCCCAATTATATCTAAGGAGATACAATGCTTTCCACGACCGACTTCCGTCGCGGCCTCAAGATTGAAATGGACGGCGTGCCCTACGAAATCGTGGACTTCCTCCACGTCAAGCCCGGCAAGGGCGGCGCGTTCATCCGCACCAAGCTCAAGAACATGATCAATGGCCGCGTGGTGGAAAACACCTTCCGCTCGGGCGAAAAGATGGTCAAGCCCGACCTTGAATCCAAGGACATGCAGTACCTCTACCGCGAGGCCGAGGACTTCGTCTTCATGGATATGGAGAGCTACGAGCAGATGCACGCCGGCTCGGCCCAGCTCGGCGAGAAGGGCGGCTACCTCAAGGACGGCATGGAACTGAAGATGCTGCTCTACAAGGGCCAGCCCCTGGACATTGATCTGCCGGCCTCGGTGGTGCTCCAGGTTTCCGAGACCGAACCCGGCGTCAAGGGCGACACCGTCAGCGGCGCCACCAAGCCGGCCCAGCTCGAAACCGGCATCACCGTCAACGTGCCGCTTTTTGTGAACATCGGCGATAAAATCAAAGTGGACACCCGTTCGGGCGACTACATTGGCCGGGAATAAAGACGTCAAGGCCGGGGACGGCAGCTTCCGCCTCACCAGGGAACTGGCGGGGCTGGGGGCGCTGTTCCTGGCCGCCTTTACGGCGGTTGCCCTGTATTCCTACAATGCGGGCGACCCGGGCTTCAACCAGTCCGTCTCGGCCCGCCATGGCGTGGCCAACAAGGCCGGGCTGGTGGGGGCCTATTGGGGCGGTCTGCTTGCCGAGACGTTGGGCGTCTGGGGCTTTCTGGTCCCCATCGGCATGGTTTGGCTCGGCGCGCGCGGTCTGGCCCCACGCCTGGCGTTGCCCCTGCGCCGCCGTTTCGGGCTCGCCATCTTCGCCGGAGTCCTGCTGATCTTTTTCGCCTCTCCCGTCGGCAGCCCGACTGTCGGCCAGGTCCATGGCTCGGGCCAGCTGGGGGCCTTGCTCTACGGATTCCTCGACCGTTACTTGAGCGTTTTCGGCGTGGTCTCGCTGCTCCTTTTCGGCTGCATCGCCGGGGCGCAGCTGACCTTTGGCCTGACCCTCGACAATTTCTGGCGGCCTCTGGCCGCCGCCCTTGGTGAACAGTTCGGCCGACTGGGCGACGCCTGGGACGCCTGGCGCGTGCGCCGGGCCATGGCCCGGGAGGCCGCCGCCGAAGCCG
>DLGG01000075.1:0-2612 GCA_002482565.1 Solidesulfovibrio magneticus
CGCCGATTTCGTCGAGGAACAGGCTGCCGCCGGCCGCCTTTTCGATGAGCCCGGCCCGGGCCGCGCCGGCTCCGGTGTAGGCGGCCTTGGCGTGGCCGAAAAGGGTGTCGGCAAAAAGCGCGTCGTCGAGGCCGGCGGCATTGACCGCCACAAAGGGGCCGGACAGGCCCGAGGCGGCATGGACGGCCCGGGCGGCCAGTTCCTTGCNNTTCGCCGGTGATGAGCACCGGCTCGCGCGAGGGGGCCACGGCGGCGATGACGCCAAATACTTCCTGCATCCCGGCCGAGCGGCCGATCATGCGCACGCCGTCGTCGCCGCCAGGGGGCGTGGCCGCCGGAAGCGGACATTGGCCAAGGCCGCGCTCCACGGCGTCCAGCAGCCGGCGGCGGTCCACGGGCTTGACCAGATAATCGCTGGCCCCCAGGCGCATGAGGCGCACGGCCGATTCCACGGCGCTTTCGCCGGTAACGACGATGACCGGCACATCGGGCCGCCTGGCCCGCAGGGCGGCCAGCACCTCCTCGCCGCCAAGGCCGGGCATGCACAGATCGAGCAGCACCAGGCGGACGTTGTTTTTGACGAGCACTTCGGCGGCCGCTTCCGGGTCCGGGCAGGGGATGGTGGGCGGCATCCCGCCGTAGCGCAGGGTCTTTTCGTAGCTGGCCAGGATATGGACGTCGTCGTCCACGAGCAGGATGACGCCGGGGCCGGCCGGGGCGCTCACGGCAATCCCTCCTGTCGCAGGCCGGCCAGGGGCAGGGCCACCACGGCGGTGACGCCCGGGCCGGCGTTGGGCACGAGTTCCAGGGAGCCGCCATGTTCGCGGGCGATTTTATGGGAGATGGACAGGCCCAGTCCCGTGCCGCCCTGGCCGCGCCGGGTGGTGAAAAAGGGTTCGGTCACCCGGCGCAGGTCGCCTGGGGCGATGCCCGTGCCGGCGTCGCGTACGAGCACCCGCACGGCGTCGCCCCCGGGGGTGAGCGCCGTTTCGATGACGATGGGCGCGTCTTGGTTGGGCAGGGCCAGGCAGGCGTTTTCCAGCAGATTGACCAACACCTGCTCCAGGCGTTGCCGCCGGCCGAGCACCACCGGCCCTTCGCGGCATAGGCGCAGGGAAAAGCGACGGGTGCTGCGCTTGAGTGTCGGGCGCATGAGCCGGGCGGCGGCGCGCACGGCGTCGTTTACGGCTACCGGGGCAAAGCCCGAGCCGTCGTCGTGGCTGCCGAATTCCTTGAGCTCCGAGACGATGTCGGCGATGCGGCCCGAGCAGTCGGCCATGTCGGCCAGAAGCGCCGGCATGTCGGCCAGGGCGTCGGCCAGGGTCGGGCCGCGCGCGCCAGACCCGCCGGACATCGCCGCAGCCTGGGCCAGCCGCGCGGCGGCCTCGGCCACGGGCTCCCAGAGGTCCTGGCACAGCCGGGCATTGAGCGCGATGGCCTGGTTGGGATTGCTGACCTCATGAGCCACGCCCGAGACGAGCGCGCCCAGGGAGACCAACCGGCTGGCATGGATGAAGCGGTCCTCGGCGAGCTTGTGGTCCGAGACGTCGGCCCCCACGGCCTGGCAATCCTTGAGATGGCCGGTGCGGTAGAAAAAGCCGCGCACGGTCAGCCGCAGCCAGCGCGGCCGGTCGTTGGCGTAGCCCAAAAGCAGATCGACCTCGCCGGCCGGTTGCCTGGGCGACAGGGCGGACACGGCGTCCACCACGGCCCGGCCGGCCTCCAGGCTGACAAGGGACAGCAGGCTCTTGCCCACGGCCCCCCGCCGCGACAGGCCGAACAGCCGGCAAAAAGGGGCATTGGCGTAGAGCAGGCTCAGGTCCGGCAAGAAGCGGCACATGGCGTCGGCCCCGCCCTCCACCAGGGAGCGGTACTGGGTCTGGCGACGCCGCCAGGCGTCGATGGCGGCCTTGTGGCTGGTTGTGTCCTCCACGGTCAGGGTATGGCCCGTGCGGCCGTCGGGAAAGGGCACGGATTCGAAGAGCAGGCGCACATGGAGCGCCTGGCCCGATGGGCCGATCATCGGACGATTTGGCGTATGCCACCGCTGCGTGGTCGCCGCCATGGCGGCGGCCCGGGCCGGCGTGACCGCCGGGCACAGCCGGGCGACCAGGGCGGCCAGGGTCGTCTCGGACAGGGACTCCCCGGCCCCGAGCAGGCGGCGCAGGGCGCGGTTGGCGCAAACCAGCCGGCTGTCCGGGTCGGACAGGGCCAGGCCATGGGGCAGACGTTCGTAGAGCAGGGCCGCCTGGGCGGCAAAGAAAGACGGGTCGGAGGCGGGAACCGGGCCGGGCGAGACCGAAGCCTGGGCCGGGCCGGCGGGCTGATGCGACTCGCCGCCAAGGCGGCGATCCGAAGTGGTCGAGGAAATGGACGAACGTGCTGTCATGGCTGTCGGGTCATTGCTTGCGCGGTGCGCGCACTTTCTTGATCGGATTACTATGATTTTTTTTCATAGTCAGCAAGTATGTTTTCATGTGACCGATTATCGGCTCCCCAGCGGCCAACGCCGGGACACGGCCGCAAGCGGCAGGCATGGTCGCCGTTCGCCGTGGACAAGGGCGCGTCCCGCAACAATACGAGAGTAAATTCAAGAAAAACAAATGGTTTTA
>DLGG01000075.1:2622-3810 GCA_002482565.1 Solidesulfovibrio magneticus
TTTTCGTGGACGCGACACGAGGGTCGAACAGCTGGCCGCTCTTGAGCACGGCGGCGACGCAAGAGGGAGGCCGTTTAGGCCGGCAGACAGGCGACGACGGCGGCCAGGCGCTCCAGCACCACGGGCAAGGCCACGGCGGCGGCCTGGGCGTCGCCGGCCCGGGCGGCCAGCTCCAGGGCATAGGCGGCCTGGCGCAGGGGATCGGCGAACATGGTGGCGGCCACGCCCTTAAGGGAATGGGCCATGCCGGCCAGATTGGCCAGATCGTCGGCGGCCAGGGCGGCCTCCATGCCGCTGCGCCGGCCCGGGGCCTCGCTGGCGAAGACGGCGAAAATTTCAGCCAGCAGTTCCTCGTCGTTGTCGAAGCGTTCGCGCAGCTTGGCCAGATCGAGCTGAAGTTGTTCGGCGGTCATGGCGTGCCTCCCGGCGAAGTCGCGGCCTCGTCCACCCCGCCGGCCAGGGCCGGGGGCAGGTGCAGGGTGATGGCGCAGCCGCCGCCGGGCTCTCCGGCGGCCTCCACCGCGCCGCCGAAGTCGTCCACCACCTTTTTGACCATGGCCAGCCCCAGGCCGTATTCGCAGTGATCGGCCTTGTAAAAGGGGCTGAACATGTTTTCGAGATTGTCGTGGGTGAGCCCCCGGCCGCTGTCGGCCACGCGCACCCGCACCCGGTCGGCGTCGCGGCCGCTGGACACCCGCACCACCCCGCCGCTCGCCATGGCGTCCATGGCGTTACGCAGCAAATTGACCACGCACTGTTTGAGCAGCGCCGGCTCGAAGGCCACGGCGGCCACGCCCGGAACCAGGGCCAGGGCAAAGCCGATGCCCTTGGCCTCGGCTTCGGGGCGCACGGCCTCCACAGCGGCCAGCACGGCCCGATTGGCGTCGGCGTCGGCGTCGGCCCGGCCGGGCACGGCCTGGCCCACGGGGCGGGNNAGGCGGGCGAACTCCAGGAACTGCTTGAGCAGGGCTTCCATGCGGGTCAGCTCGGCCACCACGATGCCGGCCCGTTCCCGGGCCGCCTCAGGCAAGGATTCCATGTTGGCCAAGCGGCGGGCAAAGCCGCTGGCCGCGAACATGGGGTTGCGCAGCTCATGGGCCAGGTAGGAGGACAGCCGGCCCATGGTCTCGATGCGCTCGGCCTGGCGGGCGCTGATTTCGCCCACGGTGCGGTCGGTGATGTCGCGGC
>DLGG01000115.1 GCA_002482565.1 Solidesulfovibrio magneticus
CCCTCCGGCCCGGCCCGTGGCCGGCGTGCTGGCGGCGGCCCCTGGCGGCTTGGAGGCGGCCGAAGGCATTTTGCGCGACTGGCGGCTGCGCGGGCTGGCCGCCGTGTGCCTGGCCGAGGGCGGCGACGCGGCCTTTTTGTCCGCCCTGGCCGATTTGAAGCCCGCCGCCCTGCTCACCCTGCCCGTGTCCCGCCCGGTCTTGGCCGTGGCCCTGGACGGAGCCGCCAGCCAATGCGGCGAGGACGTGGGCGAGCGGCTGGCCGTGCTCAAAAGCCTCATGGACGCCGCCGTCAATCCCATCTACGTTCAGGACACCGCCGGCCACTATATCGGCGTCAACCGCGCCTTTGCCGCCTTTCTCGGCGTCACCATCGAAAGCGCCCAGGGGCTGACGGCCGCGGCGATCTTTTCCGACGAGATCGGCGAGTTTCTGGCCGAGCGCGACCAGGAGATTCTGGCCCAGGGCGGGGTGCAGCAGTTCGAGGTGGCCCTGGAGGACGCCTCGGGGCGCGAGCGCCATCTGGTCTTCCACCGGGCCCGGTTCGAGGACGCCGCCGGCGTCCCCCAGGGCATCGTCGGCGTGGCCACCGACGTCACCGACAGCAAACGGGTGGAAAAAGACCTGCGCGACGAGCAGGAAGTGCTGCGCCGCATCCTGGCCGGCATTCGAGCCGGCATTTTCATCATCGACCCGCGCACCCAGGTGGTGGAGGACGTCAATCCCATGGCCGAGGAGCTGTGCGGCCGCACCCGGGAGGAACTCGTCGGCAAACGCTGCGGCGACATCGTCTGGACCGATCCCGAAGGCCGGCCCCTGCCCACCTGTTCGGTGCTGGCCGAGCGCAACATCTTAAACGAGGAAATGCGCCTCACCCGTCCCGACGGCCGTATCCTGCCGGTCATCAAGACCGTGGTCACGGCCAAGCGCCGGGGCGAGCTGCGGCTTTTCGAGATCGTCTTCGACGTCAGCGAACGCAAGGCCCTGGAACGCCAGTTGGCCGTGGCCCAGAAGCTCGAATCCATCGGCGAACTGGCCGCCGGCATCGCCCACGAAATCAACACCCCCACCCAGTATATCGGCGACAACCTGCATTTTCTCTCCACCGCCTTTGACGGCGTGAGCAAGGCCCTGGCCAAGGTCGAGGCCGTGGCCCGCCGGCTGGCCGAAGATGCCGGCGACGCCGCCAGCCTGGCCGCCATCGAGGCGGCCCGGGCCGAGGCCGACGTGGATTTCCTCCTCGACGAGGCCCCCCGGGCCCTGGAACAGTCCGTGGAAGGCGTGGCCCGGGTCACGGCCATCGTCTCGGCCATGAAGAAGTTCTCCCATCCCGGCGGCGAGGAAAAAACCGCCGTGGACCTCAATGCGGCCGTGGAAAACACCGTTACCGTGGCCAAAAACGAGTGGAAATACTCCAGCGACGTGATCCTCGAACTGGACAGGACGCTGCCCCCGGTCTACTGCCACCCCGGCGATTTCAACCAGGTCATCCTCAACATCCTGGTCAACGCCGCCCACGCCGTGGCGGCAAAGGTCAAGGGCACCACCGACAAGGGCCGCATCGTCATCCGCACCGAGGCCGACGGCGACGCCTTCAAACTGTCCGTGGCCGATACCGGGACCGGCATCCCGGCCGAACACCGGCGCAAGATCTTCGATCCCTTCTTCACCACCAAGGAGGTGGGCAAGGGCACGGGCCAGGGCCTGGCCATCACCCACAACATCGTGGTGACCAAACACGGCGGCTCCATCGACTTCGAATCCGAGCCGGGCAAAGGGACCACCTTCACGGTGCGCGTGCCGTTCGGGTCGCCGCCGCCCACCCGAAGCGCGCCAGGGGAACTGTCGTGAAAACCCGCATCCTTTTCGTTGACGACGAACCCAACGTGCTCTCGGCCCTGCGCCGCATGTTCCACGACATGCGCGGGGAGTGGGAGATGGATTTCGCCTCGGACGGCCCGTCCGGGCTGGCCATGATCGCCGAACAGCCCTACGACGTGGTGGTGGCCGACATGCGCATGCCCGGCATGGACGGGGCCATGTTTTTGCGCGAAGCCCAGATCCACAATCCCGGGGCCATCCGCATCGTGCTGTCGGGCCACTCCGACCGGGACATGATCCTGCAGACCGTGCGCCCGGCCCACCAGTTCCTGCAAAAGCCCTGTCAGCCGGCCGAACTCAAGGCGGTCATCGCCCGGGGCCTGTCGCTACGCGAAGTCTTCCTCGACGACCGGGTCAAAAACGTGGTCGCCCGCCTGGACCGGCTGCCCACCGTGCCGCGCCTCTACGCCGCGCTGCTGGACGTGCTGTCCAAGGAAGACCCGTCCATGCGCGAGGTGTCCGGACTCATCGCCCAGGACGTAGGCATGTCGGCCGGCGTGCTCAAACTCGTCAACTCGGCCTTTTTCGGGCTGCGCGTCCACGTCTCCAGCCCGGCCCACGCCGTCAACCTGCTGGGCCTGGAAGTGGTCAAGGCCCTGGTGCTCGGCATCGGGCTTTTCGACCGCTTCGACAAGGAAGCCTTCCGCGACTTCGATCTGGAAAAGCTCTGGAGCCACTGCCTGGGCACGGCCCGCTTCGCCCGGGCCATCGCCGAAACCGAGGACGCCCCGGCCGCCGTGCGCGAACACTGCTACATCGCCGGGCTGCTGCACGACGTCGGCAAGCTCGTCATGGCCACCAACTTCCCCGAGCGCTACCAGGAAGTCATCCGGGCCTGCCAGGCCGGCGAAGGCACCATCCTCGACATGGAACACCACATTTTCGGCGCGTCCCATGCCGAGGTGGGGGCCTACCTCCTCGGGCTTTGGGGCGTGGAGGACGAGGTGGTGCGGGCGGTCTACCTGCACCACGAGCCAAGCCGCGACCGCCGGGCCGGATTCTCGCCCCTGGCCGCCGTGCATGTTGCCAACCGCCTGGAACACGAAATGGTGATCTTCAGCCCCGGCTACGCCATCAATCCCCTGGACGAACTCTACCTCACGGCCTCGGGCCTCGACGCCCGGACGCTTGAATGGCGGGCCGCCTGCCAGGCCGTCCTGGATCAGCCCGGCCGGGATGAGGAATAAAAGGGACAGTAGAGAAGAGGAAGATGCCTCCGGCGGCTGGGGGCCTGAGGCCCCCAGACCCCCCAAATAAAGGGGGATACGGGGGAGGCGTTGCCACGACGGACTGGAACGAGTCCGCGAACTTGAAACCACGCTGCGGCCGTACCGGCCAGGCGGCGGGGGAGCCATGGAACTGTCCGCGCAACTGTCTGGAACCTGCCTGGTGGCGACGGTCGGCGTATCCGAAGTGGACCATACCGTCAGCGACGACTTCCGCGACGCGCTTTTGTCCCGCTACGAGCGCGCCGGGGCCGTCGATCTGCTCCTGGACCTGACCCAGGTGGCCTTCATGGACAGCAAGGCCATCGGGGCCATGGTGTCGGTGCGCAAAGCCGTGGCCGCCAAGGACGGGCGCATGGGACTGTGCGGCCTGCATCCCCACGTCGCCAAGATCGTGCGTGTGGTCACCCTCGGCGCGATCTTCGACGTCTTCGCCGATCCCGACCAGGGCCTGGCCCAGTATCGGTGAGGGGATAAAGACGGGAAGATGCCTCCGGCGGCTGGGGGCCTGAGGCCCCCAGACCCCCCAGCCGGGGAAAGGTTTCAAGGGGTTTTGACGGGGGGCGGCTTTCTGTCGGCCGGGGCTGAGGCTCTCGCCTGATTAGACTTGGCGGTCGCCCGGAGCCAGGCGGCGCACGGCCACCATGGCCAGGTCGTCGTGGAGAATGCCCATGCAAAAGGGCAGGGCCGTTTCGATGATCTCGCCAATGAGGTCGCGCGGGGCCGTGCCCGGCCGCAACTTCCCCAACACCCGCTCCTCCCCGAAAAATTCCCCTTCCGGCGACCGCAGCTCGGTCAGGCCGTCGGTGTAGAGAAACAGCGTGTCCCCGGGCGCGAAAGGCGTGGTTTGCGGCGTCCAGGCGCAGTCCGGCAGGATGCCCAGGGCCGGCCCCTGGGACGGCAGCTCGGTCAGCCCCGACCGCCCAAGGACGTAGACCGGCACATGGCCGGCCGAGACCACCGTCAACAGCGGCGTGGCCCGGTCAATCCGGCAAAGGGCCATGGTCATGAACATGTTGTCGAGGTCGCCGCCCAGCAGCAGATCGCACAGCATGGCGTTAAGCGAAGCCACCAGTTCCACCGGCCCAAGCCCGGCCTGGCGCAACGACACCAGATAGCCCTTGCAGGCGGCCATGAGCATGGCCGCCGAGGCACCATGGCCGGAGATGTCGGCCATGAGCACGTACACGGCCGCGCCGTCGTCCCAGGCGTCGTAGAAATCGCCGCCAACCTGCTCCTGGGCCTGATAGACCGCCGCCGCTTCCAGTCCCGGAAATTCGAGATCCCGGGGCAACAGCTGGCGCTGGACGCAGCCGGCCAGATAGCGTTCCCGGGTGAGCAGGTCGTTTTGGCGGCGCAGTTCCTGGCCGAGGCTGGCGAGCTTGAGGTGGAGGTTGATGCGGGCGGCCAGTTCCGAGCGGTGGTAAGGCTTGGGCATGAAGTCGTTGGCCCCGGCTGAGAGCGCCTCGGCCCAGACGCGCCGGTCTGTCTCGGCGGACAGGAAGATGATGGGCACGTCGGCCAGGCGCGGATTGGCCCGGATGCGGCGGATGACCTCGATGCCGTCCAGGCCCGGCATGACCAGATCAAGCAAAATCAGGTCGGGATGGCGGGTTTCGGCCAGGGCGACGGCGTCCAGGCCCGTGGCGGCCTCGATGACGTCATAGCCGAACAGCGAAGCCACGTGCCGTTTGAGCACTTCCCGGAAGATCGCGTTGTCGTCGGCGATGAGCACTTGCGTCATGGCTTCGCCTTTAATTTCTCCCTAGCGTCCAATGCAGCCGCCCCAACCCCACCCCCTTTTCCCCCCTTGGGGGGTCCGGGGGCCTCAGGCCCCCGGCCGCCGGAGGCATCTTAACTCTTCCTCTTTCGCCCGGTTCAAAATCCCAGTCAGATGAATAACACCAAGAGAAGATGATGTATTGTAAAACATAACTGTCGTTATGTTTTACAATGGGGCTTACTTAGGCACCAGCACGTAAGCCTTGGCCGTGCCCTTCATGAGGCCGGCCTGGTGGGCGGCTTTTTCGCCGGGGCCGAGGTAGAGGTCGAAGTGGTTGCCGCGCATGCAGCCGGTGTCCTGGGCCATGACGAAGCCGGTGAAGCGTTCGACGCCGGGGCCTGTGCCGGGCGGGTAGCCGGGCAGGTCGCCGTCCACGGCCAGAAGCGAGCCGTAGGGCATGAATCCCGGGTCCACTGCCACGCTGGCGTGGGGGGTGACGGGCACGCCCATGGCTCCCACCGGCGTGGTCTGGGAGGCCTTGAAAAAGATGTAGCTCGGATTCTTGGTCAGATATTCGCGCACCTGGGTCGGGTTTTCTTCCAGGTAGCGCCGGATGCGCTGCATGCTCATCTCTTCTTCGGGGAAGCAGCCCCGTTCCACCATGACGCGCCCCACGCCCACGTAGCGGTGGGCGTTCTTGCCGTCGTAGAGGGCGTAGACCGTGGAGCCGTCCTCGATGTAGCGCAGCTTGCCCGAGCCTTGGACATGCAGGAAAAAGACGGCGATGGGGTCCTTGGCAAAGCCCAGCTCCAGGCCTTTGCCGGAAAGCGCGCCGGCGTAGTCGATGGCGTCGCGGCTGTGGTGTTTGCCGGCCCCGCCGGGGTTGCGGTAGATGCCCCAGACGTAGGGGCCGTGCCTGGTGCGCGAAACCTCGATGGTCGGTTCGTAGTAGCCGGTGAGCAGGGTGTCGGTGGAGAGCGGCACCCAGGTGAAGTATTTGGACAGCACCGACGGATCACGGTCCAGTTCGGGCAGGATGCGGCGGAAGGTGGTCAGTCCCTGGTGGAGCTGGCCCCAGGTCAGGCGCACGCCGGGCTGGTCGATGGCGATGTTTCCGGCCGGTTTTCGGGCGACAAAGGCGATGGAGCGGTCCACGGCCGGGGCCAGGGAGGCGAAGCTCGGGATCTGCTGGCTGGCCGGGCTGATGCGGGTGTTCCAGGGCGTGGTCGGGGCCGGCGCGACCGGGGCGCGCATATGGGGCGGCGCGCCGGCCGGGGC
>DLGG01000074.1:0-9429 GCA_002482565.1 Solidesulfovibrio magneticus
CGCCCAGGCCGCGCCAGCCCAGCCTGTCCCTTCAGCAAAGGTCGCCGCACCCGCTGCGCCGCCCGCCCCGGCCCAGCTCGCCGCCGCGCCCGGCAAACGCATCCTGGTCGCCGGCGACTCCTTGTCGCTGTTTTTAGCCGACGCCCTGCGCCCCATGCTGGCCGGCCGGCCCCAAACCGCCTTCGCCTCGCGCGGCAAGGTCTCAAGCGGCCTGGCCCGACCCGATTTCTTCAACTGGGAACGCGAAATGGCCGCGTTGGCCGCCGCCCACGCCCCCGACACCGTCATCGTCATGATCGCCACCAACGACAACCAGACGCTGACCCGCCCCGACGGAACCAAGGTCGCCTTCGGCCGCCCGGGCTGGGACGCCGAATACGCCCGCCGGGTGCGCCGGCTGGTGGAAATAGCCCGCTCGACCAACCCCAGCGCCCGCGTCTACTGGCTCGGCGCGCCGGTCATGGCCGATCCCAAGCTCAACGCCGACGTGGCCGCCATCAACGCCGTCATCGCCCGGGAACTGGCCGCCCTGCCCGGCTGCCGCTACATCGACGTCTCCCGCACCCTGGCCGACCCGGCCGGCCGCTACGCCCAGGCCAAAATCACCCCCGACGGCCCCAAGACCACCCGCACCAAGGACGGCGTCCACCTCACCCCGTTCGGCGCCAAACTCCTGGCCAACGCCGCCCTGGCCTCCCTTGGCCCCAACCTCGCCGCCTTGTCCAAACCCTAACCATCAATCATCGCATAACAAAAATAAACCACCACATTTCCCGGGGCGGGCCGCTTTACCACCCATTTCACCCATGCTAAGCCCGCCCCATGGAAACCATCCTGCTCAAAATCCTCGAAGTCCAAAACGAGATCCTCGCGGAAGTGCGGATGCTGCGCCAGGCCGTCACCCACGGCGCGCCCATAAGCGCCCAGACCGCCGCGCCCGCCAGCCAGCCCCACACCGCCGCCGCGCCGCCGCCCGCGCCCGAACCCGCGCCCCAGGCCGCCTACACGCCCACCTTCGTGCCCGAGCCGGAACCCGAACCGCAGCCCTACCTCGCGCCGCCGCAACAACAGCCCGGCGGACGGCTCACCGTCAACGAACTGGCCGACCTCGGCGGCCAGTTCCTCGATCCCGGCCAGATGCCGCGCGGCAAAGTCAAGGCCGTGGACGCCTCGGACCTGAGCCACTCCATCCTCGACGACATCAAGGCGAAGAATAAAGCCAAGCGCAGCGCGTTTGCCGAATTCGAGAAGTTTGATCGATTTAAGTAGGTTGATGGAGAGCGAGAGAAGAGAAGATGCCTCCGGCGGCCGGGGGGCTCAGCCCCCCGGACCCCCGACATGGGGGGACGGTCGGCGGGATTACTAAGCCAGACACGCTTAGCAACAACTCTCCCGTACCGGGTAACCCCGGGCGAACCGGGTCGTTGGAATTTTCGGGGCGNNCGCCCCGAAAATTCCAACGACCCACGCGGCGCAGCCGCCACGCTTCCGCGCCTCGGCGCTCTCGGCATGCCTCCCCGTCCACGCGCCTTTCCCTCCCGCTTGTCGCTCGCCCGCCCGCCACAGACGATCAGGGGGTCCGGGGGGATTATCCCCCCGGCGGGTCACGGGCAGCGCCCGTGCGGGTGTTGGGCAGAGCCCTGCCTGTTATGAACGGCGGTGGTAGCGTTCGTGCCAGACGCGGCGCAGGACGGCGGGATCGGGGGTATGCGGGTTATGGCCTGGGCTGGGGATATCTTGGCTGTAGGCTTCGGCGAAGGGGGTATCTTCCAGGAGTCGATTGATGGCGTGGGCGAGCAGCACGGGCAGGGCCAGGACGTCGGCGGCGTTGTAGGCGAGCAGGGTTTCGAGGACGGCGGGGTCGGCGTGGCGGGAGTATTCGCGCCACAGGAGCACGGCCATGTAGCCGTCGGCTCCGGCCAGGTCGCCCCGGTCGATGCCGAAGTGTTCCTCGCTTTTTTTCAGTCCGCCCTTGATGCCGATGCCGCACAGGACGTTTCGCAGGTCGATGTGGGCCTTGGGGAGTTTCGCGCCGAGGTGCGAGGTGAGCACCGGGGCGTCGAAGCAGCGGCCGTTGTAGGTGACGAGCACTTTGCTGGCCAGGATGTCGCCGGTGAAGTCGTGGAGGTTTTGGCCGTGGGCGTAGGTTCGGGCGGCGTTTATGCCGTCGTAGAGGGCCACGGCGGTGACTTCGTTTTGGGGCGTGCCGTCGGTTTCGATATCGACGCAGGCCAGGCTGTCCTTGAAGTCGAAGAACAGCCGCCAGGCTTCGGCGGGCGGCAGGCGCTGGGCGAACCAGTCGGCGTCGCCGGCGGCCAAGCGGTCTTTTGATTCGAGAAGTTCGTTGCGCCACATGGGGGCCTTGGCCGAGGCCAGGGGCGGGGTGTCGGCGTCGAGAAAGGTGTCCCAGTCTCGGATGCCGGCGGCCCAGAGGCGGCGTTCGGTGGACGGCCCAAGGCCAGGCAGATGCAGGAAGGTATTTTGCAGCACGGCTGGTCGTGTACCTGTTTTGCCGGCCGATCTCAACCAGTTGGGTGAACGGCGACGGCATTAATTCTGCATGGGTTACGCCGAATCGGCGATTATTTCCGCCGGATTGGACCGCTAATCCAAGGAAGGAACTCATGATGCGACCAAACGACGCCGCTTTCGCCACACCTCGGCGGCAGACGCCGGCCGTGCCCCGTCGGGAAACCGTCATCGCAGCCGACGTATACCGGCCCGGGCCGTTGCGTGACGATTTCGAGCGGCTGGCCAGCCCGGCCACGCCCATGGCCGAGGCCGACATCTTGAGCCTTTTGCTCAAGTATTTCCACGCCTGTCTGTATCCCGGCTCCCAGGAGCACCCCATTGGGCTTAAGGAGATCAGCGGGCTTTTGGGACAGTTTTACGAGCTGTGGTCCGAGGGGTCGCCGGAAAAGGTGTTGCCCCTGGCCGGGGACTACAGCGCCTATCCGCTGCGGATGCTGACGGATTTGCCGCGCACGGCCCATATTTTCCGCTCCATCGCCAACCGGCCGTTGCCGCCGGACATGGTGCACGACCCGTTTCTGGGCCTGGACATCGGCACGGGCAGCGGCATTTTGCTGGCCGCGGCCTGGTTCCAGGCCAGGCGCAACGGGGTGAGGGAGACCCGGCTGTACGGATTCGAGCTGGATTCGGAAATCAGCGAACGCACCGACGCCTTGCTGCGTTCCCTGGGCGTGGGGCAGGTGATGGCGGCCGATGCGCGCGATCCAGGCGTGTACGCCGCGCTGCCGGACGGGCCGGTGGCGTTCGTGGCCAACGAGAACGTGGCCGCGCCCACGGCCCGGCATACGGCCGAGCCTTTCAGCCAGATCCATGCCGCGTTGTTCGAGGCCATGTCCCAGCGGCTGAAGCGCACGGTCTTTTTCCCGGAGGCGCTGGTGGTGCGCGACCGGGACGCCGAGCTGGACGTGGTGCTGTCAAAAAACAATCGCTTTCAGATTCCGCGCCATTACCGGTCGCTGCGGCCCAGGCCGCGCTCCATCGTCATCGAGGGGCGGCTGACCAAGCTGTGGCAGGTGGGCAAGGATTTCCGGCCGCTTATTCCGGAGGCCTGGCAGTCGATCATGCCCGGGCGCTGGTAGCCCGGGGAGACAGGAAACGCTTCGGGCGCGGGAACAGGGTTCCCGCGCCCTTTTTTTGCGGCATCCTACGGGTTTCCAACGCTGCGGATCTGGGCCTGGCCGTCAGCGGTTCGACTTGGCCACGAGCCTCGAAAAGGGGCCTTTCGCCTCGCAAGCAGCTTCCGAACGCCGCGCGAGACCTTGAAAATACAGTCGTATTTTTCAGGGGCGCGGGGTCAGGGCCGGGACAGACGGCGGTCGAAGTCGAATTCCCGGGAGGTGACGTGGTCTTCCAGGCGGCGCACCCGACGCTCCAGGCGCTCGGCCCGGTCGCGCAGCCGGGCCAGGACGGCTTTGCGGTCGGTCTGGTAGGCGTTGCAGGCGTCGCTTTCGGCCTCGGAGTCCGGGGGCAGGGCCGGCTCCAGCTTGAGGCAGAAACCGGCGATGACGTAGGCGGCGACCACGGGCCACACGCCGGCGAAAAGGGTCAGCAGGACGACGCCGGCGCGAACGGCGGCCACGGGCACGTCGAGAAAGGCGGCCAGCCCCTTGCACACGCCAAGGACGGCCCCGGTACGCGAGCGGTAAAGCCGCCGCCAGTCGAGTTCGCTTAGGTGTCGCATGAGCCGCGCCCCTTGGCTCGGGCGTCCAGCACCACGGTTTCCAGGGTATCGACCCGGGATTCCAGGCGCTCCAGGCTGCGGTGGATCTCCTGGAGCAGCCGGACCTCGTCGGCGTCGCCGCCCGGCGCGGCCCGGCCTGCCGGGCGCATGAGGCGCACGCCGATGAGAAACACCACGCCAAGGATCACGAGGCCGACCAGGGTGGCCCCGGCCACCACCAGGGAAGAAAGCAGTCCCATCATACATGCGGCTCCGGGCCGGATCAGGCGACGTCTCGGGGTTTGCCCCGCATGCCGTTAGAGCCGTCATCCGGCGGTCCAAAGATTAGGACAGTCGAGCGGGGCACGACGACCTGAGGTGTCGTCGCCGGCCCTGCCGAGGGCGATGCAGCCTAGCCCAGGAACCGACCGCCACACAAGGGCCGCCCATGGTCCGGGTTGGGCCTTATGACCGTCGGAGCCGCCGGTCGAAATCGTATTCCCGGGACGTCACGTGGGATTCCATCCGCGACAGCCGGGCGTCCAGGTCCTTAAAACGCCGCGACACATCGGCCGCCGCCCGGCCGAGCCGGCCCGTGTCGATGTCTTCGGCCGCACCCGTTTCGGGGGCCAGGGGCACGAAGAAGGCTGCGGCGAAGTAGAGAATCGCGGCCGTAAAGCCGGTGGAGACGAACAGCACGATCACAAAGGCCCGCACCACCCAGCGCGGCAGGCCGAGATAGTCGGCCAGCCCCCGGCACACGCCCAGGGCCAGGCCGTTTCGGGAGCGATAGAGCTTTCTGCGACCGGGAAAGTCGTCGTTACGTCTTCTCATGTCCGCCTCGTTTGCCGGAAGCTTCCGGCAGCAGGGTTTCCAGGTTGTCCATGCGCTCTTCCAGGCGGGCCAATCCGGCGCGCACCTCGTCCACCACGGCCATGGCCGCTTCCTCGTCGCGGCCGCGCACCCGGTCGTCGCGGCGGCGCAACTGGCGCAGCACAAGGATGGCCGCGACCACCAGAAGGATTTTGACCACCAGCGGCACGTGGCCGATGTAAACTGTATGTTCCAGCACTGCTTGTCCTTTTGCAACAGCGTGTCCGTCTCGGAGCCGCGACGTTTCCCTTTTCTTTAGGTGGGGGGTCTGGGGGCCTCAGGCCCCCAGACGCCGGAGGCCTCCCCCTCCGCCCTACTGGGCGCGGCGGGATTTGATCTGGGCCAGTTCGCGTTCCACGTCTTCGTCGGCGGCCAGGCGGTCGAAGCGGGCGTCGAGGCTTTGGTCCTCGGCCGGGCGGCGGCGGGAGGCAGCCGTGCCGCTCAGTTCGGCCTCGGCTTCCAGGCGGTCGATGCGGGCTTCGAAGGCTTCGAAGCGTTGCAGGGCTTCGCTGGAATCGGCGCGCGAGACGTCCTCGCGCATGCGCTTGCGGCCGGTGGCCCGCATATGTCGGGCGACCAGCGTGCGTTGGCGTTCCTTGGCCGAGGCGAGCTTTTCCTCAAGGGTGGCGATGTCTTCTCGGCAGGCTTCGATCAGCCCTTCCACGGCGGCCAGTTCGCCGGCCACGACGTTTGCCCGGGCTTCGAGGTCGCGCTTTTCCAGCAGCGCCTCCCGGGCCATGTCTTCGCGTCCCTTGTCCACGGCCAGTTCGGCCTTCTCGCCCCAGCGGCCGGCGGCGGCGGCCAGCATATCGTGTTCGCGGGCGATGCGGGCGGCCTGGGCCATGGTGCGGGCGCAGTCGGCCTTGAGTTCCACCAGCGTTTCTTCCATCTCCTGGATCATGAGCCGGATGAGCTTTTCGGGCTCCTCGGCCTTGTCGAGCATGGCGTTGATGTTGGAGTGGATGATGTCGCGGAAGCGGCTGAAAATACCCATGGCGTTCCTCCTGGCGCGGCTGCGCCTTACTGCGGATAGATAAAGCAGGGAGTGTGCCAGATATTTTCCTATGCCTTTTCAGGCCATTGGCTAAAAAGCAAAATCCAACAGTTGCAATTTTCGCCATATCAAGGCATTTTTCGCCACAAAACTGGAGAAAATCGCCATGACGCCCGACGCTCCCTGGCTGGCCGAGGCGCTGGGCCAGTCCGATGCCTTTCTGGCCTGCATGGAGGCCGTGGCCCAGGCCGCCGCCATCGACCGGCCGGCGCTTATCGTGGGCGAGCGCGGCACGGGCAAGGAACTGGCCGCCGCCCGGCTCCACTACCATTCCCCGCGCTGGGACCGGCCGTATGTGCCGGTCAATCTGGCCGCCCTGCCCAGAACGCTGATCGAATCCGAGCTGTTCGGCCACGAGGCCGGGGCTTTTACCGGCGCGGCGCGGCGTCGGGCCGGGCGTTTCGAGGCGGCCGACGGGGGGACGCTGTTTCTCGACGAGCTGCACGCCGCGCCGCCGGCCGTCCAGGCCAAGCTGCTGCGGGCCGTGGAGTACGGGCTTATCGAGCGCATCGGCTCCAGCCAGCCCGTGACCGTGGACGCGCGCATCGTGGCCGCGGTCAACGTCGATCCGCGCCGGCTCGTGGCCCGGGGCCGACTTTTGCCTGATCTCCTGGACCGGCTGGCTTTTTGCGTGCTGGTCATGCCCCCCTTGCGCGAGCGTCATGGCGATATCCCGTACCTGGCCGAGCGGTTCGCCGCCCGGTTCGCGGCCCAGCTCGGCCGACCCGAGCCGCCGACGTTCTCCCAGGCCGCCCTGACCACGCTCGCCGCCCACTCCTGGCCCGGCAACATCCGCGAACTCAAGACCGTGGTCGAGCGCGCCGTGCTGGCCTCCCCCACCCCTCTTATCGACACGGTCACCCTCGACCCCTTCGCCGCCCTTTCCCCCGCCCGGGAGGTCCAGGAGGGGGTGACCCCCCCCTGGCCGCCGGAGGCATGTTCCTCTTCCCCTCACTCACCCCATGTTCCCCACGCCCTCCCCCCCCATCCAGGGAGTTCGGGGGGGATGATCCCCCCCGACGGGTCCAGGGCAGCGCCCTGGCCGCCGGAGGCATCCCCATCTTCCCCCCTCCCCAACTTCACCGAAGCCGTGGCGTCCCTGGAAATCGCGCTGCTGGCCCGCGCCTTGGCCCGTTCGGGCGGCAACCAGCGCCGGGCGGCCGGGTTGTTGGGGCTTGGCTATCACCAGTTCCGGGGGCTGTATCGCAAGTATGCCGGCGCTCTTGACGCCGCGCCCAAAGCCCCGTAGCCCCAGGCGATGCGCCAAATCACCGAATCCGACAGCCGCATCCGCGCCGACAGGCTGCCTAACGGCGTCCGTATCGTCACCGAACACATGCCCGTTTCCAAAACCGCCAGCCTCGGCATCTGGATCGAGGCCGGTTCGCGCCACGAGGCCCCGGGCCAGGAAGGCATGGCCCATTTGATGGAGCACATGGCCTTTAAGGGCACGGCCCGGCGCGACGCCCTGACCATCGCCAAGGAACTCGACACCCTGGGCGGGCTATCCAACGCGTTCACCTCCCGCGAGGCCACCTGTTTCCATGTGCGCGTCATGGACGCCCATCTGGCCCGGGCTTTCGACATCTTAAGCGACATCGTCTTGCGCCCGCTGCTCGACCCCGAGGAACTGGCCCGGGAGCAGGCCGTCATCCTGCAGGAAATCTCCATGGTCGAGGAGACGCCCGAGGAAAAGATCCACGAGGACTTCTGGGCCGCCGCCTGGGCCGATCCGGGGCTGGCCCATCCCATCACCGGCACGCCCGAGTCCGTGGGCGCGGTCACGGCCGAGGCCCTGGCCGCCTGGCGGATCGCCGCCTATCATCCCGAAGCCATCACCGTGGTCGCCGCCGGAGCCCTTGACCACGACGCCCTGGCAGAGCTGGCCGAGGCCGCCTTCGGCTCGCTGCGAAAGGTCCAAACCACGCCCGCGCCGGCCGCCGGGGCCTACACGCCGCCCCGCCTGGCCGCCCGGCGCGACTGGGAACAAAACCACGTCATCCTGTCCTACCCCTCGGTGGGCAACGTCAGCGCCGACCGCTTCGCCCATACCCTTTTGGCCACGCTGCTTGGCGGCAACATGTCCTCGCGGCTGTTCCAGGAAGTGCGGGAAAAACGCGGGCTGGCCTATTCCATCTACGCCGGCGTCAACGGTCTGGCCGACGTGGGGCTGCTGGAAATCCAGGCCGCCGTGGACCCGGACCGCACGGCCGAACTGCTCTCGGTGGTCAACGCCGAACTGGCCGCCGTGGCCGACGGCGCGGTCACGGCCGAGGAACTCGACCACACCCGCGAACACTTAAAAGGCCTGCTCTACCTCGGCGCGGAATCCACCGAAAACCGCATGATGCGCCTGGCCCGCAACATCCTGCTTTTCAACCGCCACATTCCCCTTGAGGAAACCGCCGCCTGCCTCGACGCCGTAACGCCGAGCGACATCGCCCGCACCGCCCAGGCGGCCTTTGCGCCGGGCAGCGCCGGATTGGCCGTCATGGGGCCTGCCGCCGTTCTTCCCTAGGACGGCAACATTTCAACAATACTCTGGTATTTTTGAAAGAAACGTGAGCGCAGCAGGACAGCGCCCGTCCCAAGACCACGCCTCGGAGGTGCTCCCCATGCCCGGACACGCCGCCTACGCCATCGGCCAAGGTCGCCTTCGCCTCATCGAAGGTGACATCACCGTTGATGACGCCGACGCCATCGTCAACGCCGCCAACTCCGCCCTGGCCGGCGGCGGCGGCGTGGACGGGGCCATCCACCGCGCCGCCGGCCCGAAACTGCCCGCCGCCTGCCAGGCCATCATCGCCCGCATCGGCAGCCTGCCGGCCGGCGGCGCGGTCATCACCCCCGGCTTCGATCTGCCTGCCCGCCACATCATCCACACCGTCGGCCCCATCTGGCGCGGCGGCAACCAGGGCGAACCCGAAGCCCTGCGCTCGGCTTACGCCCAGTCCATCAACCGCGCCGTGGAAAACGGCCTGACCACCATCGCCTTCCCGGCCGTGTCCACCGGCGTCTACGGCTTCCCCGTCCACCTGGCCGCGCCCCTGGCGCTGGGCGTCATGGCCGAGGCGATTCGAGACGGCAGGCTGCGGGAGGCGCGAATGTACCTGCACGGCACGGCAGCTTTCGGGGTCTGGCGTTCAGCGGCGGATGCGTTATTTGGCGGGAGCACGCAGGAGTAGGATGCCTCCGGCGGCCGGGGGGCTCAGCCCCCCGGACCCCCGACCTGGGGACGGTCGTGCGGGAGGAGGGATGGTCGGCGGGCGGCTGGCCCGAGAGAATAGGGTTGTTGGAATTTCCGGGCGTC
>DLGG01000074.1:9442-30672 GCA_002482565.1 Solidesulfovibrio magneticus
GACGCCCGGAAATTCCAACAACCAACTCGCCAGCGGCCCCGAAGCGGGGCCGCATTCAAGAATTTCGGCTGATACGACCCATAGTTGGTGAACAGTACGCCCCCATTGATAGTTTTTGGGGAAGGTGGGGGTATGGGGGAGGAAACCCCTTTTTTCNNCAAAAAGGGGTTTCCTCCCCCAGCCGCCGGAGGCAAACTCACGATGCAACTACGTGGAACGACGATTGTGGCGGTGCGGACCGAGGCCGGCGTGGCCGTGGCCGGCGACGGCCAGGTGACCCTGGGCCAGGCCATCGCCGTCAAACATACCGCGCGCAAGGTGCGCCGGATGTACAAAGACAAGGTCGTCATCGGCTTTGCCGGGGCCACGGCCGACGCCTTCACGCTTTTCGAGCGCTTCGAGGCCAAGCTGGAGGAATTCGGCGGCAACCTCGTGCGCGCCTCGGTGGAGCTGGCCAAGGATTGGCGCAAGGACAAGTATTTAAGACGCCTGGAGGCCATGATGATCGTGGCCGACGCCGGCAATGTGCTGATACTGTCCGGCACCGGCGACGTCATCGAACCCGACGACGGCGTGGCCGCCATCGGTTCCGGCGGCCCCTACGCCATGGCCGCGGCCCGGGCGCTGTTGCGCAATACCGAACTGTCGGCCCGAGAGATCGTGGAAAAGTCCATGGCCATCGCCGCCGAAATGTGCGTCTACACCAACGACCAGCTGGTGGTGGAGACGCTGGAAAAGCCTGTTTAATGCCGCGCAGCTAAAAAAATACGATAGTATTTTTTTAGCAAAAATGGTTTTCGTGGATTGCCCTCGGAAGCGCCTTGGCGCTTTCGAGGACGCCGCACCAAGGAGCACCCATGCACGCCAGCCTGACGCCGCGTGAAATCGTTTCGGAACTCGACAAATACATCATCGGCCAGCGCGACGCCAAGCGCATGGTGGCCATCGCCATGCGCAACCGCTGGCGTCGCCAGCAGATCGAGCCGGTGTTGCGCGACGAGATCGCGCCCAAAAACATCATCATGATCGGCCCCACCGGCGTGGGCAAGACCGAGATCGCCCGGCGGCTGGCCCGCCTGGCCGGGTCGCCCTTTTTCAAGGTCGAGGCCACCAAGTTCACCGAGGTCGGCTATGTCGGCCGCGACGTGGAATCCATGGTGCGCGACCTCATGGAGATCGGCGTCAACCTCGTGCGCCAGGAAGAGCTGGAGCGGGTGCGGGTCAAGGCCGAGAAGGCCGCCGAGGAGCGTTTGCTCGATCTGCTGTTGCCCGAATCACAACGTCCGGCCCATGGTCCCATCCCCATGCCGGCCGCCATCGAAGCCTCGGCCGAGCCGGCAGGCGAAAAAGGCCTGACCACCCGCGACAAGCTGCGCAAGCTCTGGCGCGAAGGCAAGCTCGACGACCGCATGGTGCCCGTGGAGGTGTCCATGCCCTCGCCCCAGGTGGAGATCATGTCCATGCCGGGCATGGAGGAGATGGGCAGCCAGTTCAAGGATCTCTTTTCCAAGGCCTTTCCCCAGCGCAAAAAGACCAAGACCATGCGGGTGCGCGAGGCCTACGACGTGATCCTGCAGGAAGAATCCGACCGGCTGGTGGACATGGACAAGGTCTCGGAGACGGCCAAGGAGCGCGTGGAGCAGACCGGCATCATTTTTATTGATGAAATCGACAAGATCTGCGGCCGGCAGGGCGGCGGCCAGGGACCGGACGTGTCCCGCGAGGGCGTGCAGCGCGACCTGCTCCCCGTGGTCGAGGGCTGCGTGGTCAACACCAAGTACGGCATGGTGAAAACCGACCATATCCTGTTCATCGCCGCCGGCGCGTTCCACTTCTCCAAGCCTTCCGATCTCGTGCCGGAACTGCAAGGCCGCTTCCCCCTGCGCGTGGAGCTGCGGGCGCTGACGGCCGAGGATTTCCACCGCATCCTCACCGAGCCGCAAAACGCGCTCACCGTGCAGTACAAGGCCTTGCTCGCCACCGAAGGCGTGACCCTGGAATTCACCGACGAAGCGCTGCGGGAAGTGGCCCAGTTCGCCCAGCGCATCAACGCGGACACCGAGAACATCGGAGCCAGGCGGCTTTACACCATCATGGAAAAGATTCTCTCCGACCTGTCCTTTGCCGCCTCGGACCAGGGCGGCCAAACCGTGGTCGTGGACCCGGCCTACGTACGAGAAAAGCTCGCCGACGTGGCCGAGGACCGGGATTTGTCCCGGTACATTCTCTAATCTCCCAGGGAGCGACAATGAACCGCGAACACGCCAAGGCGCATCTGCTGCTGGAAGCCCTGCCCTACATCCGCAATTTCTACGGCCAGACCGTGGTCATCAAATACGGCGGCCACGCCATGGTGGACGAACAGCTTCAGGAAAGCTTCGCCCTCAATGTCATCCTGCTCAAATACATCGGCATCAACCCCGTCATCGTCCACGGCGGCGGCCCGCAGATCGGCCGGATGCTGAAGCTGCTCAACATCGAAAGCCAGTTCAAACAGGGCCTTCGCGTCACCGACGACGCCACCATGGACGTGGTCGAGATGGTGCTCGTGGGCAAGGTCAACAAGAACATCGTCAACCTGATCAACCTCAAGGGCGGCTCGGCCGTGGGCCTGTCCGGCAAGGACGGCCGGCTTATCACCGCCCGCAAGCTCGAAATGGTGCTGGAACGCGGCGACGCGCCGCCGGAAATCATCGACCTCGGCAAGGTCGGCGAAGTGACCGGCATCAACACCCAGCTCATCACCACCCTGCTTGCCCAGGGCTTTATCCCGGTCATCGCGCCGGTGGGCGTGGACGACGAAGGCGAGACCTACAACATCAACGCCGACACCGTGGCCGGGGCCGTGGCCGCCGCCCTGGGGGCCAAACGGCTGGTGCTTTTGACCGACGTCTCAGGCGTCCTGGACAAGGACAAGACGCTCATCTCGTCCCTGGACATCAAGGAAGCCTCCCAGGCCATGGCCGACGGCGTGCTGGTCGGCGGCATGATCCCCAAGGTCAGCTGCTGCATGGAAGCCGTGGACGCGGGCGTGGAAAAAGCCCACATCCTCGATGGCCGGGTCGAGAACTGCATCATCCTGGAGCTGTTCACCCGCTCCGGCATCGGCACCGAAATCGTGTGCAAACGGTGCCAGGCCTAGGGCGAGAAAAAGCGAAGAATGCCTCCGGCGGCCGGGGGCCTGAGGCCCCCGGACCCCCCATCTGGATGCGAAAGGGGCGGATTTTGGCGCGAGGCTTTGATCGCGCCAAAATCCGCCCCTTTCGCTGGCGAGTTGGTGGCTGGAATTGTCGGTTTGNNCAAACCGACAATTCCAGCCACCATCTTCTCTCGGGCCTGCGCCCATTGACCAAGCCTCCGCCCGGCCGACCGTCCCCCAGTCCAGGGGTCCGGGGGGCTGAGCCCCCCGGCCGCCGGAGGCCTCTTCCTCTTTTCTTCCTAGCTCTTAGCCTCGCCCTCGCAGCCTGCCACCAGCCGCTCGCCCAAGGCGAACGCTTTCGCCAGATCCTGCGGGAACACGTCCTTGCGGCGTTGGGCCTTGGCCTCGGCGTCCCAGACGGTGCAGAGGTATTTGGCATAGTCGTCGAACTGGTAGGTGTCGTTGACGGTGAGCACTTCGCAGGAGCCGAAGGTGCGGCTCATAAATCCTTGGGCCAGGCCGGTCATGTGGCCGTAGTTGCGTTCTTCCATGACCGTTTCGGGCACGTTCATGGTGTAGACCATGGCCGTGGGGATTTTGCGCGGGAAGATGGCGGCGTAGCCCGGGGTGTAGGTCAGGTAGGGGAACAGCAGCCGCTCGATGAACGAGCGGGTTTCACCGGTTTCGGCCCCGAAGTAGACGGGCGTGCCGATGACCAGGGCGTCGGCAGCGGCGGCTTCGGCCAGAAGCGGGGTCAGGCCGTCCTTGACGGCGCAGCGGCCGTAGTTCTTGCCGCCGATGCGCTTGCATTCAAAGCAGCTGATGCAGCCCTTGAAGTCGTAGTCGTAGAGATGAACAAGCTTGGTTTCCGCGCCGGCCTTTGATGCGCCGTCAAGGACGCTTTGCAGGACCTGGGCGGTGTTCCATTTCTTGCGCGGGCTGCCGTTAATGGCGAGTATCGTCATGGCGGTTTTCTCCTCAGGAAGATATGACCGCCGGATACGTCTTTTGCGGAAGCGTGGCAACGGCTTCCCGAAACGGTACAGAGGCTCCGCCGGGGTACTGCGTTCCCGAAAAGTGCCCTACTCCATGAGCAGCACGCCGTCCTCGCCGTCGAGCTCGGCCACGGCCACGTCCACCCGTTCGCCGGGCTCGGTGTGCACGCGTTTGCCCACGTAATCGGCCTGGATGGGCAGTTCGCGGTGGCCGCGCCGGTCGATGAGCACGAGCAGTTCCACGCGTTTGGGGCGGCCGTAGTCGAGCAGCGCTTCCAGGGCGGCCCGGATGGTGCGGCCGGAAAACAGCACGTCGTCAACGAGGATGACGTTTTTTTCGGCCAGGGAGAAGGCGATCTCCGACGGCCCGACCTGGGGCTGCACCTCGCGGGTGGTCCAGTCGTCGCGGTAGAGATTGATGTCGAGCTTGCCCAGCGGCACGTCGCATTTACCCCGGGCGTCGATGAGGGCTTTGAGCCGGGTGGCCAGCTCGGCCCCGCGCCGTTGGATGCCGACGATGGCCAGATGGCAGCTGGGGTCGTGGCGTTCGATGATTTCGAAAGCGAGGCGCTCCAGGGTGCGGCGCACCTCGCCGGCGGTCATGATTTTTTTATGCTTGCTCACGCAATACTCCCGTCCGGCTTTGCATCCGTCTAGCCTAAAAGGGGAAACCCTGGCAATCGGCCCGACGGCCCGGCGGCGGCTGGTATTTGACTTTCCGATCGGTCATGCTTAGTTGCATTGAACGAGCTTGTCCTATGGAGGTTCCCATGGTTGAGTTGACGGAATCGGCAAAGACCCAGCTGGATGGGTATTTCGCCGACAAAGAAAAGACCCCGGTCCGTATTTACCTGTCGTCTGGCGGCTGAGCGGGTCCGAGACTGGCGCTGGCTCTGGATGAGCCGCGCGAAGCGGACGAGGTGCTCGACGTTTCCGGATACACCTTTGTCATCGAAAAGGAGCTTTACGAGAAGGCTTCCCCGCTGAAGGTCGACATGACCTACATGGGCTTTTCGGTGACTTCCAGCCTGGAGCTGGGCGGCGGCAGCGGCTGCGGCTCGTCCTGTTCCGGCGGTTCCTGCTCGGTCTAACCGCCGAGGTTGATGTGCTTTCACGGGCCGGCTGGCGACAGCCGGCCCTTTTTTATGGTTCCGGCCGATTGGCCGCCCCGAGCAAGGCCGTGGCCGGCGGGCGCGCCCCCAAGCCATCACGTTTTTCTTTCGAACATCCAAAAACCCATCGAGCAAGCGTATTTGACAATGCCCTGGGGCGTGATTACCCGTTAACCATCTCTCGCCTGGAGGTATCCATGGTTTCTTTGAGCGATTCGGCCCGGACCGAACTGGACAACTACTTTGCCGACAAACAAAAAACGCCCATTCGCGTCTATCTCAACAAGGGCGGCTGCTGCGGTCCGTCCCTGACCCTGGCCCTGGACGAACCCCGGGACAACGACGACGTCTTTGATTTAAACGGCTACACCTTTGTCGTGGACAAGGAACTGGCGGCCATGGCCAGCCCCATCGACATCGACATGACCGACTACGGATTCACCGTGAAATCAAGCCTGCAGCTTGGCGGCGGCTCCTGCGGCTCCGGGGGTTGCGGCGGCGGTTCCGGCGGCTGCGGCGGCGGCTCCTGCTCCTGATCGTCGCGCTTTATCCCCCCAAAAACCGTGTTTGCAGGCCGGCTCCAGCCGGCCTTTTTTCTTCAATTTCCCTGGCCGGTTGACAGCCGTCGCCGCGAAACGTAAGTCACGCTTATGGAGTCTGCCGCCGATTCTCCCATTCGCCTGACCCAGGCCGCCCGCCAGGCTCTTGACGGGCTTTTTCCCGGCGCGGCCCGGCCGCAACTCCGCATCTTTTTGTCTTTCATGCACGCCTCCGGCCCCCGGCTCGATCTTGCCCCGGACACGGCCACGGACGCCGACGTCGTCGTGGAGGCGGCCGGGCATGCCCTGTGCATGGCCCGGCTGCTGTGCGACCAGGCCGCCCCGGTTACCGTGGATTGCGGCCCGCAAGGTTTCGCCATCCATTCGCGCCTCGATTTTTCCGGGGCCGGCGGCAACTGCGGCGGGGACTGCGGCTCGCATCACTGACGCCTGGCCCCGAACCGTTCGCCGTTTTCGCTTTTTTACGCGCAAATGCCCGTGTGTCCTTGCCTTCGGCTTGGGCATTGACTACCATTCGGGTCGGTTGGCGCCACCCAAAGGAGACGGTCATGCCCGGAACGATTCTCATCGTCGATGATGAGGTCCATATCCGTATGCTCCTGGAGCAGACGCTGGAAGAGCTGGAAGAGGATTACGGCGTGGAGATCCTTTCCGCCCAAAACGGCGAGGAGGGCCTGGGGCTTATAAAGTCCCGCAAGCCCGACGTCGTGTTCCTCGATATCATGATGCCCAAGCTCAACGGCTACGAGGTCTGCCAACGCGTCAAGGAAGACCCCGAAGCCACCGGCATCGGCATCGTGCTGCTGACCGCCAAGGGCCAGGAAGTCGACCGCCGCCAAGGCCTGGAGCTCGGAGCCAGCCGCTACATGACCAAGCCTTTCGATCCCGACGAAGTGCTCAAGGTGGCCAAGGAACTGCTCGGACTCGACCCCTGAGCGGCCCGGGGAATCTGCCGACATGGTGCCGTTGCGGCGACTGCTCAAGAAACGGGCCCTGGCCCCCCTGCTCGAACGGGCCAGCCGCATGTTGGGCCCGGGTTGGGCCGCCACGGTCATCGACGCCGCCGATCCCATCCCGGCAAACGTCCATCGGCTTGAGCCCCTGCGCCAGGACGGCCTGATCCTGGGGTATCTGGCCTGCACGCCGCCAGGAGACGCGCCCCCGGACCCGGCCGGCGAGGCCGCCCTGGCCGAAACGGCCCGGTTCGCCGCCGACTGCCTGGAAACCATCATCGACGGCGAGGCCCTGCGCCGGGCCCTGGCCGCCGAAACCCTGGTCAAATACCGCGAAGTCTCCCTGCTCCACCGGGCCACCACCGGCTTAAACACCTCCCTGCGGCCTCGCGAAGTCGCCTTGGCGCTTTTAGGCGAATGCCGCCGCGGCGAACTGCCGGCCGACTGCGGCATGGTGTTTTTGCGCGAAGCCGCCGACGCGCCGTTCGCGCCGGCCGTGAGCTTCGGCCAGACCATGGCCTGCCGGCTGGACAACATCGCCGCCTCGGCCCTTTTTGCCGCCATCATCGCCAGCCGCAAAGGCGAGATCATAAACGACCTGACCGCCGACAAACGCTGGGCCGGCGAGGCCGACGTGGCCTCCCTGCTGGTCTATCCCCTTTCGGCTTCGGGCAAGTGCGTGGGCATGCTGGTCCTGGCCGGACCGGCCCCCATGCTGTTCGAGGCCAGCCACCTCCAGCACGTCGGCACCCTGGCCGCCGTGGCCGGCATCGCCCTGGACAACGCCCTGCACTTCAAGTCCGTCCAGACCCTGATCAACTCCCTCATGCAAGCCCTGGCCACGGCCATCGACGCCCGCGACCCCTTCACCTCGGGCCATTCCCAGAGGGTGGCCCGCCTCGGCGTGGCCCTGGCCCGGGCCGTGCACCGCGACGAGGGCGCCTTTGCCGGCGTGGCCTTCACCCCAAGCGATCTTGAGGAACTGCTCTACGCCGGGCTGCTCCACGACGTGGGCAAGATCGGCATCCGCGAGGAAGTGCTCACCAAGGCCACCCGCCTGTCCGCCGGGACCATGGCCGTCATCGGCCAGCGTCTGGCCCTGCTCGGCCAGCTCCAGGGGCGGGATTACGGGCCAGAGGCGGAACACCTCGCCCGGATCAACGCCGCCGACGCCGTCAGCGCCGACGACCTCGCCCTGCTGGACAGAATCAGCCAACTGCGCCTGGACACCGCCCACGGCTCCCTGCCCGTGCTCGAACCGGACGAAACCGCCTGCCTGCGCATCGCCCGGGGCAACCTAACTCCCGAGGAGCGCAAGGAGATCGAGCGCCATCCCGAGGAAAGCCGGCGCATCCTCCAGCACATCCCCTTCCCCGAAAACATGGCCCGGCTTTTGGCCATCATCTCCCAGCACCACGAACGCCTGGACGGCTCGGGCTACCCCGACGGCCTGCGCGGCCAGGCCATCCTGCTGCAAAGCCGCATCATCGCCATTGTCGATATCTACGACGCCATCACCATGGCCCGCCACTACAAACCGGCCCTGTCCCGGCAGCGGGCCCTGGCCATCCTTGGCGACGAGGCCGCCCGGGGCCGCATCGACGGCGAACTGGTGGCCTTGCTCGCGGCCAACATCGAGGCCGTGGAACGCGACAGCGCCCGCCTGGAGACCGGCTTCGACCTCGGCGAACTGCTTCTTGCGCCGTACCCCGACCCTTCCTGAGGCGGCGGTCCAGGGCGACGCGATAAACGTACGCCGAACAGACTCCCTTCTACAGGCTTGCCAACACCCCCCGGCTCCGAGTAGGCCACAAGGAAAGCCGGAGCGTGCCGGCGGCCCGGTTGCCCAGGCAACGCCCGGCCGCCGGGCCGGCCACGGCCTTGCAGCGCCTGCGTCTTCCCGACCTCCGAACGCCACGGCGCTGCGGCATTGACGGCGCACGACCGCCCAGCCTTGCGGCAGGCCAATCGTCTCGGCGCAAACCGGTTACGAAGCATCAACAATACGGCCCGCCCATGTCTCAAAACGATGGCCTCCGAAAACTGCCGCGACTGTCCAAGCTCGACGCGCTCACCCTGCTCGACATCACGGTCAAGTGCCTGCAGTGCAGCACGGAAGCCGACTACAAGCAGATATTCGATCTCCTCAACACCATCCTCCCGTTCGACCAATCCACCTCGGGCCTGGCCAAGCTGAGCCAGGACGGCGCGGTAGAATCCTACGAACTGGCCAACATCAACTATCCCGTCGAGTGGCTTAAGACCTACAAGGAAAAAAACTTCAGCGGCATTGACGTCATCGTCAAGTGCAATTTCACCTCCTTTACGCCGCAGTATTGGGACCACACCTATAAACGGCACAAGCCGGCCCGCGAGTTCGTCACCCTGGCCTCGGACTTCAATCTGGTCCATGGCTACACCTACGGCGCCAGACCCTTCGGTTTTTGCAAGCAGGCCAGCCTGTTCTCGTTTTCCGGGAATTTCAAAAAATACGACCCGACCATCATCGCCATTTTACAAACCATCGTTCCCCATCTGCACCTGGCCTCTTCAAGGATCATCGAGGCCCGCCTGATCCAGCATAACCGCAAGATGCTCTCCGGGCGCGAACGGGAAGTCCTCAGCTGGCTCAAGCACGGCAAAAGCTCCTGGGACATCTCGAACATATTGCAGATAAGCGAATGCACGGTCAATTATCATATCTACAACATCATAAAGAAACTTGACGTCCAGAATAGGCCCCAGGCGGTGGCGGTAGCAACCCACCTCGGTATTCTGGATCCTGATTGAACCAGTCCACCAATTCGGGCCGCGAGAGCAGGTTTTTCGCCTCGAATTCCCGCCAGTCCATGATCGCCGCCGCCGCCGTCACGCCGTCGGGCATCCGCGTCGGCTCGCCGACCAGCACGCAGGGAAAGCCGAACATCTTGAGCAACCGCAGGACTTTGTATTCCACCACCAAATACAGGTAGCGGACCTTGTTGGGGACGCACCATTGGTAGACCTGGCGATAGAGCAGCATGGACACGCCAAGAGAGCCGATGGACGTGGGCACTTTGGTGCCCCGCTCGTCGAAACTGACGCATAAGCGGGAGACTTCGCGCGTGTCCGGGGCCTTGCGGATGTCGTGGTCCGGCGAAACCAGGGCGCGAAATTCCTTTTCCAACATGTACCGATGTTCCGGCGAAACCAGGCGCAGATAAGAAAGAATCTTCCGGTCCCGAAACACGCCGAAGTGCTTGGCATGGGCGTCATAAACGTCATGCTCCAGTCCGTCGTCGCTTTGCGGCACCCACCGCAACTCCCGGGCAAACACCTTGTGCCGCAACCCGTAGGCAGCCGGGATGTCCTGTTGCCCAAGCACCCTGGCCGTGACGCCCTCGGCGGCTTCATACGGCATGCCCAGCGCGGCGCTGCCGTCAAGGCGTTCGGGCGAATTGAACTCGATCTGCATGTGTGGCCTCCTTGTTCCCACATGCATATCGAGAATTTAATAACGTATAACCTGTCATTAATGCTAGTTGTTATTGATTTACTTATTTATTATAATAAAAAATTTTTGCATTGTTACTGAATAGTTCCACAACCGTTCAACAGACCGCAAACTCCAGCCAGCGGCCTTCACATGCTGCAACCGGCTCACAGCACGAGGCATTTGCAGAAAAATTTCGCACATCGAACCAATACACCATTGCTATACAGGATACCAGATACAACATGACGCACCATCCCCCTAATTATTTAGAGTAGCCCGGCGCTCCGCTTTGGGGCTATCTGTCGCTTTATCAGAGGATATTACCGCGTCCGGAGAATCACCATGGCCAGCCACACCGATAAGAATGCTTTTATTTCGGTTTTTTACGAACCCATCTATTCGCACAAGGAACAGAAAGCCCTGCTTCGCTATGAACGCGAGGACGGGAGCAAAGGCGTCATCGGCTTGCGGCACGAGTCGCTTTCGACCTTGCAGGAGGCCATCAACGAAATTGCGCGCGGCCAGGCGTCGGAAAAAAACGCCTAGTGCCGCGTCTCTTCAAAAATACGCGCGTATTTTTGATGGGAAATTAGCGTAGTGAGCTTGTTCTCGACAAAATAGCCTCTTCGCGTTTCGTGGACGCGCCCCTCGTCGTCATGCGGATTTCTCCAAAACGGCGGGCGGATTGCGACGACTTGCGGGGAGACTGACGAAAAATGGGGGCAACGCGAACGTCGGGAGGCGCATCGGAGCGTGGTTCTGGCCGACGGCGCGGCGACAGCCCAAAGGCGGGGCTACGGGCAGGCCGAGGCGGTGCGGGAACGTCATGGCGGCCGCGCGACGCCCATCCTGCGTGCAGCTCGCCCTGGGCATCGGGCGGCCACCCCGTGATCAATCAGCGCCCTTCCGTACGCCTCGGGCGGCCGACCCAGCCGCCCAGGCTACAGCCCGGGGCTGCGTCTTTTCTTCCACAAACGCTTGCACTGCCCCAGGCGGCCTGCCCCGCGCTAGCGCCCTGCCCGACGTGACGCCGCCACAGCCTTGGCTCGATAAGATTACAGACCATCCCGGGCGGCCCGTCTCTTCGGAGACGGGCCGTTTTGTCATGCCGAGGCATTTTGCCAGATTGCCTATTGCGCTCGGTGCCCCCGGATGTCATGGCATGAGATATTGGCTGCAATCCACCAAGAACGCGGGCATGGACTTCAGGACAACGCGGGAGAGCCCCATGGACAAGGACACCCTCAAGCAGGAATTGCTCAAATGGCAACTCCGTTTTTATAAGGGTCAAAGGCTATGGAGCGCGGCACACCACGGCACCGTATATCTTTCAATTATCAGCAGCGTCTCCGCCACCATTCTCTTGAAATTTGGCAACGATACTTACGCGACCATCTTCACCACGCTCGCCGCAGCCTTGACCAGCTTGTCGGCCAGCGGCGGCTTTGAAAGAAAATGGAGAAGCAATAGGCTTAGCCGATGCCGCATAGACCTTCTGCTGCTGGACATCGAGAACGACTCGCCGAACATTGGCGCTATCGTGGAACAGCTCAAGGAGGTGTTGTCAAAACACGACAGCGAAATCGTCAAATACGAAGACCCAGGGGAACCAAGACTTCACAAGTCGTAGCGCCTGCTCGGAACGGGGACTGCTCGGCAAGGGGCGGCTCCCTATCCTCGAAGACAAACACGACCTGCTGACCGTGGAGACAAAGGCCGGAAAGCCGACAGCAGCGCATCCACCGGCGGGCATGGCGGGAAAGACGAGCTGCCGGGACGGCCCCAGACGAGCCCAAACAGCAGGAGTCCCAAACACCGCCAAAAGAAAAAGGGAGCCGGTTTATAACCGACTCCCTGAATCTGCTGGCTCCCCGGGACGGACTCGAACCGCCAACCTAGTGGTTAACAGCCACCCGCTCTGCCAATTGAGCTACCGGGGATCGTTGAGGCGAGAAAGGTGTTTATCCTTGACCCTCCCACCCGTCAAGGGAAAATCTCCCTGAAGCGAAAAAAAGTTCCTCGCCGAACAACCCTGGGCGCGACGGGCCGGCTGGCCCATTCTTGACGGGACACGCTAATTCTCGTAGGCAAATGCGCTTGTCCGGTCGTATCGGCCGGGGCAACGACATGCAGCAACGGAGAACCGCCGTGGGCAGCGACGCGCCACGTAAGAAAGAATACAAGCTCCCGGTCAAGTCCAAGCGGGTGGAGGATTTTCGTCCCCTGCTCGAAAGCCTGGACGCCCGCGACGAACTCAACGAAGTTTTCAAGAACCGCATCGCCAAGGCCGTCCAGCTCCTGGACGACGGCGTGGCGCTCTACCCCAACGACTTTGCCAAAGGCGACGACATCGGCCCCGTGGCCGAGGCCCACGAGCCCCTGGCCGAGGAGGCCCTGGCCGAACTGGGCCGGACCTTCCGCCTGGCCGGCCGCATCGTGTCCCTGCGCTCCTTTGGCAAGGTAGCCTTTTTCACCATCCAGGACGCCTCGGGGCGCATCCAGGTCTTTGCCGAGCGCGAGACCCTGGGCCAGGAAGCCTACACGGTATTTAAGAAATTCGACATCGGCGACATCGTCGGCGTCACGGGCCGGCTGTTTCGCACCAAGACCGGGGAACTGACGCTGCACGCCGACACGCTCTCCCTGGTCACCAAGTCCATGCGGCCCCTGCCCGAGAAGTACCACGGCCTAAAGGACGTCGAGACCCGCTACCGCCAGCGCTACGTGGACCTCATCGTCACTCCGCGCTCGGTGGAGATCTTCAAGGCCCGCACCACCATCATCCGGGAACTGCGCGCCTTCCTCGACTCATCGGGCTTCATGGAAGTGGAAACGCCCATGATGCAGGCCATCCCCGGCGGCGCCACGGCCCGGCCCTTCGTGACGCACCACAACGCCCTGGACATGGGCCTTTATATGCGCATCGCCCCGGAGCTGTACTTAAAGCGCCTGCTCGTGGGCGGCTTTGAGAAGGTGTACGAGGTCGGGCGCAACTTCCGCAACGAAGGCGTATCCACCCGGCACAATCCCGAATTCACCATGTGCGAGTTCTACTGGGCCTACGCCCGGTACACCGACCTCATGGACCTGACCGAGCGGCTGTTCGCCCGCCTGGCCAAGGCCGTCACCGGGTCGGAGACGGTCAGCTACCAGGGCCAGGAGATCAACCTCGCCCCGGGCTGGGCGCGGCTGTCCTTCCACGAGTCCATCGAAAAGGTGGGCGGCATCGATCCCGAGATCATCCGCGACTACGACAAGGCCAAGGCCCTGGTCGAAAAAAGCGGCGAAAAGGTGCTCAAGGGCGAAAAGCTCGGCAAGGTCCAGGCCAAGCTCTTCGACATCTTCGTCGAGCCCAAGCTCATCCAGCCCCACTTCATCTACCATTACCCCACGGAAATCTCGCCGCTGTCGCGCCGCAACACCGACAACCCGGAGATCACCGACCGCTTCGAGCTCTTTATCGCCGGGCGCGAAATGGCCAACGCCTTTTCCGAACTCAACGATCCGGTGGACCAGCGCCAGCGCTTCGAGGATCAGGTGCGCGAGAAAGAGGCCGGCGACGACGAGGCCCACCGCATGGACGAGGACTACGTCCGGGCCCTGGAGTACGGCATGCCGCCGGCGGCCGGCGAAGGCATCGGCATCGACCGCCTGGTCATGCTGCTGACCGATCAAGCGTCCATCCGCGAGGTCATTCTCTTTCCGCTGCTGCGCCCCGAGGGCCAGCCGGGGTCATGAGTTTCGAACTCTTCGTCGCCAGGCGCTACCTGACGGCCCGCCAAAAGCAGGCGTTTATTTCCGTCATCTCGCTTATCTCGGTGCTCGGGGTGGGCCTTGGCGTGGCTTCGCTCATTGTCGTGGTCGGGGTGATGCACGGCTTTTCCACCGAGCTTCGGGACAAGATCCTGGGCATCAACGCCCACATGGTGGCGGCCGTGGCCGGCGGGGCCATGCACGACTACCGCGAGCTCATGGGCAAGGCCGAGGCCGTGCCCGGGGTCCTTGGCGCAACACCTTTTGTCTATACCGAGGTCATGCTGTCCAGTGCGCGCGGGGTCAAGGGAGTGGTCCTTCGCGGCGTGGACCCGGCTTCGGCCGGCAAGGTGCTGGCCCTGCCCAAGGAAATGATCGTCGGCAGCCTGGACGACCTGGAGATTCCGGGGCCGTTTCCGGGCATCGTGCTGGGGCGCGAACTGGCCGACCGGCTGGGGCTTGTCGTCGGCGAGACGGTCAACCTCATGTCCCCGGCCGGCAAGGAAAGCGCCGCCGGGTTCTCGCCCAAGGTCAAGACCTTCGTGCTGCGCGGGCTTTTCAAGTCCGGCATGTACGAATACGACTCGACCCTGGCCTACGTCACCATCCCGGCCGCCCAGGAACTGCTGGGGTTCAAGCGCGACATCGCCACGGGCCTTGAGCTCAAGGTCGCCGACGTGGACGCCGTGGACGCGCTGGCCCCCAAGGTCCGCTCGGCCCTTGGCGGGCCGCCGCTTTTCGTGCGCACCTGGATCGACATGAACGGCAACCTGTTCAAGGCCCTGCATCTCGAAAAAACGGCCATGTTCGTGATCCTGGTCATGATCGTGGTGGTGGGCTGCTTTTCCATCATCACCACGCTCATCATGCTGGTCATGGAAAAAACCCGGGACATCGCCATCCTCATGTCCATGGGGGCCACGCCGGCCGCCATCCGCAAGATCTTCATGCTCCAGGGCGTGATCATCGGCGTGGTGGGCACCGCCCTGGGCTATGCCCTTGGCCTGGGCGTGGCCCTGGCCCTGGAAAAGTACCAATTCATCAAGATTCCCGGCGACGTCTATCCCATGGACCACCTGCCGGTGCGCCTGGACTGGCCCGACATGGTCATCATCGGCGTCACGGCCCTGGCCCTGTGCTTTTTGGCCACCATGTATCCGGCCCGGCAGGCGGCGCGCCTGAGCCCGGTGGAGGCCCTGCGCCATGACTGAGCCGCTGCTCTACGAACTGCGCCAGGTGCGCAAGGTCTACCAGGGGCCGGCCGAGGAAGTGACGGTGCTCTCGGGCCTGGATTTCGCCATCGCCAAGGGCGATTCGCTTGCGATTCTGGGATCTTCCGGCTCGGGCAAGTCCACCTTGCTGCACCTTCTGGGAGCCCTGGACCGGCCGACGTCGGGGCAGATCCTGTTTAACGGCCGGGACCTGGCCGGCCTTGGGCCGGTGGAATCGGCGGCGCTGCGCAACCGGGACATCGGTTTCGTGTTCCAGTTCCACCATCTGCTGCCGGAATTCACCGCCCTGGAAAACGTGGCCATGCCGGCGCTCATTGCCGGCATGGAAAGAAAAGAAGCTTTTGCGCGGGCCAGGGCATCTTTGTCGCTCGTGGGACTTGATGAAAGGGTGGAACACAGGGTAACAACCCTTTCCGGGGGAGAGAGGCAGAGGGCGGCTATCGCCCGTGCTGTCCTGTTGCGGCCATCCGTTCTGTTGGCCGATGAACCCACCGGCAATCTTGACGAAGCCACAGGCGGCAAAGTCGGCGATATGCTCGCCCGCCTCAACGCCGATCTGGGCATGACGTTGGTTGTGGTCACCCACAATCATAACCTGGCCGCTCTCATGGGCCGGAGACTGGAGCTGCAGGGTGGAGAACTCTATGCGCGGAATGAAACGAATCGGTCTTAAAGGGCTTTTGCTCGCCGCACTCTTGTTGGCGGCGGCGGGGCAGGCCCTGGCCCAGTCCGGCAAAGTGCTGGTCGTGCCTTTCGCGGTCAACGCTGCCGACGCCCTGCATTCCGTACAGGGAAGCCTGCCTCCGATTCTGGCTGAAAAGCTCAAGGCCCTGGGCGTCACCGCTCAGGCCGAGGGCAGCAAGGCCGCCCCTGACGCCGCCGCCGCCCGCAAGCTGGCCGGCGCGGCCCGGGCAGAATACGTCGTTTTCGGCAGCATTTCCAAGGTCGGCGAGGGACTGAGCCTCGACGCCCGGGTGGCCAAGGTCGGGGGTGGGGAGCCCCAGGCCGTGTTCGCCTCGGCGGCGACGGTGATGGGCCTGGACGCCGCGGCCGCGCAGCTGGCCGACAAGATCAAGCCCCTGGTGGCCGTGGCCTCGGCTGCGGGCGGCGGCTCGGACCGCATTGTCGAAGTGGACGTCGAAGGCAATTCCATTCTCGACAAGGAAGTGGTCATCCTCAAGGTCAAAAGCCAGGTCAACCAGGCCTATGATCCCAAGACCGTCAACGACGACGTCAAAAAGCTCTTCGACATGGGCTATTTCGACGACGTCCAGGTGCGTCTGGACAATGTGGCCGGCGGCAAGCGCCTGACCTTTGTGGTCAAGGAAAAGCCGCGCATCCAGGCCATCGGCGTCACCGGCAACGGCGACGTGAAAAAGGACGACATCCTGGAGGCCATGAGCACCAAGGCCGGCGGCGTGCTCAACCTGAAGGTCCTGGCCGACGACCTCGGCAAGATCCGCGAGCTCTACAGCAAGAAAGGCTACTACAAGACCGAAGTCACCTACGAGCTGGAACAGACCGATCCCCGCATCGCCCGGCTCAACATCGTGATCAAGGAGCCCAAAAAGCTCTATATCAAGGAAGTCAAGATCGAAGGGGCCAAGCAGATCAGCGCCGGCGACCTCCAGGACGAGCTGGCCACGTCCACCCGCCACTTCTGGTCCTGGGTGACCGGTTCGGGCGTGCTCAAGGAAGAAATGCTGGAGCGCGACGCCGCCGCCCTGGAATCCTATTACGCCAACCGCGGCTTCGTCGACGCCCGGGTCGGCCAGCCCGAGGTCATCTACGGCGACGACGGCATCACCGTCATCTTCCGGGTCGAGGAAGGCGACCGCTACAAGGTCGGTTCCGTGGCCTTCTCCGGCGACCTGCTGTTTGACCAGCCCAAGCTCATGGACCGGGTCAAGCTCGACGAGCTCTCCGGCAAGGGCGAATACTTCAACCGGTCGGTGGTGCGCGACGATTTGAACGCCCTGGCCGAACTCTACGCCGACGACGGCTACGCCTTTGCCGAAGCCGACGTCGACATGCAAAAGCACGCCGACACCAAGACCATCGACATCACCTACATGATCGCCAAGGGCCGCAAGGTCTACGTGCGCCGGGTGACCATCGAGGGCAACGACAAGACCCGCGACAACGTCATCCGCCGCGAGGTCAAGCTGGCCGACGGCGACATGTTCTCGGGCTCCAAGCTGCGCCGCTCCAACGAGCGCCTGGACAAGCTCGAATACTTCGAGAAAATCGACATCGAGACCGTGCCCACGGACAACCCGGGCGAAGTGGACATCAAAGTCAAGGTGAAGGACAAGAACACCGGCTCCATCAGCCTCGGCGCCGGCTACTCCACCTCCGACAGCGTGTTCTTCGGCGGCTCCGTGGAGGAGAAAAACCTCTTCGGCAAGGGCTACCACGCCAAGTTCCAGGGCATGTTCAGCGGCAAGTCCAGCCGCGGCATCCTGTCGTTCACCAACCCCTACGTCTACGACACCAACCTGTCCGTGGGCGCCGACATCTACCAGGTCTACCGCGCCTACGACGACTTCAAGAAATCGACTTCCGGCGCCAAGCTGCGCTTTGCCTACCCCTTGGGCGAATACACGATCCTGTCGTGGGACTACCGCCTGGACCACTACCACATCTACCACACCAACCCCTGGGCTTCGAGCGTCATCACCGAGTCCGCCGGCTGGCACTGGTCGAGTTCGGTCTTCGCCTCCATCGACCGCGACACCGTGGACAGCGCCACCAAGCCCACCAAGGGCACCAAGAACACCCTGTCGCTGGAATACGCCGGCGGCGCGGTGGGCGGCGACGACGCCTTCGTCAAGCCCATGTTCACCTCCAACTTCTTCTACCCGCTGCCCATGGATCTCGTCTTCCACTGGCGCGGCCAGGCCGGCGTGCTGCTGCCCAACTCCGGCGGCGACATCCCGGTCTACGAACGCTTCTACCTCGGCGGCATCAACAACGTCCGCGGCTACGAGCTGGACAAGATCTCGCCCAAGGACCCCTGGACCGGTGAGCGCATCGGCGGCAAGGCGGAGTTTTTCACCAACTTCGAAACCATCTTCCCCATCAGCAAGTCCAACGGCCTGTTCGGCGTGGCCTTCTTCGACGCCGGCAACTCCTGGCGCGAATACGACCAGGTCTGCTGGGACTTCTACCGGGCCGTGGGCGCCGGCGTGCGTTGGTACTCGCCCCTGGGCCTGATCCGGGTGGAATACGGCTACGGTCTCGACGCCGACAAACACAACCTGCAGCCGTCCCAGATCGGCTTCTCCATGGGACAGACCTTCTAGGCAGTCCGCGACGTGGGCGAAGGCCGGAACACGCTTCCGGCCCTTTCGGAATACAGACCAACGGGGGGCCAACGCCCCCCGCAAACGTGAATGGATCAAGGAGCGAAATAATGGGCGTTATGGTTCGGGTTTTCTTTATCATGGCCGTGTTGGCGATGCCGGTTGCGGCGTTTGCCCAGGGAAAGATCGGCATCATCAACCTCGATGACGCCCTGTCCAACTCCAGCGCCGGCAAGTCTGCCCTTGGCAGCCTCAAATCGAAGTTCGAAGCCCGGGAAAAGTCTTTGGCCGCCCAGGGCGACGAGCTCAAGAAAATGCAGGACGAGCTCCAGAAGAAAAGCGTGGCCCTGTCCCAGGACGCCATGAAGGCCAAGGCCGCCGACTTTGAAGCCAAAGCCCGCAAGTACATGGAAGACCGCAACAAGCTGCAGCAGGAAGAACAGCAGTCCCAGCAGACCGTGCTGCAGCCCCTGCTGACCCGCCTGCAGAAGGTCGTCAGCGATTACGCCGCCAAAAACGGCTTTTCCGTCATCCTGGAGTCCCGTTCCGTGCCCTACTTCGATCCCAAGCTCGACGTCACCGCCGCCATCCAGGCTGAATTCGACAAGAGCAAATAAGGGACCCCATCCAGCCAATCCAGGGCCGGGACGCTGCCGCGTCCCGGCCCTTTTCTCATGAGGAGACCGCCATGGCCGAGACGAACGATGCGGTGATCGGCATCACCGAAATCCAGAAGCTGCTGCCCCACCGCTACCCCTTCCTGCTGGTGGATCGGGTGATGGAGCATGTCCCGGGACAGTCCATCACAGCGATCAAAAACGTCACCATCAACGAACCGTTTTTTCAGGGCCATTTCCCGGGGCTGCCGGTCATGCCCGGGATGCTCATCCTGGAAGCCCTGGCCCAGGCCGGCGGGGTGTTGGTGTCCAAATCCCTGGAAGGCCCCTTGGGGGAGCGCATCTTCATGTTCACGGGCGTGGAAAAAGCCAAGTTCCGCAAGCCGGTCGTGCCGGGCGATCAACTGGTCTTGCGCTGTTTTGACCTCAAGCGCCGCATGACCTTGTGCAAGATGCGGGCGGAAGCTTCGGTGGCCGGCGTCGTGGTGGCCGAAGCCGAACTGAGCGCCGCCGTGGTCGATGGCGGCAGCCTGGGCTAGCTTTTCCTCGGCTGGCGAGCCGCCTGAACCTTTGCTGGAGGCGCGGCGCGGCAGCGAGGGGAACCCCAAGGTCGAAACCCACGCACAAAAAAAGGCCCGGGAGCGTCACTCTCGGGCCGTTTTGCTTGATGATTCTGGTAGCCGGTCACCTTCCGGCGAAGAAGACGGCGCTCGCTGCCTGACACCTCTCCGTTAGAGAGTACGCGCCCGGCAATGGCGCCGGTCGGAGCTGGCTAAACGGCCTTGGGCCGGTTCATGCCCCGGCCGGTCAGATAGCTCCTGGCCTCGGCGCAGCCCAGGAAGGCCGCCTTCTCGATGTAGGGCAGGGCCAATTGTCCCTTGCCTTGCATCAGCAGGCTCGTTCCCACACCGAAACAAGCCGTGCCGTTCGTGTGATTATGCCGCAAAACCGCCAGGAATTTCCGGCAGGACAGCTTGTAGTTGCCGTTCTCAGCCGCTTGGACCGCTTCAAGAATCAGCGAATTTTCCGCGTCCGCCGTGTCATCCCGGGCTTTACGGTTGGCGAGAGCGAGGCATAAGTCATCCAAAGCATAACGTACGGCAAAGCCAACAATAAGGTAGAAAAAAAAGACGATGGTATACTGATTGAATACCGCATCATAATCGTAGACGGAGACGAAGCACATGGCCAATTCGGCAATAACGGGCAGGGCCAGGCCGGCGATAGCCCAGGCTTGCCCTTGGTGCTCATAGATATAGTAGACAGTATAGCCATGTATGGCGGCCGCCACGCCGATATTGGCCACCAAAGCCAATCTTTTGCAATACTTCACAACGACTCCACAGGAAAAAAACGGCTGAACTTCCTTCCTCGATCCGTCGTTCTTCAAGAGCCACGCTGGGAATAGAGAGCTACTGAGTGATTTTTCAACAACAATTTACTTGTATAGCAGACTTTTCCCATGAGCGCCAGTCAGGTTTGGTTCCATGCCGGGCGCAACTGCGGGCGGCCAGCCCAACAGGAAAAATATAGCCGTTCGGCACATGCACGCGGCATTTGCCGAACGGCCGGTTTATAGCCCAGGCTCGGGACGCCCGACGTCACTCGGCGGCAGCGTCGCGACCAGAGCCGCCAAAAGGCTTGAAGCCGCCAGCGCAGCGGCCGCGTCTATGCCGCAGTCCCTGCCCCTGCCTGCCGGCGTTGCCGCCGCGGCATCCATGCCGGCCATTTCCCTGGTTCGCGCGGTCCTGAACCTGCTGCCCGCCGCCGCAATATCCCCGTCCGCGCCCTGTACGGCTTCCCTGGCCCAAAGGCCCCGTACCGTCATGACCTGCCATATGTTTGCTCCTTGTCGTGTTTTGATGTTGCTGTTACGCGCCCATGGCCGCGCCGCAGCCCGGGCAGAACGCGCCGGTGGAAGCCGCGCCGCAGGCCGGGCAAAGCCGCTCCAGGGACTTCTGCCCAATCGGCTCCCCGCCGGCCGCCGCTTCGGTCGTCGAGGCAAAGGCCGCCGCCTGTCCGCGTCCGGTTCCACGCCCCTGCCCTTGCCCCAGGCCACGGCCGCGTCCCGACCCGCCCTGGCCGCCTT
>DLGG01000076.1 GCA_002482565.1 Solidesulfovibrio magneticus
CCGCCCAGGTTTCTTGCGACCCCCGGTCGGGCCCGCGCGGTTTCCCGCAGCGGGAGAGGCTGTCTACGCGGGGCACGGGCGGGCGTCAACGGTTTTTTTGGCCGGCGCGGCGTTTATCTCCGCGCCCCACCGCGCCGCTAGAGGTTGCCTTCCTTGACGGTATTTTCCAGAACGTCATTGATGCCGAAGGTTTGACTCGTCATCCGGCCCTTATCCACCACGTAGCGGGTGATGGTCCAGGCGTCGTTGTCGATGGCGTCGCAGTGGCCCGAGGCCTCGGGGCCGAAGGTTTCGGCCAGGGCCTCCAGGAAGCCCTCGACGTCGGCCCAGCGGCCTTCGTGCTCCAGGGTCAGCACACCCTCGGCATAGTCCGCCGTGTCCAGCGGACACTGCCCGGCCAGGCGCGCCCAGGCCCCGGGGGCGACGCCTGTTATCTCGCCGTAGACGCGATAGTCCGGTCCGGCGGCCATGGGATCAGCCCTCGTCAGCCAGCAGGCGCTTGGCCACGTTGACGTCGTACATGACCAGGGGGTCGGCCCCGGCCCCGCGCTTTTTGTATTCCGCCGCCGCCGCCTCGATGTCGGCGTAGGGAATCCAGTCGTGGCGCTCCCATATCTCGGGGTGTTCGCGGTTCCACAGGCGGAATTCCACCTGGCCGAAGCTTTCGCGCACGTACATGCGCACCCGCTTGTCGGCGGGATTGGGATAGTAATAGATACCCTGGCTGTCTTTCATGTTTTTTCCCTCTATAACTTCCAAACACCATCGTTTGAACACTGTTTACATACCCCCTATCGGGGTTTCCAAAGGGGCTCAGNNTGGCCGCCGGAGGCATCTCCCCTTCTCCCTCCCCCTACTGCACGCTCTTCTCGAACTCCTCCACTGTCCGCCGGGCCGATTCGTCCCAGGAGAACAGCCCGGCCCGGGCCAGGCCCAGGCGGGAGGCGTCGGCGCGTAGGGCCGCGTCGGCGGCGACCCGGGCCAGGGTCTGGCCCATGGCGGCCGGGTCGGACGGATCATCGAGGTAGATGCCGGCCTCCCCGGCCACTTCGGGCAGGCTGGTCAGCCGGGTGGTGACGGCCGGGCAGCCGCAGGCCATGGCTTCCAGCACGGGTAGGCCGAAGCCTTCGTAGATGCTCGGGTAGACCAGGGCCAGGGCCTTGGAATAGAGCGCGGCCAGGGTCGCGTCGTCGCAGTAGCCGAGTTCGACGGGCGGCGCGCCGTCCAGGCGTTCGGCCGACCAGCCGCTCCAGCCGGCGGTGACGAGCGGCACGTCCAGGCCGGCGGCGGCCAGGGCCTTGGGGATGACGTGGAGATTTTTGCGTGGATCGTTGGTGCCGACAAAGAGAAAGTAGCGTTCGGGCAGGCCGGCCGGCAAGGGGCCGTCCACTGGTCGGAACACTTCGGGTTCGTGGGCGTTCCAGGTGACGCGGATACGCTCGGGGTCCAGGCGCAGCAACCGGACCATCTCGGCCTTGGTGTAGTTGGAGACGGCCAGATAGCGGGCCACGCCGGGCAGGCGTTTGTGAAAATAGCGGTTGAAGTAGCGCACGCGTTCGGCCGGATGGCGCTCGGGCAGCGTGATGAGCGACAGGTCGTGGATGGTGAAGACCGTAGCCACGTTTTTCGGCACGCGAAAGGGGAAAAAGGCAGCCTCGTGGTAGAGGTCGTAGCCCTTGGCGGCCTGGTAAAAGACGGCCTCGCGCTGCCAGTGGCGGGCCAGGCGCACGGCCAGCCCGACGGCGGGCGGGAGCTTCCAGAGAAGGCTAGTGAGGCGCGAGCGGCCGGCCAGATCGGCCGGCGGCTGCGGGGGCGTGGACGAAATGCGCTTGCCGTCGAAATAGGCGATGTCGAGGTCGCCCCCGTAGTCGCGCTCGATGGCGGCGTAGAGGCAGCGCAGGTAGCGGCCGATGCCGGTATTGACCGTGGCCAGGGGCACGGCGTTGACGAGGACGCGCAGTTTTCTCATGATTTGTTCGATGGCGACAAGGCGGATTTCGCCCGGCCCGGCCGGGGTTAGTCGTCAGGCTGGACTGTCCGGCGCGCCTTGGGGCAATGGACGGAGGTTATCTCGGATAATCCGGGCCAACCCGGAGTTGTCCCCATGCAACAACGAGGCTTTCGACGCCTCAATCATCTCTGCGGCATCCACCTTTTCCCAGGCGATACGCCAGCCGTTTTGTCGGGCCAACATCCCGATGAACTCTCGTTGGGTCCTGCCGTTGCCGTCCCGGAAGGGATGCAGCGCGTTGATCTCCCCTAAATAATGGCCGGCCCGCGCGGCAAAGGCCTCCGCGCCGAGTCCCTGCAAATGCCCTTCGCGGGCAAGTTGCTCAAAAATCGCTTCGGCGGCGGCCGGGATATGCCGGCAGCCGGCGAATCGGCACGAGCCTTTGGCGATTTCCACATCACGGACCTGTCCGGCCCAGTCGTAGAGGTCGCCAAAAAGTCGAGCATGCAAGGCTTGCAAATGGGCGAAGTCAAGGCTTCCCGGCAAAGGCTCCAGCGCGAGTTCAAAACTCCGCCAAGCGGCCAGGGACGCTTCGGCTTGGCGCAAATCCTCGGGATCACGAATCCCCAGGCGATTGCGCAAGACGCCGGTCACCGCATCAACGTAGCGGTCCTGGCCGTCATAGCGGGTCATGGGCAAACCGGCGCAGTGCCGCCCGCACCCCTTCGTCCACGGTGATCGTTCCCCGGGCGGCCGACTTCATGGCTTCCACCACCTCAAGCGGCACGGTCAAGCCCTCCAGACGCTGCTGGGCCACGGCGACGGCCACGGCTTCCAGGCGAGCCGACACGTCTTCCCGTTTCTGATCGTTGGCGTTCATGGGGCGCATGCTATCCGTTTTTCCGTTGGTGCGCATCCCGCTTTCCCGCCATCACGTCCCGGGCCAGCTTCCGCATCTTGTCCACGAAGACCGTCGTGTCGAAAGCCGCCGCCCGACGCTGGCAGGCTTCGCGCATGGCCAGGGCCTCGGCCGGTCCCAGGGCGCGCACGGCCCGGGCCACATCCTCGGGCGTGGGATCGGGCGGCAGCAGGACGCCGGTTTCGCCGTGGACCACGGTTTCGGTCAGCCCGCCCTCGCGCACGCCGATAACCGGTTTGCCGGCGGCCATGGACTCCACCGGCGAGATGCCGAAATCCTCGTCGCGCGGGATGTAGATGGTGGCTATGGCCGTGCCGATGAGCCGGCGCAGCTCGGCCGCCTCGGTCCAGCCGCGTATCTCGATGTTGGGACATTCCCGGGCCATGGCCCGCACCCGGTCGAGTTCCGAGCCGCCCGAAACCACCACCAGCTTTTTGTCCGGCATGGCGGCAAAGGCGGCCACGACGCGATCCACCCGTTTGAGCACGTCCACCCGGGCCGTGGACAAGTAGAACGGCTCCTGCCTTATATATTGATAGGCGGCCGTGTCCACGGGCGGATGGACGACCACGGCGTCCAGGCCCAGAAAATCGCGGATGCGCCGGCGCACGGTCTCGGAGTTGGCGACCACGACATCCATGGCCCGCACGGCCGCTTCGTAGCGGCGGCGGTAGCGCCCGGCCAAAAGCCGCCACAGCGGCCGGCGAAACGCTGGTTGGCGGGCGAGGTAGAAATCGCGGTGGTCGTAGAGGATGCGCGGCGGGGTGTGGCAATAGAGCAGCTGCGGCCCGTGGATGCGGCCGTGGCCGAGCAGCGTCAGCGCCCCGCTGTGCAGGGCGAGCGGCGTGGCCACCGGCGGCATGTTCTCGAAAGCCAGGGACATGGCCAGGGTCAGGGACAGCCTGGCGGCCAGGGAATGGCGGGCGCGGGCATCGAGATTGGCCGGGGCGCGGCCGGCGAAATAGCCGTCCGGGAAGGCGGCCGGATCGAACCGGCCCGTCAGCATATCGGCCTCGAAGGCCCGGGCCAGGGTCACGGCCACCAGTTCCCCGCCGCCGGGAAAGGCAAAAGCGTCATGCAGCACGAGGGGGCGCGGGGACATGGTCACTCCTTGCGGGTTTTGCCGCCCTCGGATAGCCCGAGCGGCCCCGGCTGGCAATCCCCGGGCTTGCCCCGGCCGGCCGGCGTGCTACAAGGAAGCAGCCGAAACAGGAGGACAAGGCCATGGCCCAGGAACGCACCATCATCCTTGGCGGCGTGGAATGCGACTATGACCCGCAAACCCATATCGCGCTGATGTACTGCGCCAATTGCTCGGAGCGAAACGCCGTGGAAGTCTGGCTGGCCGACGACGGCCGGCCGGAATACGCCGGTTTTGTCTGCGAGAAGTGCGGCTTTTTCAATACGCCGGAGGGCTGACCGGGCGTCCCGTTGACCGTGCCGGTTGTCGCGCGTCGGCTGGAACACGGCAGGGGCGCGCCTGCGCGGCGCGGCATGAGGCCGGGACTTCCGGGCACAAACGCCGTTGCCCCGGACGGCCGCCTCGGCTACACCCGTTGCCACGGCAACCAGCCGCCATGGGAGACGTTTGGTCATGGCGCAGGACAACACCCTGACGTATTATCTGGAGATGATCGAGCAGGCCCCGAGCTACCAGGATCTCGTTTTCATCCGCAACCGCATCTTCGACGCCGTCGAAGCCACCCTGCCCAAGGAGGACGTGGCCACGATCAAGCGGGCCTGGACCACGCGGGCCCAGGACGAGTCCGTGCCGGTGGTGCCGCCGGGACAGGGGAAGACGGCCTAGGGGCGCGCGCCCTGGAAAAAGCGCTGTGATAGGGCGTTGCCCGGAAACGACGGGACACCCTTCGAGCCGCCGGCTGGAAGGCCGCATCCGCGAAAAGCGCCCATGGCGTTTCGCGGAAAGACGAAAACGACTGATTTTTCTTAAAAAATACGATGGGATTTATGCAGCGATGCGCCCCTATGGACCGGCCCGCCGGGTCAGGCGCAGCTTGAGGGTGGGGCCGGACTTGGGGGCAAAGACGGCCTCGGCCGTGTCCGGGCCGGTAAGCGTGCCCTTGAGCAAATGGCCGCTGGCGTGCTGGGCGGCGAACTCGTCGCCGAGGATCACGCCGGCCACATGGTAGGTGTTGGAACCGCCGGAGAGCGGATCCGGGATGACCACCACGCCGTAAATCATGTCGCCCTGGCGGGTGAAGCTGGCCGTGACCGTCTGGCCCAGGGCCTCGGCCGCCCAGGAGCCGACGATGTCGTGGCCGCCCGCCGCCCGGGCCGCCGGGGCCGCCGGGGCCTTGGGCGGGACCTGGGACAAGACCGGGCCGGGCGCGGCCAGCAGCAAGGCGGCCATCGCCGGCGCGAGGAGAAGGGCAAGCCGGCTCACAGCAGGCCCTCGCGGCGCATGAGGGTCAGGAATTTGGTGCGTACGGCCTTGAGTTCCATGACGATGGACTCCACCTGGGCGTAGTGGCTGGAAAATTTGACGGCCGCGTCGAGTTCGCGCTGGCGCTTGGCCAGGCGTTGGTTGACGAAGTCGAGAAAGGCCTGGGGGCCGGAATCCTTGTTCTCCAAAAGGTGCTCCCACGCCATGGCCTGCTGGCGCGGACAGGCCCGCGCCGAGAAGCGGCCGCAAGGCCTTTTCCACGATGGCGTCCTCGGGCTATAATCACGATTGGGGCGTCCAGCAAGCCCAAACGGCGGGAGAGGTGGGGCGTCGCCAAAAAGCGGAAGCCGCCCAGGCCCAGGGAGTGGCCCAAGCGGCTTCCTGAAAAGGCCGTGGTGGCGTGTTGGGGGAGGAGGCTAGGGGGTGACCGCCACGGCCAGTGATTCGAGCGGCTCGGAGTGGGAAGGCCGTCCGCTTTCGATTTTTCTTGAGCAAATCCCGGGCCAAACAAACGAACACTGAAGACATTTTTTTCATTTGCTATTTCAGGATATTGCAAGCGAGCCCTCCGAAAACTCCATCACAGGGCTGAAAAATCCGGTGTTGTGTCTTTCTTTTCGGTTAGCTTTTTTACAATCTTAATCCGCAGGGGCGAGATTCCCGCGCCGCCGGGACCACAACCCGGGCGCAACCGCACCGGAGGCACCACCAGTGGGCAAACGCAATATCGACGACATCACCCCGGGCATGACCCTGGGCCAGGCGGTCTGCGCCCCGGACGGCCGGGTCCTGGCCGCCGCCGGCACGACCCTGTCCGAGGACCATCTGCGACTCATGCGGGCTTACGGCGTACGCAGCGCCGACATCGCCGGCCAGGACGGCGATCCGGCCGCCGATGCGGCAAAGGCCTTCACCGCCGCGGCGCAGCGTTGCCGCGAGCTGCTGCGCCGCCGTTTCCTGGCCTTGGACCGGGAAAGCGCCGTGGGCAAGACCATCTTCGAGCTGGCCGTGTCCCGGGCCGCCGGCCGGGTCCTGGATCAGGGCCTGGACCTGGACGAGATCGCCGCCTCCCCGGCCTTGCCTTGCCTGGCCCCGGAACGACAGCTTTTCGACGACGGCGCCACCGATCCGGCCGAGCTCGTCTCCGGCGAGGTGGAACTGGCCACCCTTCCCGAAGTCCACGTCCGCCTCCTTAACGCCCTGGGCAAGGACGAGACCGGGCCGGCCGAACTGGCCGCCATCATCGGCCGCGACCCGAGCCTGACCGCCCGACTGCTGCGCCTGGTCAACAGCCCGGTCTACGGGCTGCGTGAGCCGGTGGACTCCATCAGCCGGGCCGTGACCATGGTCGGCCAAAAGGAACTGTCCACCCTGGTGACCGGGCTGGCGGCCGTATCGGCTTTTTCCGACATCGCCCCGGAACTGTGCGACATGCGCATGTTCTGGCGGCACGCCGCCGCCTGCGGCGTGTACGCTTCGCTGCTCGCCCGCTCCGTGCCGGGGTTGGCCCCGGACCGGGGATTCGTGGGCGGCCTGCTCCACGACCTGGGGCAGCTCGTCATCCTGCGCAAGCTGCCGGCCGCCGCCGGGCGGGCGCTGATTCTGTCGCGGGTGGAGGGGTTGCCGGCCAGCGAGGCCGAGACCGCCGTGCTCGGCTTCGACCATGCCGCCGTGGGCCGCACGCTCCTTGCCGGCTGGAATTTCCCGCCAGCCCTCATCGCCATGGCCGGCGACCACCACCGCCCCGACGGCGCGCCCGGTTCCCGGGAAACGGCCCTTATTCATGTGGCCGACATCCTGGCCCAGGCCTGGGACTGGCCGGCTTTTTCCGGTCCTCCCACGCCGGCCCTGGACGAACCGGCCTGGCACAGCCTCGGGCTGCCTGAATCCGTCCTGGACGACGTGGCCCGGGACGGCGACGCCGCCATTGCCGAAATCGAATCCGTGTTTTTCTCCGGCCCGACCGGTCAGCCGCACGCACCCCAAAGGAACCGCCATGACCGCCGATAAACCGCGCGCCATTCCCCGCCGCCACCTGATCCGCGCCCTGCTTGGCCGCGACATCCCCAGCGCCACGGCCCCCGCTCCGGAGCCGGAGCGGACCGCGGCCGCGCCCCAGGCCGCCGATCCCCACGCCGCCGGAAACGCGGCCTACGCCGCCGGCGACTATGCCGAAGCCGCCGCCGCCTACCGGACCTCGGTGCGCGGCGACCTGTCCAACCCCATCGTGCGCGCCCGGCTTGGGTACGCCCTTTACGCCACCCGCCAGCTTATTCAGGCCAAGGTGGAATTCGAGCATGTGCTGCACCTGACAAACGGCGGGGATGCCTTTGCCCGGCTGTGCCTGGGCCTGACCCTGGCGGCCCTGGGCAAGGCCGACAAGGCGGCCGCCAATCTGGAAGCCTTTGACGCCCCCCAGACCGAGGAACTGACGGCCCTTTGCCGGCGCATCGCCGCCAAGCTGCGCGACGTCGGCAACGGCGATCCCGCGCCGTTGCTCCTCACCCTGGAACGCTCAGCCCGGGCCATGGGCTTTTTGCCCGAGGCCTGAGCCGGTTCCCGGCGCTTCCCGAAAGCCGCCTGGGACGTGCTCCGCCCGGGCTGCGGCAGCGTCTAAAGGCCGCGCGTCGTGGCCATTTTGACTCTTGTGGCCGTGCACCGTGCACGCTATAGTGCACAGATGACGCCCCCGCAGCACCCCTTCGGCCAGCGCATCCGCGAACGCCGCCTGGCCCGGCTGGAAACCGACCCGGCCTTCACCCTGCGCCGGCTGGCCGGACGCCTGGGCATCCAGCCGTCGTACTTAAGCCGCCTGGAACGCGGGGCCGCCCCCAGCCTGTCCGAGGAGCACCTCCAGGCCCTGGCCCGGGAACTGGGCGACGATCCCGACATCCTGCTGGCTCTGGCCGGCAAACTGCCGGCCGACGTGCGCCAGGCGCTTTTGGCCGCGCCCGGCGACCTGCTGCCCCTGGTGCGGGGGCTTATGCGCAATCCCGCCCTGGCCCCCGGCTCCTCGGGGCAGCTGTGGCAATCCTATCGCGAATCCCAACACCTGGCCCGGGTGGGCAGCTTCGTGCGCGACCTGGCCACTGGCCAGGATTCCTGGAGCGAGGAATTCTTCCGCATTTTCGGCCTGCCCCCGGACGCCCCCACGCCCACCTTCGAAAGCTTCATGGCCCTGGTCCATCCCGAGGACCAGCCAGCCGTGGCGGCGGTGCGCGCCCGGCTCATGGCCGACGACAAACCCGTACAGTACGCGTACCGCTTCCGGCGCGGCGACGGGCTGTGGCGGCACGCCAAGGCCGTGGCCCGCTGCGAACGCGGCCCCGACGGCCGGGCGCGGCGCATCCACGGCACGGTTCAGGACGTCACCACCGAACGCCAGGCCCTAAACGACCTGCGTAGCGTGGCCCAATTTCCCGAGGACAATCCCAACGTCGTCTTGCGCGTGGCCCGCGACGGCCGCCTGACCTACGCCAACCAGGCCAGCGCCGGTCTGCTGGAGACCGCCGGCCTGGCCGTGGGCGATCCCGCGCCCGCGCCGCTGGCCGACGCCGTGGCTCAAGCCCTGGACACCGGCCGGGGCACCAGCCTGGAGCTGCCCGACGGCGAGCAAATCCAGCGCCTGACCGTGGTCCCCGACAACACCCGGTCCCATGCCAACTGCTACGGCCTGGACGTGACGGCCGAGCTGGCCCTGGCCGGGCGTGTCCACGCCCTGTCCCGGGAGCTGGCCGAAACCCGGGCCAGCCTCGACGCCGTGCTCGAAGCCAGCCACGACGGGGTGGTGCTGGTTCGGGCCGACGGGCACGTGCTTCGCGGCAATGCGGCCATGGCCCGGGCCCTTGGCCGATCCGGGGGCCCCGAGGCTTTGTCCGGGCTGCACCGAACCGACGTCTTCGGCCCGAACACCGCCCCGATGGTGGAACGCGACGATCTGGCCGTCATGGCCAGCGGCGAACCCCAGCTTTTGCCGCCGCCCATGGACTTCGTGGTCAGCGACGGCTCCTCCCGATCCCTCCAGATTTCCCGCGCCCCCCTGCGCGACGCCGACGGCCGGGTGGCCGGCTTTTGCGCCATCACCCGGGACATCACCCAATGGCGGCAAGCCGCCGAGGCCCTGGCCGATTCACAGGCCCGCCACCAGCGCTTCTTCGACGACGCCGTGCTCGGCGTCTTTCGCACCACGGCTGAGGGCCGCATTCTGGCCGTCAATCCGGCCCTGGCCCGGCTTTTCGGCTACGCCTCGCCCGAGGCCATGCTGGCCGAGATGGGCGACGACGTTTCGGCCGGCTTCGCCGAGCCGGAAAAACGGCGTGACGTGGTGCGACGACTGGCCAGCAAGGAAGGGCTGCTGGATTTCGAAAATGTTTACCGCCGCCGCGACGGCACGACGTTTATCGGCGCGCTCCACGCCCGAATGACGACGACCCCGGCGGGGGAACGCCTTATCGAAGGCTTTGTCGAGGACATCAGCGAACGCAAACGCATCGCGGCGGAACTGGCCGCCAGCGAGGAACGCCTCAAGACCCATCTGCGCAACTTTCCCCTGCCAAGCTTCACCTTCGCCAAGCGCGGCCGGGACCTTGTGCTGGCCGACGCCAACAAGGCCGCCGAGGCGCTCTTTCGCGGCCGCGTCTCGGCCATGCTCGGCAGCCCGGCCGAGGCGGTCTTCGCCGACGCCCCGGACGTCTACCTGGCCTTGTGGAGCGCCTTCGAAGGCCGTCGCGGCGACCGGCGCACCCTGTCCCTGCGCCCGCCCGGCGCGACCGAGCCGGGGCTTTTCGACATGACCTTCGTCTTCGTGGCCCCGGACACGGTGATGCTCCATGCCGAGGAAGTCACGGCCCTGGCCAAGATGCGCGAAAGCCTGCAACGCACTTCGGACCAGCTGCGCTCCATCCTCGACCATGTGCCCTGCGCCGTCTATTTCAAGGATCCCGCCGGCCGCTGCATCATGGTCAACCGGGCCGTGTCCGAAGCCTTCGGCCTGCCCGACGACCCCCTGGCCAACCTGTCCGGCGGCTCCATACACGAGCCGGAAACGGCGGCGCGCATCGCCGACGACGACCGCCGCATCCTGACCTCGGGCCGGGCCGAGACCTTCGAGGAAAATGTCCTGGTTCGGGGCCGGACGCGCCGCTTCCTCACCACCAAGACGCCGCTTATCGACGAAACCGGCCAACCCTACGCCCTGTGCGGCATGTCCCTGGACATCACCGAGCAGGTGGAGCTGGCCCGCAGCCTCCAGTCCGAGCGCGACACCCTGGGGGCCATACTCGACCACGTGCCCTATGCCGCCATTCTGGTCACCAGCGACGGTGACATCGCCTATCTGAACAAACGCTGCCTTGAACTCATCGGCTACGCCCACGCCGAGGTTCCCACCGCCGCCGCCTGGATGGATCGAGCCTACCCCGATCCCAGCCTGCGCCGGCACGTCATGACGGATTGGTTGTCCGTGCAGGGCTCGCGATGCCGTCGCATCTATCCGGTCCGCTGCGGCGACGGCGTCAGCCGTTGGATAGATTTCGACGGCGTGCCGCTGTCCGACGGCCGGATGCTTTTGACCATCAATGAAGCCGACCCCCGGCCGTTGGCCCATCTCCTGCCCGGAACCCGCCCGGCCGATTGAGCCGTCCGACCGCCGCCCCCACGAGAAAACGCCCGGTCGCCAAAGCGACCGGGCGTTTTCTCATCTGGCCGACAATCGGGCGTCAGTTGCCCGGAGCCGGGACAGGAACCGGGGCCAGGGCACGGTACAGCAGGTCGGCCATGACGGCGCTCAGCGCGACATTGGCGTGGCTGTCCACGCCGTTGACCACGAGTTCGCCGGGTTTCTTGTCGATGATAAGCGGCGTGAGGTCCAAAACGTCCACGCCCCGCTCGCCGAAATAGGCTGCCGCCCGGGCGGTCATGACGGCGCTGCCGGCCACGTCGGACAGGCTGGGGATGAGCAAGGCCACCAGACGGATGCGGCGCTCCCGGCACCAGGCGACAATGGCGTCCAGCTCGGCGGCGTGGGCGGCGAACACCGTCTTGTCGGCGTAGGCCGCGCGCAGCCGGTCCCAGAAGCCGGCCGAGGCGTCGTCGAGATTGCCCATGCGGGCCAAGCGCCAATACACGAAGTTGGCCAGGGCGAAATGGTCGACCAGATATTTGGTCAGCCCGCCCTGGGGAAAGCGCACGGCAAAGGTCAGGGGGTGGCCCGATTTTTCGGCGGCCCGGTAGATGTCGTTGACAAAATAGGCCAGCACCACCACGTCCGGGGTCACCGGATAGGCGGCCAGGGCCTCGTACTCGTCCACCGTGTCCCAGCCGATCTTGGCCACGTTGACCACCCGCCAGCCCTGGCCCAGCCGGCGGCCGAGCACCTCGCCGAAACGGTCGGCCGGGTTGTCGATGCCATGGCCGGCGGCAAAGGAGTCGCCAAGGACCATGACGATCTTCTCGCCGTCCCGGCGCGGGGCCGGCTCGACGTCGCGGTAGCCCAGGGAATTGACCGGCTGCCAGTAGCGCTCGAACCACTTGCGGCTGGACATGGTGAGGTTGAAGCCGTCGGACTGGGCAAAAAACAGCGCCATGCACAGCTCAAGGACAATGAGCCCCAGGGCCAGGGCGTCCACGGCCACGAGCAGGCCCATGCCGGCGTTGCGCCCGCGCCCCTTGGGCAGCCGGGACAGCAGCCAGCCGGCCGCCGCGTTGACGGCGACCAGCCCCAAAACGACATACAAAAGATGCAGCATGGATCAGGCGGCCTTGGCCCGGTCCTTGCGCCAGGATTTCTCCTGGCCGCTTCTGAGCCGGGCGATGTTGTCGCGGTGCTTGTGGATGACAAGCCCGCCAATGATCGCCGCCGCCGGGACCAGGAAAACCGGTCCGAACCAGGCGCACAGGATCGGCAAGGCCACGGCCAGGGTCAGGGAACCGGCCGAGACGTAGCCCGACACCCGGATGACGGCCACGCAGGCGGCCACGGACAACAGCGCCGGAACGGGGGCCGCGCCGAGAAACACGCCGATGGTGGTGGCCACGCCCTTGCCGCCCTTGCCGTAGAGAAACACCGAATACATGTGCCCGACCACGGCGGCCACGGCCACCATGCTCAGAAACACCGGCGAATCGGTCATGGCCCGGGCGCACAGCACCGGGACCAGGCCCTTGGCCAGATCAAGCACCAGGGTGAGCACCCCAAGCCTCGTGCCGCACAGGCGCGAGACGTTGGTGGCCCCGGTGTTGCGGCTGCCGGCCAATCGCGGATCGATGCCGCGCCCGACCAGGGCCACCACCAGCCCGAAAGGAAACGCCCCCAGCAGATAGGTCAGGACAAGAAATGCTGTCGCCGCCATTTAGCCCTCTCCGAAAAGCTGTTCGTCGGGCAGGCTGGCCGGAATCTCTTCCGCGCCGAACACCCGCAGTTCGTTGGTGAGCGGATCGATACGCCCCAAGCGTAGCGCATACCGCTGGCCGGTGTAAATCGTGTCGCCAAGCGTGTCCCGGGTGGCCCGGACGTAAATCTGGAAATCGGGCAGGGACAGGGAGATGAACCCGCCGGCCACGTCCACCACCACGCCCTCAAACGTCCGCTCCTTGCAGTGGCGCTGCAAAAACGCGAGCTTCCAGTAGCGCGGCCGGAAACGCTGCACCCGGCCCACGGCCTCGATGCGCGAGGACAACAGCGGCAGCCGGGCTTCCAGCTCCCCCCGGCTCCAGCGCGGCGCTCCGGTGCGCAGCAGGGCTTCGAGCTGGGCCAGGTTGATGAGGTCGGCATAGCGCCGCAGCGGCGAGGTGACCGGGGCGTAGGCCGGCGCGGCCAGGGTGGCGTGGGGCCGGGGATCGGGTTCGGTCAGGGTCGGGGGCAGTTCGCGCACGGCCCGCTGGATGGCCGGCGGATCGCTGTGCACGCCGCGAACCTCGGGCGGGAGCCTGGCGTCCTGGGTGCGAAAGAGCATGGCCGCGCCGTGGGACACGGCATAGTCGGCGGCGGCGGCGTTGCCGAGAATCATCAGTTCGCTGACCAAGAGCTGGGCCTTGGGATAGGCCGGACAGACCGACATCTCGATTTTGACGTCGTCGGGGTAGCCGGTCAGGCTGATCTCGGGTTCGGGGCGTTCGATGATGACCGCCCCGCGCTCCAATCGCTTGGCCCGCAGCCAGGAGGCCACGCGCCAGCCAAGCTCCAGATGCGGCGCGGCGTCACCCCGGTCCAGGGCCGCTTCCACCACGGCGTAGGTGGTGTTTTCCGCCACCCGGACAAAGGTCTTGCGCATGGCGAAGCCCACGATCTCGCCCTCGGGGGAGAACTCCCACTCCATGACGAGCGACGGCCGCACTTCCCCGGCGCGCAAGCTATAAAGGTCGGTGCCCAGGCACTCTGGCAGCATGTGGCTCACGCCCTCGGGCAGGTACAGGCTCGAAGCCCGGTGGGCCACGGCCGTGTCCAGGGGGCCGCCGAAGTCCCAGTCCAAGGCCGGGTCGGCCAGGGCCAGGACCAGCCGGATCGTGCCGTCGGGGCGGGTTTCGGCGAAAAAGGCGTCGTCGATGTCCCGGGTGGTGGGCGAATCGATGCTGACGAAGGGAATGGATTCGGGCTCGCGGGAAAGCGCGGCCAGCCCGGCCCGGCGGGCCTCGATCTCGGCGGCGTAGGGCGCGTGCCAGTCGTCGCCGGCGGCGTAGTCGGCCTGGTCGAGATGGTAATTGTAGTGCGGCGGGACAATGCCCCACTGGGTGGCCAGGATATAGGCCTGGAGCGGATGGTCGGGCAGACCCTTGCGCAGCATGGCCCACAGCACGGCGCTTTCCTGGTCGTCGGCGTCGGCCATGAGCCGGCGCAGCATGGCGGCCAGCTTGGCTGCCGCCTCGGGATCGAGCTTGGCGGCCAGGGCCGCGCCCTTCTTGCGGTCGCCCGTGGCCCAGCCGTGCCAGAGTTCCTTGAAAAAGGCCTGGCCGGCCACGACCACCTTTTCGCGTTCCTCGGCGGCAGCGGCTTCGGTGAGGCGTCGCTCCACGGTCTCGGCGGAATAGACCTCGAACTTGGGGGCGTGGAACTTGAAATGGGTCTTGCAGCCGAGAAGCGCCCGGCCCATGCCGGCCACGGCGTCAACGTCCGGCTTTTCGCCCACAAGGCCGGCGAACCACTCGGCCGATTCCTCGCGCACCTCGCCCTGGGCCAGTTCCCACAGCTCCAGCGGGGCGATGGCCTTGGCCGCAGCCTCGCGTTTGGCCTGATGGCTAGCCAGGATCTCGGAAATCGCGCTGCGGTCGCGGGCCCCGTCGTAGCGCGGCCCCATCCAGGGCAGTACCCGGGCCATGGCCATTTTTTCCTCGCGATGCGTGAGCGTATACACCCGCAGCCGACCCGAAGACTCTTCCAGCACCCAGGCCACCTGGGCCTGGTTGCCCTGCATGAACTCCACCAGACACCCCGGGCCGACGTAGCGTTCCAACGCCATCGATAATCCTTCTGTTTCGCGCGCAAGGCGGCCGGCGGCGGCCGGACGGCTCCCCGTCCGGCCCCGCCGGCCGCCCTTTTCCGTTTACGACAAATCGGGGTTTCATCCCCGGTTACAACCCGGCGGCCAACCCCTTTACCCCCTTTCAGGGAGGGTCCGGGAGGGGGTTACCCCCTCCCGGCCGCCGGAGGCATTCTTCTCTTCTCTCTACTTTAATGTCTAAACGACCGCTGCCCCGTGAACACCATGGCGACCTGGGGCGTGGCTTCGTTGCAGGCGGCGATGACTTCGGTGTCGCGGATGGAGCCGCCGGGCTGGGCGATGGCCGTGACCCCGGCGCCGATGCACAGGTCCACGCCGTCGCGGAACGGGAAGAAGCCGTCGGACACCACCACCGATCCGGCCAGTCCGCCCATGGTCGCCTCGGTGCGGGCCTTGATGTCGGCCAGGCTGGCGGCGGCCTCGGGATCGGCGGCGGCCTTCTGGGTCAGCTCGTAGAGCGACAGCTTGTGGGCGGCGAAGGCCAGGCTGTCGGCGTATTTCGTCTTGGCCTTGAAGATGGTCAGCTCGACCACGCCGACCCGGTCCTGTTCGCCGGTGCCGATGGCCACCGTGGCCCCGTTTTTGACGAAGATGACCGAGTTGGAGGTGACGCCGGCTTCCACGGCCCAGGCAAACAGCAGATCCTCGGCTTCCTGCGGCGTCGGGGTCCGGGCCACCACCGTGGTCCCGGCCTTGTCCGTGGCCTGGGCCGGCAGGAAATCAGCGGCCGCGAGGATGCGGTTCCTGAAGGAAAACTGGGCCACGATGCCGCCGTCGGCCAGGGACTTGAGGTCCAGGTAGGGCTGGCCCACGAGCGTATCCAGCTGGGCCAGGCCCGGAAGCTTGAAGATGCGCAGATTCTTTTTGGACTTGAGGATGTCCAGGGCGGCCGGCTCGTAGTCCGGGGCGGCCACCACCTCGAAATAGACGGCGTTGATCTTTTCGGCCGTGGCCACGTCCAGGGTGCGGTTGACCACGATGGCCCCGCCAAAGGCGGCGATGCGGTCGGAAGCAAAGGCGGCCTCGAAGGCGGCGCAAAGCCCGGCCTCGGACCAGGCCGCGCCGCAGGGATTGTTGTGCTTGAGGATGACGGCGGCCGGCTTGGCGGTCAGGTACTGGAGAATGTTGACGCCGTTGTCCACGTCGGTGAGATTGGTCTTGCCGGGATGCTTGCCGGACTGGAGCAGATGCTCCTCGGTGGCGGCGCAGACAAGGCCGTCGCCGGGGCCGCGAAATTCCACGCCGCCCAGGGACAGGCGGCCGGCGGCCGGAGCGTAGAGCGCGGCTGGCTGATCCGGGTTTTCGCCGTAGCGCAGGCCCTTTTTTTCGCCGTCGATGGTCCAGGTGCGCTTGGCAAAGACCAGCTCGGTCTCGCCCAGGCGGATGACGAGCTCGGACGGGAAGGGGTCTTCCACCACGGTGGTGTACATTTTCTTGAGGTCGCTCATGGCATGACCGCTCCTTGTGGCGTGTGTGCAGGCTGCCTAGCACAGCCGGCCCGGGGGGGCAAATTGCATTTGGAAGGGCCGGCCAATTCTGCTACCAAGGCCTGTCCGCGGCGCAACACGCCGCAGGTTTTCGGGGCAAGGGAGTTGTCGTGGAACAGGTGTTGCTCAAGATGGCCAAACAGCTTCGGGCCTTTGACGAAGCCTCCATCATGGCGCTTTGGGACAAATACGCCGAAACCGTCGAACGGTTCGAGCCGACCCAGCGCTGGGAAGAGGCCGTCCTGGTCCTGGCCATGATCCAGGGCATGCGTTTTAAAAACCAGTTGTTCAATCATCACTGGGCCAAGGGCCGCCAACCCGGCGAGGCGGACGAACCCGCCCCGGCCCCGGTCGCGACGGACATCGCCGCGCCCGGGCCCACCGCCGCCAAACCCGGTCCCAAGCGCCAGGGCAAACTCCTGGCCTTCAAGCCCAAGGATGGAGGAGAAGCATAATGGCTGAATTTCCTACGCAAGGCCCCGGTTCCGGGCGCGGCATCGTCATCCACGGCGCCCAGTGGGGCGACGAGGGCAAGGGCAAGATCGTCGAC
>DLGG01000024.1 GCA_002482565.1 Solidesulfovibrio magneticus
TCCGGGGCGGTGGTCACGTCGCCGGCCACGGCCGCGCCGCCGGTCAGGCGAAGGCCGACAAGCGAGGCCGCGCCGGCCAGATCGGCCAGGGAAACGGCCAGCCGGCCGCGCACGTTGCCGCCGTCGATATGCACCTGCCCCAGGGTCACGGCGCCGCCCTGGCCGGTCAGGGCGGCCTGGTCCACGTCCACGATCCAGTCGGCGGTGAGCAGGCCTTTGGCGTCGAAATCCAGGTCCTGGCCGGCCAGGGTCGTGCCGTCGGGGCCGGCCAGACCGGCGAGTTTGCCCTTGGCGGCCAGGGTCGCGCCCGGGAAGCTGTTCGTGATCGGGCTGACGACCTGGGCCGAGGCCTTGATGTCGCCGTCGGCCAGATGCACGGGGCCGGCCCGGAAGCCCCGGGCCGTGGCGTCGGCGCTAAGCGACGGCCGGGACAGCGGGCCGGCGACGGTAAATTTCGCGCCGAGCCGGCCGGCCAGGGCCGAAGTCGCCAGGCGCGAGGCGTCGCTGATGTCGATGACGCCTTGTGCGGCCAGGGCGTCGGCGTCCGGGTCCATGGTCCCGGACAGGGAAACGCTGCCGAAGGCTCCCGAGATTTCGAGCGTGGAAAGCTCCAGGGCGGAATCGGCCAGCCCGGCCCGGCCGGCCAGGACCAGCCGGGAGCGCGGGCCAAGAAAATCGTCGAAAAAAGGCGGCAGCAAGCCCGGGGGGGGCCGCAGGCCGAGGTCCAGGGAAAAGTCGGCCCGGGCGTCTTTGGCCAGGGGGATGCCCAGCCCCAGGTCGGCCAGGAGCAGGTCGGCCGCGCCAAGGCGGGCGGACAGGCGGCCTTTCCAGGCGGTCAGCGGACCGTCGCCCAGGGCTTCCAGGGCAAAGGGCGTGCGGTCGTCGCCGGCCAGGGCCGAGGCGACAAGGCCCCCGGGCGCGTCGCTGAGGCTGGCCTTCACGGCCAGTCGCCAGTCGGCGTAATTAAGCGCCGCGCCCACGGACAGCGCCAGCGGCGCTTGCCCGTCCAGGCGCTTGGCGGCCAGGGTCAGGGCGGCCGCGCCCTGGCCCGACTCGGCCAGCCGGCCGGACAGGCTGATGACCGCGCTTTGGCCGGCCAGTTCCTTGTCGAGGATGACGCGCCCTATGGCCAGTCGGTCCAGCAGAATGGGCGGCAGCCGGGGAAAGCGCGGCGGCCACTCGAATTGCACCGGGACGCGGTGGGTTTCGGGGATGTCCGGGGCGCGGCGCAAGCGCACCACGTCGGCGGCGATTTCGTGGATGACCACCCGGCCGGTCAGTAGGGCGGCCGGGGACCAGGAAAAAGCGGCGTCGCTGATGATGAGCCACGGCCCCTTGGCGTCGGAAAGGGCGAAGCGGCCGACTTTGAGGGAAAAGGGCAGCGTGCCCGAGACGTTTTCGATGCGGGCGGCAAAGCCGCTGCCGGCCGTGATGGCGCGCTCGGCCACCCAGGCCGCGCCGCCAAGCCCCCAGGGCGTCAGCAGCGCCAGCCACAGGACGATAACCAAACCGGCCAGCCCGCCCAAAACCAGGCTCAACCGGCGCGGCCAACGCCGTCCCGCCGCCGGGGTCTTCCCCCCATCCTGATCTACAGCATTCCCCATAACCTGGCTCCCCCCGTCACCCCTTTGGGGGGTCCGGGGGCCTCAGGCCCCCGGCCGCCGGAGGCATCTTCTGCTTTTTCGTTACTAAAAAGACTGCCCGATGCTGCAATAGAACTGGGCGATGTCGTCGATGTCCTGGCGGCGGGCCAGCGGCGTGGCCACATCCACGCGGATGGGGCCGACCGGGGTGTAGACCCGCAGTCCCAGGCCCGCGCCGAGCATGATGGGTTGGTCGTAGGGCGGCAGGGCCTTGCCGAAAGCTGTGCCGCCGTCGAGGAAGGGCACGATGCCGACGAGTTCGGTGACGCGCCAGCGCAGTTCGGCCGAGAAGGTGAAAAGCGACGCGCCGCCCACCGGCGTCTTGCCGCGCATGGGCCCCACGCTCTGGTAGGAGTAGCCCCGGATGGAGCCGCTGCCGCCGGCGTACCAGCGCAGGTCCGGGGTGACGTTTTCGCTGTCCGTGCCGATGTTGGCCCCGCCCACGGCCCGGGTGGCCAGGACGAGGCCGGGCTTGTCGAGAATTTTGAGATAGTGGGCCAGGGTGAATTCCGGGCGCAGGAAGTTGTCCGCGCCGCTTAGGGTCCCCCAGTAGGGGGCCAGGGAGGCGGTGGCCAGCAGCCCTTTTTGCGGGTCGAGCACGTCGTCGCGGCCGTCGTAGCCGATCTCCACGGGCAGGAAGACGAAGCCGTAGCGGGCGTCGGACTCCCAGGGGCGGGACTCGTCTTCCTCGATGCGCGAGGCCCGATAGCCCAGGCCCGCACCGCCGGAGACCGAGTCGGTGAACTGGCGGCGAAGCGTTGCCGTGGCCGTGGCGTTTTGGCCCTTGTAGGCTTTCTTGTCTTCGTTGGCGACCCGCGCCTTGGCCTTGAACAGGTCCTTGGGCGTCAGCGCATCGGGTTTTTCAAAGGCGGCCTCGGCGAACTGCTCGATGCCCGAGGCGCTGCCGGCCACGGCGAGCTTTTCGCCGCCGCCGAAAAGATTGCGGTGCTCCCAGCCGATGTTGGCTCCGGGGCCTTCGTCGGTCTTGTAGTCCACGCCGCCCTTGACGGTGCGGTGCTTGCGTTCGGTCAGCGACGCCTTGATGGGGGCTTGGCCGGTTGCCGGGTCCACCGCGCCGGTTTCCACCTGCACGGCGGCGAAAAGCCCGGTGGCGTTGAGGGCACGGCGGTAGGCTTCCACGTCCTTGGCGTCGTAGGGCTGGCCTTGCTTCCAGGGGATCATGCCGGCCAGGTAGCTTTCCTTGACCGTGGTCAGGCCGGCAAACGTGGTCGGACCGAAGGCGGCCTTGGGGCCGGGGGAGACGGTCCAGACCACGGACACGGCGTGGTCGGCGAAGTTGGCCGTCACCTGCCGGTTGTCGATCTTGACGTCGGGGCGGGCCTCGTCGCGCAGGAGTTCGGTGATTTTCGCCTCGGCGTCGAGGATGGCCTTGGCGGTAAAGGGCGAGGGCACGACCAGTCCCAGGCGCTCGGCCGTGGGCAGGGCCGAGGCGTCGCCGCCGTCGGGGGTTTTGAGGATAACCGAGCGCAGGTCGAACTGCGGCCCGGGATCGATGGCGTAGGTGAGGACAGCCGGACTGGCGGCGCTGTCCAGGGAGACGGTCACGGTGGCGGCAAAACGGCCGCGCGACTGGAACACCTTGGCGAAGGCGGCCTTGTCCTCCTCGGCCCGGCGCTCCAGGAGCAGGGCCGAGTCCGGCGGCGCGTCGCGCAGGCCCTCGGCCTTGGAGACCTGATGCAGCAGATCAAGGAGTTCGGGATCGAGCTGGCCTTCGTAGCGCACGACATAGGCCAGTCCGGGCGGGACCTTGGCCTGTTCCACGCGGGTGGCCGCCCCGGCCGGGACAGCCAGGCCGGCGACGAGGATCAGGAGCAGCACAAGCCCGGTCAAGACTTTCGGAAAACGCTTCGCGCGCATCATGGAAAACACGGTCGCTGCCACGGTTCGATCCGTAACACGCCCCCCCGGCTCAAGCAACCGGGGCGGCCGGCCGCCGCCCGGCTTCCAGGCGTTTTTGGATCTCCACCAGGACAAAGCCGACCGCGGCGGCGGCCAGGATGCGCAGCCAACTGGCCGCGCCGATGGGGGCCGCGCCGAAAAGCCGATGCATGAAGGGCACGTAGGTAAAAAAGGCCTGGAGCACCACGGCCAGGGCCACGCCGACCAGCACCCAGCGGTTGCCGGAAAGCGGCATGGACAGGGCCGAGCGGGTGAGCGAACGGCAGTTGAAGAGATAGAGCGCCTCCATGGCCACGAACACGTTGACGGCCACGGTGCGGGCCGCTTCCGGGCTGGCCCCGGCGGACAGCTCCCATTCGTAGAGTCCGAAGGCGGCCACGAGCAGGGCCGCGCCCACGAGCAGGATGCGGCGGATGAGCAGCCCGTCGAGGATGGGCTGGCGCGGGTCGCGCGGGGCGCGCTCCATGATGCCCGGCTCCCGGGGCTCGAAGGCCAGCATGAGGCCGAGGCTGCCGGCCGTGGTCATGTTGATCCACAGGATCTGGACCGGCGAAATGGGCAGGTCCACGCCCAAAAGCACGGCGGCCAGGATGACCAGCCCTTCGCCCACGTTGGTGGGCAGGGTCCAGACGATGAACTTCGAGAGATTGTCAAAAACACCGCGCCCTTCCTCCACGGCGGCCTCGATGGTGGCGAAATTGTCGTCGGCCAGCACCATGTCGGCGGCCTCCTTGGCCGCTTCCGTGCCGCCCAGGCCCATGGCCACGCCGATGTCGGCCTGCTTGAGGGCCGGGGCGTCGTTGACGCCGTCGCCGGTCATGGCGCAGACATGGCCAAGGCTTTGCAAGGCCTTGACAAGACGCAGCTTTTGTTCGGGCGAGACCCGGGCAAAAACGTGGGTCCCCTCGGCCTGGGCCGGCAGGTCGGCGTCGCTGGCCGCCTCGATGTCGCGGCCGGTCATGGCCCGGATGGGGGCGTCGCCGGACAGGCCGAGCTGGCTTCCTATGGCGGCGGCGGTGGCGGCATGGTCGCCGGTGATCATCTTGACCATGACTCCGGCCTTGCGGCAGGCGGCCACGGCGGCCTGCGCCTCGGGGCGCGGCGGATCGATCATGCCGACAAGGCCCAGGAAGGTCAGCCCCTGGTCGCGGAGGCCTGGTTCGATGACGGCCGTGCCGGGCGGCAACGTACGCCGGGCCAGGGCCAACACCCGCAGCCCGCGCCCGCCCATGGCCTCGATGTCGCGGCGCACGGCTTCGGGGTCAAGCAGGCCGCCGGCGGCGTCGCGGCAACGCGGCAGGGCGGTTTCGGCCGAGCCTTTGAAATAGAGTGTCGGCGGCGCGCCCTCGCCCTCGTGGTGGAGCGTGGTCATGAACATGCGCTCGGATTCGAAGGGTTCATCATAAAGGCGCGGCCGGGCGACGGCCAGGGCATCCAGGGACAGCCCGGCCCGGCGGGCGGCCAGGAGCAGGGCGGCCTCGGTGGGGTCGCCGGTGAAAGTCTCGCCGTCTTCGGCCAGGGTCGCGTCGTTGCACAGGGCGGCGGCGGCCAGGGCCTGCGCCAGAGCGTCGCCGCCGTCCGGCGGGCCGGCGAAGGTCTGGCCGTCAAGGGTCCAGCGGCCTGCCGGCAGGACGATTTCCACCACGGTCATGCGGTTTTGGGTCAGGGTGCCGGTCTTGTCGGTGCAGATGACCGTGGTGGAGCCCAGGGTTTCCACGGCCGGCAGCCGGCGCACCACGGCGCGGCGCGCGGCCATGCGCGAAACGCCGATGGCCAGGATGACGGTGACGGCGGCGGGCAGGCCCTCGGGGATGGCCCCCACAGCCAGGGCCACCGCAGCCATGAACATGTCGGTGGGGCTTTGGCCCCGGGCCACGCCCACGGCAAAGGTCAGGCCGGCCAGGGCCAGGATGCCGTAGAGGACGATGTGGGAGAATTTGGCGATGGCGCGGGTGAGCGGCGTGGCCAGTTCGTCGGCGGCGGCGGTGAGCGCCGCGATGCGGCCGACGGCGGCGGCGTCGCCGGTGGCCGTGACCACCCCCGTGCCCTGGCCGTAGGTGACGACCGAGGCGGCAAAGGCCAGGTTGGCCCGGTCGGCCAAGAGCGTGTCCTCGGGCAGGACGGCCGCGGACTTGTCCACGGGCACGGATTCGCCGGTCAGCGCCGATTCGTCGACGCGCAGGCTTTGGACCGTGAGCAGGCGCAGGTCGGCCGGCACCTTGTCGCCCGAGCGCAGGCGCACCACGTCGCCGGGCACGAGGTTTTCGGCGGCCATGACCTGCCAGCCGCCGTCGCGAAGCACGGCGGCTTCGGTGACCATGGACCGGGCCAGGGCGGACAGGGCGGCCACGGCCTTGGCTTCCTGGAAATAGCCGATGACGGCGTTGACCAGGACCACGCCGCAGATGACCGAGGCGTCCACGGGTTCGCCGAGTATGGCCGTGACGGCTCCGGCGGCCAGCAGGATGTAGATCAGCGGCTGGTGGAATTGGAGGGCGAAGCGCTTAAACGCGCTTATGTCGCCCTTGGCGGTGAGCGCGTTTTTGCCGTAGCGGGCCAGGCGGCTTTCGGCTTCGTCGGTGGTCAGCCCTGTATGGCTCGACGCCAGGGCGTCCAGGGCGTCATTGACCGGCAGGGCGTGCCAGGAGCGGATCGGCGGGGATTCAGGCATGGGTGCATCCTTGGGGGGGCTGTCCCGAAAAGGGGGACGATAGTGCCTCTATGCCAGGATTTGCGGTCCGCTACAAGCCCGAGGCGGGAACGGGAAATATCGGCTGTCGACCGCGTTGGACCCCGTCGCCTTGTCACCTTTATCTCTGGCCTAACCGTTGTCTTGAACGCTGACCAGTACCACCCAAGGCCCCTTTTTCGATCCAAGAAAAAAGAAGGCTCCTGCCAAAAAAACAGGGGCCTTCTGGCTGACGGCAATAGGGGAATTTCAGGAGAAGATCTTGATGGCGGCCAAAAAGGCCACCCCCAGGGCAATCATGCTGCCCATGCGAATGGTCAGGCGCAACTCCAGGCGTTCCAGGTCGGCCTTGGTCGCCAGCCGCTCGTCGATCAATTCGGCCTGGGCATGGGCCAAGGTTTCCGCCTGCTCCTCGGTGAAGCCGGCGGCTTTGAGCTTTTTGGCAAACGCCAGGGTATCGAAAGTCGTGGTGACCATAGGCTCACCATGCGCACGGGGGCGGAACCTGTCAATCCCTCCTGGCCCCCTTGGCGGCTGCCTCCGTCGGCATTGCCGTCATTCCCGCCATTGCCGTCTTGACCCTGGCCGAACCCATGGCCTACTATGCAAGCCGATATCCTGTTGTTGCACATTGGTGAAAGGCTGGTGATCGTGGACACGCCCAAGCGTATTTTGGCCATTGACGACGAGCGCATCAACCTCCGGGTCATCGGGGGGTTACTGCGCAACCTCGGCCATGAGCCGATTTTGACCGAGTCTTTTGCCGAGGCCCAGCCCCTGCTCGATTCGAGCATCGATCTGGTGCTGCTCGACGTCATGATGCCCGAGACCGACGGGTTCACCGTGGCCCGGCGCATCCGCGAGATGCCCGGGGTTTCCGATGTGCCCATCATCATGGTCACGGCCCTGACCAGCAAGCAGGATCGGCTCAAGGCCGTGGAAGCCGGGGCCAACGACTTCATTTCCAAGCCCATCGACCTCACCGAACTGCGGGTGCGCATGGGGTCGCTGCTGAAAATGAAGGAGTCCCAGGACGAGGTGAAACGCTACCAGGCCGAGCTGGAAGAGATGGTGGCCGTGCGCACCTCGGCGCTCAAGATGGCCCTGGACAACGTCCAGGAATCCCAGCGCACCATCCTGGCCGCCCACCTCGAAACCATCCACCGCCTGGCTTCGGCGGCGGAATTCAAGGACGAGGAGACGGCCGACCACATCCAGCGCATGAGCCGCTACTGCGCCTTGCTGGCCGCCCGGCTCGGGCTGCCCGACGCCGAGGTCGATCTCGTGCTCCAGGCCAGCCCCATGCACGACATCGGCAAGATCGGCATTCCGGACAGCATCCTTTTAAAGCCCGCCAAGCTCACCCCCGACGAGTGGGAGATCATGAAGCGCCACACCATCTACGGCGCGCGCATCCTGGGCGAATCGAATTTCGAGCTGTTGCGGGTGGGCGAGATCATCGCCATGTCCCACCACGAAAAGTGGGACGGCTCGGGCTATCCCAAGGGCCTTGTCGGCGAGGACATCCCGCTCTACGGCCGCATCTGCGCCGTGGCCGACGTGTTCGACGCTTTGACCAGCCGCCGGCCCTACAAGGAAGCCTTTTCCAACGAGAAATCGCTGGAGATCATGCGGGCCGGCCGGGGCAGCCACTTCGATCCGCGCATTCTGGACGTCTTTTTCCATGATTTCGACAGGGTCGAGGAAATTCAGCGGGAATTTGTCGATTCCTAGCCCAAGGCCACGCCCTCCGTATCCATGCGCGCGCCTGCCAACAAGCCTTCGGTCCTCATCGTCGACGACGTGCCGGCCAACATCCGCTTGCTGGCCGATTGCCTGCGAGAAGATTACGCCATCCGCGTGGCCACGGGCGGGGCCGAGGCCCTGGCCCTGGCCGGGCGCGGGCGGCCCGACATCATCCTGCTTGACGTGGTCATGCCCGACCTCGACGGTTACGAGGTCTGCCGCCGGCTCAAGGCCGACCCGGTCACCGCCGACATTCCCGTTATTTTCGTCACCGCCAATCAGGCCCCGGAAGACGAGGCCCATGGCCTGTCGCTGGGGGCCGTGGACTATGTCGTCAAGCCGGTCAGCCCGGCCGTGGTCCGGGCCCGGGTAAAAAACCATTTGGAGCTGCGCGCCGCCCGGGAGGCCCTGGCCCGGCAAAACGCGGCCCTCAAGGAAGCGGCCCGGCTGCGGGAAGATGTGGACGGCATCATGCGCCACGACCTCAAGGCGCCGCTGACCGGCATCATCGGCCTGCCCCAGATCATCCTCGACGAGGGCGGCCTGAGCGAGTCCCAGGCCATGTTTTTGCGGCTGATCGAGGAAAACGGCTACAAGATGCTCTCCATGATCAACCTGTCGCTGGATCTGTTCAAGATCGAGCGCGGGGCCTACCGGCTTTCGCCCGAGCCGGTGGAGCTTTTAGCCATGGCGCGGCGGCTTTTCGCGGAGTTCGCGGGCTTGGCCGGGCCGCGCAAGCTGACGTGTTTGCTGACGGTCGCCGGCCGGGCGGCTCGGCCCGAGGACACGGCCTATCTGTGCGGCGAGCGGCTGCTGCTTTATTCCATGCTGGCCAACTGCGTGAAAAACGCCTTGGAGGCCTCGCCGCCCGGCGGGCGGGTGACGGTGGATGTCGTGCCCGGCGAACCGACGGTGTTGCGGGTGGTCAACCGGGGTGTGGTGCCCTCCTGTTTGCGGGGACGCTTTTTCAGGAAATACGCCACCGAGGGCAAGTCGGGCGGCACCGGGCTTGGGGCCTATTCGGCCCGGCTCATCGCCGAGACCCATGGCGGCAGCGCGCGCATGGAGACGAGCGACGAGGCGGACTGCACGGTGGTGACCCTGACCCTGCCGCGCGGCAATCTGACGGAGGTGGGGGAGACGCCGGCCGGCGCGCCGGTGATGGTCTGCCCGGCCTTGTAACGCGGCCGTGCTTTTGGCCTGAACGGCCAAGCGGCCTTTTTGCCGCTTCCGAATTTTTCCACCAACCGCCGGGCAACGACGATTCTCCCGCCTGCGACCAACCACATCGCCAACCCACGTCCAAAGCCCCCTTAACCCCTTTTTTCAATCGGGGGGTCCGGGGGCCTCAGGCCCCCGGCCGCCGGAGGCATCTTCCCGTCTTTTCTTCTCTTTTCTTTCGCTAGGCCGTGATATTGAGCACGGAGCCCTTGGGCTGGTTGGTCTGGCCAAGGGGCAGGCTGCCGAGGTCGGCCGCGCCGTAGTTGGCGGAGAGGTAGTCGTTGGCGGCCACGATGGCTTGGCTCAGGCCCTGGCGGGTGGAGCCTTGGTCGGTGAAGTTGGTGGCCAGGATGTCGGCCACGGTCTTGGCCGCGGCCGTGCCGAATTCCTTGGCCACGTGGGCCAGGGTGGAGGCGACGACGCCTTGGGCCTGCTTGACGGTTCCGGTTGTGCCGTTGGCGGCGTAGAATTCTTCCAGGTGGCCGTTTTGGTAGTAGTCGTTGACGGCTTCATTGAGCGCGCCGTTGAACTTGGCCATGGCCGCGTCGCCGGCGGCGATGCCGAAATTGCCGTCGATGAATTTGAGCGCCGAGACCAGGGCGTCGCCGAGGCGGTCCTCGCCGCCCGAGCCGTCGCCCACTTCCTTGAACATGATGCCCATGACGGCGGTGGCGGCCGCGTCGCCGTGCTGTTTGCGCACGTATTCCACGGCATTGGCCAGGGCGGCCTGCAAATCCGCCGAGGCGGCGGCGTTGACCCCGGCTCCGGCGTTGCTGCCCAGGGCCGCGTTGCTGGCGATGGCGGCGTTGCTGGCCACCGTCGCGCCCTCGGCCTGGTTGATGCGGCGCATGATTTCGGCGGCGAACACGTCGGAGGTGGAGGACGGGGCCTTGGTCTGCGTCGTTTCCTGGGCCTTGTCTGCGGAGCCGAAGGTCAGCGAAAGATGGCCCGAGACGGCTTGGCCGGACTTGGGCGCAGCCGACCCGTCCATGGGGGACAGGCTGGTGGAAATGCCGCTGGTGTTGAAGGCGATCTGCATGGCCGACCTCGCTGACGTGTGCTTGCACGAAGCTTATCGGCCCTTTCCGCCAAGGCTTTAGGGCGCATTGCCCATTGCCTCGAACCGGCCCGGCTGCTACCTCCCGGACGGAACGCTTTACCATGACGCCCATGAACCACCGCCCGTCCCATATCCTTTTTTGCGACCTGTCCGCCGGGGTCTGTCGCCGCGAGCCGCTGGACCCGGGGCTGGCCCGGCAAGCGCCGGGCGGCCGGGCCTTGGCCGCAGCCCTTTTGGCCGCCCGGCCCCGGGCCGCCTGGGACGCGCCGGAAGCGGCCGTGGTCCTGGCTCCGGGAGCCCTGGCCGGGTTCGATCTTCCCGGGGTCTCCTTTGCCGCCCTGACCGGAACCAATCCGCACACCGGCGGCATCCTGTCCGTCGCCGTGCCCGGCTGTCTTGGCCGTGCCCTGGCCCGGCTGCACCTCGCCGCCGTGGTCGTGGTTGGCCGGGCGGCCGTGCCCACGGCCTTGTTTTTGGACGCCGACGGGGCGCGCTTGCTCCCCCTTGGCCCGGCGGCGGGGCAGGGGACGGTGACGGCCCTGGCCGCCTTGCCGGCCCATGACGGCGCGCTGGTCGCCGGTCCGGCCGCGCTGGCCGGTTCGCCCCTGGCCGGGCTGTGGGCCGACGGCCTGCATCCTGTGGGGCCGGGCGGCGTGGCCTTGCCGCTGGCCGCCAAGAACTGTTTCGCCGTGGCTGTCCGGGCGCAAGGGGAAGGGCCGGTTCCGGCCGATTCCGAAGCCCTGGCCGGGGCCAGGGCGGCCATGGAGCGGCTCGT
>DLGG01000153.1 GCA_002482565.1 Solidesulfovibrio magneticus
ACACCCGAAGCCGCGCCGGTCGCGGAGGTTTCTCCGCCCTCCGCCGCAGCGCCGGGCGAACCTTTTGCCGCCGCGCCTGCCATATCCGCGCAACCCTCTGCCGCAACGGCGCAAACGCCGACCGTCGGAGACACGGAGCATCCCGGCGGCGTGGTCGTTTTCACCGCCATCAAGGCCAGCTGGATCCTTTATGCCGTGGACGGCGGCGAGGAACAGCGTATTTATTTGAAGCCCGGCAAGCCGTTGCGCCTGGACTACGCGAAAAAACTCGTCGTGCGCCCGGGCTCCCCGAGCGAAGTCTCCTACCGCCAGGGCGACCGGGAAACCACGGTGGTCGTCGCAAAAAAGGAAAGCCGCGTCCTGGAGTTCCCGTAAGGGAAGAGGGCGGGTGGCCCGGGACGCGATTGCCTGGGCTGGCAAAAACGTTTATAGGCCCCGGATACGCTGCGGGTCGGCCTGGGAGTGAGGGCGACGCCGCGGCGCAACGTCCCGAATGCCGTCGGTTGCACGGCCGGGCCGGACTTTTGTCTTGCCCAACGCCCTCACGGAGGATGCCTTGCCTCGTCTTTCCAAACTCAGCGTCATGCTCGTCCTGCTGTTGGCCCTGGCCGCAACCGCCCACGCGGCCGAACTCGTCGACAGGGTGGTGGCCGTGGTCAACGGCAAGCTCATCACCTTGTTCGACCTCGACACCCGCGTGGCCGAACTGGTGCAACGCACCCAGGGCGTGGCGATCAAGCCCGACGATCCCATGTACGCCGACCTGCGCAAACAGGTGCTCGACAGCATGATCACCGACATGCTCATCGAGTCGGAAGCCGCGCGCCTGAAGATCAATGTTTCGGAAACGGAACTGGATAATCAGCTCGAGGAACTCAGAAAAAAGAACAACATGAACCAGCAGCAGTTCGTTGCGGAACTGGCCAAGGAAGGCATGACGCTTGCCGATTTCCGCAAGCGCATGCGCCAGGACAACATGAAGAAACGGCTGCTTGGCTACATGGTGCACCGCAAGGTGCTGGTCACGGACGACGAGATCCGCGACTATTACGAAAAGAACAAGAGCAACCTTTCGTCCACGAAGTCCATTCTCGGGCCCAAGGTTTCGGGCAACATCGGCTTCATCATGGTGTCGAACGTCAAGCAGGCGGAAGAAGTCCGCGCAAAGATCGATTCCGGCTCCATCACCTTTGCCGATGCGGCGAAAAAGTATTCCATCGGCCCCGGCAAGGACCAGGGCGGCGACCTCGGCGACGTGCAGGCCAAGGATCTGGCCGCGCCGCTGCGTTCGGCCCTGCAGGCCGTGCCGGCCGGCAAGGTGAGCGCCCCGGTCATGCTCGACGGCAAGGCCGTGCTGCTGACCCTGCGCACGCCTTCCGGCCAAGCTCCCGCGCCCAAGGCCGCCCCGGCCGACCCTGCCGGCCCCTCGTACGAGAGCGCCAAGGAACAGATTCAGGAAACCCTCTACAAACAGAAATTCGATAAGCTCTTCCAGGAGTACATCGACAACCTGCGGTCCAAGGCGGTCGTCGAGGTCAAGCTGTAGCTTGTCCCGCCCGCCGCCGGGGGGCTCCCGCCCACGGCGACGCGGTCACGGAGGAATTTCGTTTATGGATTTGCGTGAATTAGGGACCATGCTGCGCGAGGAACGGGAGCGGCAGGGCCTGTCCATCGAGGACGTTTCGGACAGGATCAAGATCACGCGCAGCTGTCTGGCCGCCATCGAAGACGGCAACGAAAGCGTGTTGCCCCATCCGGTGTACGCCAAAGGCTTCATCAAGAATTACGCCAAGCTCCTCGGCGTGGACCAGGAGGATTTCTCCAAACGCCTGGCCGAGGTCTACCGGCTCGAGGAAAACCCGGTGCAGGATGTCCGCCTGGTCAAGGACATCCCGGACGACGATCGCGGTTGCGCGCCGACGCCCCGCCATGGCCGGCCCGCCCCGAAGATCCCCCTTGTGCCCGCCCTGGTTTGTCTGGTCGTGGTCCTCGTCGTCATCGGCCTGGTCTGGTACCTGTGGACCCACGTCTTGTCCCGCTCCGGCGACGTGGCGGAAAAAGCTGCGCCTCCGGCCGTGACCGAACCCGCTCCGCCCGCGAAAAGCGAGCCCGAAGCGCCCGTGCGGCCCGTGCCCGTCGTGCCGCCGCAAAAGCCGGTGGAGACAGCTCCTGCCGTCCCGAGCGCACCCGCTGCGCCTGCCGCCCCTGTCGCACAGGCGCCGGCGCTTCAGGAGCGCCAGCTCCCGGCTGTTACCGAAACCAGGCCGGCCGCCGAAGCGCGGCCGACATCTCCGGCCGCGTTGAGCCCGGACGACCAGACGACCCAGGACATCGCCACCAGCGGCCCGGCCACGCCTGCCGCGCCGCCGACCATCCCGCCCGCGCCCGAAGCCGCAGCCGCGCCGAGCGCCCAGCCCGGCAAGGCCTTCACCGTGGGCGAGACAGGCCCCCATGTCGTCTCCATCGTGGCCAACGACCGCTGCTGGCTCCAGGCCGGGGCCGACGGCGGGGCCATGCACGAAACCATGCTGGAAAAGGGCGACGCCTTCACCGGCCGTTTCGCCGACTACCTCCTCGTGCGCCTGGGTAATGCCGGTGCGGTGGAAATCCGCTTCGACAACAAGCTCTACCCGCTCCAGGCCGGCAAGGGATCGGTCAAGACCCTCAAATTCGTGGCCAAGAAGACCGACCAGGCGACCCCGGAAAGTGGCCAGGGCCAGCCGGCCGCCGTGCCTCAGCCGGCCGCGCCGGCAGCCGCCCAGCCGTCTGCTCAGCCGGCAACGTCCCTGCCCGTCGCGCCTCCGGCCGTCGCCCCCACGCCCGGACCGGCCGCCGAAAACGCCGCCGGCGCCAAGGAAGTGGAAATCTACGGCCAGGACGGCAGCTGGGTCATCGTCAGCCCGGACAAGGGACCGTCCAAGGAAATCTACGTGAAAAAGGGCCAGCGCATCACCGTGCCCTTTGGCGAGAAGATCGAGATCAAGCTCGGCAATCCGAGCAGCGTGGTGTTTCGTTACAACGGCCAGGAAACGCCGGTGACCACCGAGAAGGGCGCTGTCAAGACCATCCGTTTTCCGCAGTAGGGGAGCGTATGGTCACGAGCGCCTGACCTTGGCGGCGGGCAGAAAGCGGCTTGGGTTCGTCCGAGAACACAGGCTGACGGGCGCAGGGCAAGGCGCTGTGGACGCTGGCCGGCGTTTGCAGCGCCTTGCCCGCGCCGCGACGGTCGGACCGGGACGGCATGGAGTATAGCGATCAGGTCCTCATACTGGCCGTCAAGCGGTTTCGGGAGATCGACGCCTGGGTACGCCTGCTCTCGCCGACGCGGGGGGTCTATACGGCCTTTGCCTTCGGTGGCCTCAAAAGCCGCCGCCGGTTCCTGGGCTGCCTTGATCCGCTCAACCATGTCCAGTTCAAGGTGCGCCGCTCGGGTTATCGCGGCTACCACTGTCTGGCCGAGGGCAGGCTGCTGGATGCCCCACGGCAGTTGCGCAGCCATCCCCAACGTCTGGGCATGGCCGTCAACTGCTTGAAATTTTTTGAGGCCGCGCCGGTCGCTCCGGGAGGCTTCGCCGAAGCCTACGGCCTGATGCGCGCCATGCTGGCGACCCTGGACGCGGCCGAGGAGCCGTCGCCGCTGTTTCCGCTCCTTTTTCGGGCGCGGATGACGTTTTTGCACGGCATGTTGCCGGCCTGCGGCCAGTGCGCCGTCTGCGGCCAGCCCTTGGGCCAGGCTGGGGCCGTGTGCCATGTGGAGGAGGGGCGGGTGGCCTGCCCTGACTGCCGCGCCGCCGCCTCGGGCGGCGTGCACGCGCCCCTTGGCCCCGAGGCGCTGGCGCTTCTGGCTTCGGCCGTGGAGCAGGGACCGGAAGCGTGGGCCGCCTGCCGGCCTCACCCCGCCGCCGGCCGGGAGTTTTGCCGGGCCGTGGATCTCCTGGTGCGCTACCACATGGGGCTGGCCTGGGAGCAGGGGGGATTCGTGCGGGCCTGAGTTGGGGGCCGCCCGACGTATTTCGAAGACCCGGCCCGGACCGCCGGTTTGGCACGGTCCTTCTAGGGCCGGCCCGGATGGCCGCGACGTATTTATTTTGGCCGGGAGGCTTTTCGCGGGGCGCGGCGCGTGCGCCGGCCCGCCCCGTCGCCGCCGCTGCCCGGCCGGCGGCGAAACCTTGAAATCGGAGCGAGCATGTACTTTCAGGATGTCATTTTGACGCTGCAAAACTTCTGGGCCAAGGCCGGTTGCCTGGTGGTCCAGCCCTACGACAGCGAGGTCGGGGCCGGCACCTTCAATCCGCATACGTTTTTCCGGGTCATCGGTCCCGAGCCCTGGAACGTCGCCTACGTGCAGCCCTCGCGCCGCCCCACCGACGGCCGCTACGGCGAAAATCCCAACCGCCTGCAGCACTATTACCAGTTCCAGGTGATCCTCAAGCCCTCGCCGGACAACATCCAGGACCTCTACCTGCAAAGCCTGGCCGCCCTGGGGCTTTCCGCCTCGGACCACGACGTGCGCTTCGTCGAGGACGACTGGGAGTCCCCCACCCTTGGGGCCTGGGGCCTGGGCTGGGAAGTCTGGCTCGACGGTATGGAAGCCACCCAGTTCACCTACTTCCAGCAGGTGGGCGGCATCGACCTGTCGCCGGTCTCGGTGGAGATCACCTACGGCCTTGAGCGCATCAGCATGTACCTGCAGCAAAAGGACTCGGTCTACGACCTGGACTGGAACGACCGGGTCACCTACGGCCAGGTGCACCAGCGCGGCGAGTACGAGCATTCGCGCTACAATTTCGAGGAATCCGACGCCGCCATGCTCCTGGCGCACTTCAATGCCTGCGAGAAGGAGTGCAAGCGGCTGTGCGAACTGGGTCTGCCCTGGCCGGCCTATGACTACTGCCTCAAGTGTTCCCACGCCTTCAACATGCTCGAAGCCCGGGGAGCCATCTCCATCACCGAGCGCACCGGCTACATCGGCCGGGTTCGGGCCCTGGCCTCGGCGCTGGCCCGACTCTACGCCGCTCAGCGCAAGGAACTCGACTATCCCCTGCTCAACAAAGGCTAAAGGAACCACGCCATGTCCCATTTTCTGTTCGAGATCGGATTCGAGGAGATGCCGGCCCGGTTCCTGCCCGGGCTCGTCGACGAGGTGAAAAAGCTCTTTGCCGAGGGGCTGGCCCAGGCCAAGATCGACTGCGGGGCCGTGGCCGCCTTTGCCACGCCCCGGCGTCTGGTGGTCAGCGTGCCCGACATGGCCGCCGCCGCCCGCCGGGAAGAGGAAGTCGTCAGCGGACCGCCCGAGAAAGTGGGCTTCGACGCCGCCGGCGCGCCCACCAAGGCCGCCGAGGGCTTTGCCAAGGGCCAGGGCCTGGACGTGGCCGCCGTCTTCGTCATGGACACGCCCAAGGGCCGCTATCTGGCGCTCCGCAAGACCACCGGCGGCGAAGCCGCCATCGACCTCCTGCCGGCCCTGTGCCTGGAGGCGGTCAAAAAGCTCTCCTTCCCCAAGCGCATGCGCTGGGGCAGCCGCGAGTTCGCCTTCGGCCGGCCGGTGCACTGGTTTTTGGCCCTTTTGGACGACGCCGTGGTGCCGTTCCAGCTCGACGACATCGCTTCGGGCCGCGTCACCCACGGCCAGCGCATCATGGGTCCCGGCCCCTTCGAGGTTCCCACGGCGGCCGCCTATTTCGACATCATCCGCGACAAGGGCAAGGTCGTCCTCGACGCCCGGGAACGCGAAGGCATCGTGCGCTCCCAGGCCGAAGCCCTGGCCAAGGAAGCCGGCGGCACGGCCGTCATCAACCCGGCCCTTTTGGCCGAGGTCACGGGCCTCACCGAACATCCGGTGGTGCTGCTTGGCCGGTTTGACCCCAAATTCCTCGACGTGCCCCGCGAAGTGCTTATCACCAGCATGGAGAGCCACCAAAAGAGCTTTGCCGTGGAAGACGGCAAGGGCGGGCTGTTGCCCGTTTTCCTGACGACCCTGGGCCTTGTGCCGGGCAATGCGGAGCTTGTGCGCCGGGGCTGGCAGCGGGTGCTGACCGCCCGTCTGGAAGACGCCCGGTTCTTCTGGGAAGCCGATCTGTCGGCCAGCCTGGAAACCTGGCAGAAGAAGCTCGAAAGCGTGGTCTTCCTGGCCGGCCTTGGTTCCATGCGCGACAAGGGCAAGCGGCTGGAGCGGCTGTGCGGGCTTATCGCCGAACAGGCCGGCAAGCCCGAGATCATGCTGGACGCCTCCCAGGCCGGCGGATTGGCCAAGGTCGATCTCGTCTCGGACATGGTGGGCGAATTCGCCGAGCTCCAAGGCGTCATGGGCGGCATTTACCTGCGCCGCAAGGGCCAGTCCAAGACAGCCTCCCGGGCCGTGGCCGAGCAGTACCTGCCGGCCGGACCGGACAGCCCCGTGCCGGCGACCCTGGCCGGCGCCATCCTGTCCATCGCCGACAAGGCCGACACCCTGGCCGGCTGCTTCGGCCTGGACATGGCCCCGACCGGCGCGGCCGACCCCTACGCCCTGCGCCGGGCGGCCCTGGGCATCTGCCGCGTGATCATTGAGCACGGCTTGCGCCTGGACCTCATGGAACTCCTGCAGGGAGCCATCGACGGGTATGGCGAGGTGAAGTTCAAGGTGGACCGCACCCACGTCCTGGCCAAGCTCCTCGACTTTTTCGGCCAGCGCCTCAAGGCCTACTTTACCGGCCAGGGCTACGACACCCTGGTGGTGGAAGCGGCCCTGGGCGCGTCCTACACCGACATCGCCGCGCTGTCGGCCCGTCTGGCCGCCCTGGCCGGATTCGCCGCCAAACCGGACTTCGATCAGGCCGTGCTGACCTTCAAGCGGGCCGCCAACATCATCCGCAAGCAGGGCGTGGGGGCCGGCGTGCCCCTGACCGGCGTGGTCAAGGCGGCGCTGCTGGAAGAGCAGGCCGAGAAGGATCTGGCGGCGGTGTGCCAGGACGTTTTCCCGCGCTTCGACGCCCTCTTTGATGCCGGCGACTACGGCGCGGTGCTGGAGCTGCTCTACGAGCTGCGGCCCTCGGTGGACGCCTTTTTCGACAACGTCATGGTCATGTGCGACGACATGGACATGCGGCTTAACCGCCTCAATCTGCTCAAGTCGTTGGTTGACCGTCTGGGCCGGGTGGCGGATTTCGCCGCCCTGCAAGTGTAATATCCGCATAAATTGCTTGACAGGGTTTGCGCATTGGGCTAGCTAACCCTGCTTCAGCGAACACTTCACGGAGGAACGATCCTTGGCCAATCATAAATCCGCCATCAAACGGCATCGTCAAAACCTCTTGGCCCGGGCTCGCAACCGGGCGGTCAAGACCCGCGTGCGTAACGTCATCAAGGCCGTGCGCGCCGCCCTGATCGGCGGGGACGCCGCTGCCGCCGAAACCGCCCTGCTGACCGCCACCAAGGTGCTCGACAAGGCCGCCACCAAAAAGATCATTCACTGGAAGACCGCCGCCCGCAACATCTCGCGGCTGTCCACTGCCGTCAGCAAGGCCAAATCGGCCTAGTCTTCCGGTTTACTGGTGTTTTTCCAAGGCCCGCCGCGAGATTTCGTGGCGGGCTTTTGGCGTTTGTCGGCGCTTGGGGGCGTGCGCGGCCCTGCTGCGGGAGTTTTTTCGGGCGGAATCGGACGGGCTTTAAGTTTCGCCGAGGTGAATTTGATCTGGCGCTTGCGCCTAGGCCGGGGCACAGTCAGGCTACGAAGACGAAAGGAGCAGGCATGGACAAGGTGTTGGGGACATGGCTGTTGGCGATGGCACTTTTGCTGGCTGGCGGGTCGAATTCCTTGGCCGGGCCTCCCGTGTCCTCGGTTTCGCCCAGTTCAGGCGCGGCCAAGCCGGCGGCCGGCCGGCCCCATCCGGCCGCGACCGAGGCGGAAAAAGCCCTGGACAAGGTGTTGCGGCTTTCGGAAAAGCGCTATGGGCTGGTTGCCGCCGTGCTTGGCCGCCCCGGCGGCGGCAAGGGCGACGCCGCCCTGGCGGGCCAGCTGACCACCGCCCGGCTGCGCCAGGATCTGGCCGGGCAGGAGCGCAAAGCCGTGCGCGACAACTGCAAGGGGCGCTATGTCCCGGGCGAAATCTGCGGCCTGGATTACAATCCGCTCACCTGCGCCCAGGACGAGTCCGACGCGCCTTACGGCTACCGCACGACGGACGCGACCGCCGATCGGGCGGACATCGCCTATTCCTGGCCCGGCGCGGCCAGTCCCTCGGCAAGCTTCATCATGGTGCGCGAGGGCGAAGCCTGGAAGCTCGACGCGGTGCGGTGTCTGCCGTGACCGGGGAAAGCGGACGGCCCCGGAGGCTGCTTGTCGCGGCGGATATTTACGGCGTCACCCCGGCGCTTCGCGCCTTGGCGACCAATCTTGGCGGCCAGGCCGAGTTCCTCTCGCCCTGGCCGGGCGAAGGCAGCCCCCATGCCACGGAGCAGGCCTCCCACGCCGCCTTCGTGGCCGGGCCGGGTCTGGAGGGTTATGCCGAGCGCATTGCCCTGGCGGCGGCCGGGGAAGCGGTGACGCTTGTGGGCTTTAGCGTCGGGGCCACGGCGGCCTGGCTTTTCGCCGCCGGGCGGCATTGCGACCCGGAAAGCCGGCTCGTGCTGTTCTATGGCTCACGCATTCGCCATTACCTGGACTTACGCCCGCGTTGTCGGGTGGAGGCGATATTCGCCGAACACGAGGCGGCTTTTGAACCGTACGCCGTGGCGGCGGCCATTGCTTCGGAGACGGTGCGAACTGAGGTTGTGGCGGGCGCGGCCCATGGTTTCATGAACGCGCTTTCGCCGGGCTACGACGCGGCGTTGGCGAAACGGCAGCTTGTCGCACTGGATTATTGAAAAGAGCAATGGTGTTTAAGTTGTGGAGAGAATCTATTCTGTCTACAATTTTGTGAGCATTTGTTCTGAATTTATGAAATTAAGTTTGAGTTTTTCTGTTGATTTGATCAGCTCGCCTGCGCCCAGGACTTATTTGACAAGGCCTATCTGTACCAGGCATCGTCGTCCGAGAACGCCCGGGCGGTCATCAATTACAATTGGCCTAGCGAGAAACAGCCAGCCGCATGATTCGTCATGGTTTGTGATGACGGGCAGTGGAAGCTGGATGCGGTTGTCTGCCGTCCCTGATCGCCGAGGCCGCTGAGATAGGCGCGTCGGATGTGCGCTATGGATAGGGCGATCAATTATTGTGTCGCGATGGGCATTATGTTCTGGGGTATTTGTGGCTCTATGTGTTTGTGAATTCGCGGCAATTGAGCTGCGGAAGGCCATATAGGGATGTACTGCAATAATATTATTACGATGGCGAATGTTGCGATGCCTAGTAATGTGAATAATAATAATCGCATAGATAACCATGCAGGAATTTGTTTGGATTGTGTTTCCGGGTGTGATTGTCAAGACTTGAGTTGAACGTTGCTGCGGAATTTTAGCAGTTAGTAATGTTATTGGTTTTTTGGGCTGAGCTCAATGCTGTCAAAAGCTTTTTTTCTATCAAATATGCCAGGATATACATAATCAAAAATATAGGAAGGAAATACCGAGGCGTCGTTGGTGAAGGGTAATTCCTTGTTTGTTTGCTCTGTTATATATGACGGAATGTCTATGTCTGTTTTTATGTTAAGAACAACGTAGAAAACTCTGTTTTCTTCAAAAAAATAGTTATGATCAATTTGAAAACGCTTGCCGTTTAGGGTTGCTTCCAATCTTGACCAACAATATTTGCCATTTCTGTCATGCCATTTTCCTTGCTCTATGCTATTGGCGTCGATAAGAAGCTTTCCATTGTTGTCTATCGGTGGAGTTATTATTTTTTTCCAGTTGGGTCCAGCGTTGTCGGTCGACTGTTTGGCGGATGTCTGTGTGTCGTTACTGGCTTGTTGAAAAAGACCAATAATCAGGAGTAGGCCAGCTATTGTAAAAATTATATTGATGATCTTCATTGCATCAGGCCTTTTCCTGGTTTTGGCGTTTACCTGTGATCTCAGCGTCAAATGTGGACTCGGGTTGAATAAAAAGGCTGACCGTTGTTCTGTGCTACAGTGTCGCGTGGTCGAGTCTGGAGAAATTATTAATTGATAATATATGTCGCTTTTACTATTTTGTCGATAGAATTTTTACATAACAGCCGCCTTTCTAAAGAGGTCTGGCAGATAATTGTCGTTATTTTATGAACAAAGACTAGATCAGCCGCAGCCGCGCCTTTCCTTCCTCCGCCTCGGCCACCCGCCCAATGACCGCCGCCAGATCGCCGGCTGCTTCCAACATCGCCTGCGCCGCCGCGACTTTTCCCGCCGGCACGGCCAGCACCAGTCCGCCGGAAGTCTGGGCGTCGAAAACCAGATCGCAGCGGATGGGGTCCAGACCCGATGCCCAGGACACCTCCGTGGCGCAATGGCGCTTGTTGGCGAAGCTGCCGGCCGGCAACATGCCGTAGCCGGCCAGTTCCACGGCCTCGGGCAGCAACGGGATGGACGCCAGCGACAGCTCCACCGCGACCTTGGAAGCCGCCGCCATCTCCAGCACATGGCCGCCCAGACCAAAGCCGGTGACGTCGGTGGCGGCCTTGAGGCCCAGTTCCCGGATGACTCGGCCGCCGGCGGCATTGAGGCGGCCGGCCCACTTCCCCAGAAGCGCTTCCAGGGCCGCCTTGTCGCCGAAATCACCCTTAAGGGCCGTGGCCAGGACGCCGGTCCCCAGCGGTTTGGTGAGCACCAGCACGTCGCCGGGCACAAGCCCGGTGTTCGAGGCAAAAGCGTCAGCCTCGACCAGCCCGGAAACGGACAGCCCGTATTTGATCTCGTCGTCCTCGACGCTGTGTCCCCCGGCCGGCACGGCCCCGGCTTCCAACACCGCCTCCAAACCGCCGCGCAGGATCTCGCCCAGGATGGCCGTGTCCATGGTCTTGGCCGGAAAACACACGATGTTCATGGCGGCCAGCGGCGTACCGCCCATGGCGTAGACGTCGGACAGGGCGTTGACCGCCGCGATGCGGCCGAAAAGAAATGGGTCGTTGACGATGGGCGTGAAGAAATCCACCGTCTGCACCAGCCCCCGGCCGTCGGGAAGCCGCACGACAGCGGCGTCCTCGTTGACTCCCTGGCGGGTGAGCAGACGCGGATCGGATATATGGGGAAGCCCCCGCAAGACGGCCTCCAGGTCCCCTGGGGCGATCTTGGCCGCTCAGCCGGCGGCTTTGACGGTCTTGACCAGTTCGATGCTCATGGATGCTCCGTGTCGATGGCCTGGGAAAGATCATGCGTCAGGGCCGTGGCGTCAAGTCCGCGCTGAGCGGCCAACTCGGCGACGGTATCAAAGAGGGCCTCGCACAGGATGCAGCAGCCGGCCTGGGCGTCGTAGCGCCGAAACACGGCCTCTACGGCCGGATGGGCGGCCACCAGATCAAGGACGGTGGTCTTGGCCGGATCGAAGTCGCTCACGGCGTGGCCTCGGCCCCGCTTTGCACCGCCCACATGCCGGCGTAGACGCCGCCAGCGGCCAGCAGCGCCTCGTGGTCGCCGCGCTCCACCACGCAGCCGTCGACCACGACCAAAATGAGGTCGCACTGGCGCACCGTGGACAGGCGATGGGCCACGGCCAGGGTGAGGCGGCCCTGGCGCAAGGCGTGGAGGTTTTGCTGAATGAGCGCCTCGGTACGGGTGTCCACGGCCGAGGTGGCCTCGTCAAGCAGCAGGATGGCCGGATCGCGCAGGATGGCCCGGGCCAGGGACACGCGCTGGCGTTCGCCGCCGGAGAGCTTCATGCCGCGCTCGCCGATGACCGTGTCGTAGCCCTCGGGCAGGTGCATGATGCGCTCGTCGATGCCGGCCATGGCGGCGGCCCGGCGCACGGCGGCCAGATCGGCGGCCGGATCGCCCAGGAGAATGTTCTCCGCCGCCGTGCCGTGAAACAGGAACGCATCCTGGGACACGTAGCCCAGGCTGCCGCGATAGCTGGCCAGGGTCAGGCTGGACAGGGGCGCGCCGTTGACGGTGATCTGGCCGCTGGTCGGTTCGTAGTAACGCAGCAGCAGCTTGACCAGGGTGGACTTGCCGGCTCCGGTGGGGCCGACCACGCCCACCGACTGGCCCAGGCCGACGGCGAAGCTCACGCCGTGGATGACCGGCTCCCGGCCGGGATAGGCGAAGCGGACGTTGTCGAAGCGGATTTCCTCGGGGCGTGCGGCCAACGGCACGGCGTCCGGCCGGTCGGCAACCCGGGGTTGGGTGGCCAAAAGCTCGGCGATGCGCACGGCGGCGGCTTCGGAACGCTGGATCTGGTTGATGAGCATCCCAAAGACAAACAGCGGCAGCACCAGTCGGGCGGCAAACAGCGTAAACGTGGTGTAGTCGCCGACGGTGGGGCCGGAGCCCGAGGCCACCAGCCAGCCGCCGCCGGCAAAAACCGCCGCGAAGGACACGCCGGCCACGGCATACAGCGCCGGCAGGAATTTGGCCCGCTCGCCCTCGGCGGCCACGGCCTCGTCGCGGTAGGCGGCCGAACGAGCGGCCACGGCGGCATGGAGCCGGTCTTCGGCGGTGTAGGCCTGGATGACGCCCATGCCGGCGATGTTGTTTTCGAGCATCCCGGCGATGGCCCCAACCGCCTTGCGGGCGGCCCGGTAGCGCGGCTGCACCCGGGTGACGAACCGGCGCACGGCGAAGACGGCCAGGGGCAGGGGAGCAAAAAGGAGCAAGGCCAGCCGCCATTCCAGGAAAAAGAGATAGCCGTAGATGCCCAGGAACGTGACCACCACCCGGATGATGGAGGTGCTGGCGTCGGTGAGAAAGCTCTCCAGGGTGTCCACGTCGCCGACCACCACGGACATGATGTCGCCGGTCTGCCGGTCCTCGAAATAGGCCGGGTCCAGGGTCTGCAGCCGGCCGTAGAGGGCCAGGCGCAGGTCGTGGCGCACTTTTTGGGCGATTGCGGCCAGGGCATAGTCCGAACCGCTCTGGAAGACGGCCAGGAACACAAAGGCCAGCAGCACGGCCAGGCCGTAGAGGGCGTAGGTCCCCGCGTCGGTTATGCCCGAAGTGGCGGCGTCGATGACCTTGCCGGCCAGGGCCAGGGGCAGCAGGTCGCAGGCCCGGGCCAGGACGTTGAGGCCAAGCCCCAGGCCCAGGGCGGCGCGGTAGGGGGCGAGGAAGCGGTAGAGCGTCCAGACGTGGCGGCCGAAAAAGGGGCTTTTGCCCGGTGTGGGTGTGGTTGTCGTCATACGGCAAGCAGCAGGGCGGCGTAGGCCACGGCCCCCAGGCCAAAGGCCGGGGCGTTGCCGGAACCGTCCAGGGGCAGTTCGTCCTTCATGGTGTTCATGACCACGCCGCCGGCCAGAAAGGCAAACAGCAGGGCCAGCACGGCTTCGTGGACATGCAACAGCGCGCCCAGGCCCCAGCCGGCCAACACCGCGCCGGCCAGGACCAGACGGCCCAGATGGCGGTAGCCGTCGGTGAAGTGGCGGCGCAGGCCATAATCGTTGGCGGCCATGTGCAGGGCCATGGCCACGGCATAGGTCACCAGGCTCAAGGGGCCGGGCACGACCCGGTTGACCAACAGATAGCCGATCAGGAAATTGTACAGGGCAAAGGACGTGAGATGCAGGTGAAAAACGCCCTGGGACGGACCCAGCCGTGGGCCGTCGCGGCCGCCCCGGGCCAAAAGGGCCGCCCGCTCCAGGGCGTAGAAGACGAGCAGCCCGGCCAGGGCGATGAGAAAGACGTGGCGGTCCAGGAGCCCCACCCAGGCCCAGCCGGCCCGGGCCAACGTTTCCTGGCCGGCGCAAAGCCCGGGAAACACGTGGACGAAAACGTAGGCCACGGCCGCGCCGCCGGCCGCCGAAAGCCAGGGGCTACGCGGCGCGGACAGGATGGGCGAGAGCAGGCGCACGTAAAGATGGAGCAGGGCCAGCATCAAGGCGGCGACAAAGCTCAGGCTGATCATGCCGCGCCGTCCTGCCGAACGGCGGCGGCGGCCCGGCGCAGCAGGCCTTCTTCGTCGCGCCAGGCGGCCTTGTCGGCGTCCTTGACCAGCCGGCTGGCCCGGGAAAGTTCGTCAGCGGAGAGCTCGATGCCCAGTTCCGTGTAGCGCAGGGCCAGGGCGGCCTTGCCGGACAGCGGCGAGAGCGGCAGCCGGATGCCTTCGGCCCCAACCAGTTCCGGCCGGAAGGGCAGGTAGGTGTCCGGGTGCTTGAGCAAGCCGTCCTGGTGGACCCCGGCGGCGGTGGCGAAGACGTTGGCCCCGGTCACGGCCTTGTTGGGCGGCAGGGGGAATCCGGCCCGCTCGGCCACCAGCCGGCACACGGCCGTGAGCCTGGTCGTGTCCACCCCTATCGTGCGGCGGTACTGGCCGGGATGGAGGGTTAAAGCCATGACCGTCTCTTCCAGGGCGGCGTTGCCGGCCCGTTCGCCGATGCCGCCTACGGTCAGGTGGACGATGTCGGCCCCGGCGGCGATGGCGGCCAGGGTGTTGGCCGTGGCAAGGCCAAGATCGTTGTGGAAGTGCCCCCGCACCTTGACCCCGCGCGGATGGGCCAGGCGGACGAGCATGGCGATGCGGCGGCGCGCGGTTTCGGGCGTCAGCACGCCCACGGTGTCGGGAAAGCCGATGCCCGTGGCCCCGGCGTCCATGGCGGCGCTATACGCCTCGCGCAAAAACGCCGGCTCGGTGCGGCTGCCGTCCTCGCAGCCAAAGGTGACCCGGGCAAAACGCTGGCGGGCGTAGGCCACGGCCGAGGCGATCATGGCCAGGCACTGGGCCTTGGTCTTGCCGAGCTTGTGGCGGCGGTGGAGCGGACTTGTGGCCAGGAAGATGCCGACCCCTCGCCGCTCGGCGGGCGCGTCGCCCAGGGCTTCCCAGGCGGCGTCGACGTCGGCGTTAACGGCCCGGCAAAGGGCCATGACCAGCGGTCGCGTGGTGGCGGCGGCCACTTGCCGCACGGCCTCGATTTCGCCGGCCCCGCCGGCCGGAAAACCGGCCTCGATGACGTCCACTCCGGCCGCTTCCAGGGCGCGGGCGATGGCGACCTTGTCGTCAATGGAAAAATGCACGCCGGGCATCTGCGCGCCGTCGCGCAGGGTGGTGTCGGAAATGATGAGTGGAGTTGGTGAGACAGGAGCGGCCATACGCTTGGACATGCGCCCTTGTGCGCCGTTTTTCCGCCAAAAGCAACGTCCCGGCAACCGTCACGCCAAGAGCGGATTCGAGGGATCGTCACGACGTTATTGTCAAATCCTGCCGGCCCTGGGACTTGGGCATGGAACGATTTGACGCCGGGCAGGGCACAGGATAGCTTTTCCAAAGTCCGCCTTACCCGGGGACTATATCAATGCTTGACGGAGGGGAACATGGCGACAATCGGCGTACTGTTGTCCGGTTGCGGCGTCCTGGACGGTTCGGAGATCCACGAGGCCACCCTGACCCTGCTCTATTTGAACAAGGCCGGGGCCAAGGTCGTGTGCCTGGCTCCGGAAATGACGGTCGAGGCCATGGACCATGGGGCAAAAAAGCCCATGGGACAAATGCGCGATGTCCGGGTCGAGGCCGCCCGCATCGCCCGTGGGCCGGTTGCCGACGCGGCCGAGGTCAGCGTGGCCGACCTGGACGCGCTCATTTTGCCGGGCGGCTTTGGCGCGGCAAAAAACCTGTGCGATTTCGCCGACAAAGGCGGTAAGGGCACGGTTTTCCCGTCGGTAGCGACGCTCATCAAAGCCATGCATGAGGCCAAAAAGCCCATCGGCGCCATCTGCATCGCCCCGGCCGTGCTGGCCCTGGCCCTGGGCGAACGCCATCCCCGCCTGACCATCGGCAACGATCCCGGCACGGCCCAAGCCATCGAGGCGGCCGGCGGCGTCCATGTGGCCTGTCCGGTGGACGGTATCGTGGTGGACGAGACCAACCGGCTGGTGACGACCCCGGCCTACATGCTGGGGCCGGGCATCGCCGACATCGCCCTTGGCATCGAAAAACTGGTTTCCGCTGTGCTGGAAATGGCAGAGAACCGCCAGCCCATTGACTTATAAGAACCTGGACGGGTTTCATGGGCGGCTGGCGTCGCGGCCGCGGCAATGGTCCCCGGCTTTGGCAATGAGTGGTGCATGACCGTTTTACAAGGCAGCAATACAGGTTCCCCGGGTGTCCACATCCTGGGGCGGGCGCAGCGGCGGCTTTTCATCAATGCCGATGATTTCGGCCTCACCGACGGGGTGACGGCCGGCATCGCCGAGGCCTTGGCCGCCGGCGTGGTGGGCGGAACTACGGCCATGGTCTGCCCGGACGGGGCGGTTTCCCGCATCCGGCGCTGGGGCCAGGCGTTTGCCGGCCGGGTGGGGCTGCATCTCCAGCTCACCGGCAGCGCGCCCTGCCTGCCGCCCGGGGAGCTGCCGACCCTGGTCGGGGCCGACGGCCGGTTTCCGCGCAAGAAGGTCGCCGTGGTGGACGTCAACCCCGATGAAGTCCGTCGGGAGTGGCGGGCGCAGTACCGGCGTTTCCTCGAAACCGGACTCGTCCCCAGCCATCTCGACGCCCACCACCACATCCATAAGCGCCCCGAGGTGTTTGGGGTGTTCGTGGAGCTGGCCCGGGAATGGGGGCTTCCGGCCAGGGCGCTGTCCGACGACATGCGCCGTGCCATGGACGCGGCCGGCGTGGCCCATGCCGACGTGTGCGTCACACGCTTTTTTGGCGAAGAACTGACGGAGGCCAAGCTTTTGTCCCTGGTGGACGCGGCCTTTGCCGCTCTTGGCGGCCAGGGCACGGTGGAAATCATGTGCCACCCCGGCAAAAGCGACGCCGCCCTGGCCGCCATCAGCGTTTACGCCGATGCCCGCGAGGAAGAGTTGGCCGTCCTGGCCGGGCCTGGGCTGGCCAAGGCCCTGGCCGGGCTTGGGGTGACAGTCATCGGGCCGGATGGACTGGCCGCGCCGACGGCCTGACCCCGGTATTTGGCGCAAACGCCCAAGACCAAGGAATACGCCATGCCGCAAAAATTGCTGTTGTCCATGCGCAAGTTCGTGGCTCCGGAGTTTGTTTTCGGTCGCGGCGGGCTGGCTTTGGCCGGACGGCAGGCGGCCGGACTCGGGGTGCGCCGGGCGCTTTTGGTGGCCGATCCCGGGCTTGTTTCTTTTGGCTGGCCCCAGCGGGTCGAGGAAAGTCTGGCCCAGGCCGGCGTGGCCACGGTGCTTTTCAGCGATCTGAGCAGCAATCCGCGTGATCACGAGGTCATGGACGGGGCGGCTGTTTTTGCCGAAACCGGCTGCGACGCCATCGTGGCCGTGGGCGGCGGCTCGGCCATGGACTGCGGCAAGGCCATCGGCATCGTTTCGGCCAATAAGCGCCATGTGCTCGAATTCGAGGGCATCGACAACGTCGAGCGTCCCGGACCGCCGCTGTTGTGCGTGCCGACCACGGCCGGCACCGGAGCCGAGGTGTCCCAGTTCGCCATTATCACCGACACCAAAAGTCGCCGCAAGGTGGTCATCGCCAGCAAGACGCTCATTCCCGACGCAGCGCTTATCGATCCCGACGTCACCGTGACCATGCCGCCGGACCTGACTGCCCACACCGGCCTTGACGCCTTGACCCACGCCGTGGAGGCCTATGTGTCGAGCGCCAGCGGCCCGGTCACCGACCTCTTCGCCCTGGAGGCGGCCCGGATGGTCGCCGCCGCCCTGCCGGCCGCCCTGGCCGACCCCGGCGACATCGAGGCCCGAGGCTCCATGCTCCTGGCCAGCCTTTACGCCGGCCTGGCCTTTTCCAACGCCATCCTCGGCGCGGTCCATGCCCTGTCCCACAGCCTGGGCGGCTTGCTTGACCTGCCCCATGGCCTGTGCAACGCAATTTTGCTTGACCACGTCATCGCCTACAACTACGACTCCGCCCCGGAGCGCTTCGACGCCTTGGGTCAGGCCCTGGGCGCGGTCATGGAGCCGGTTGCTGCCCAAGACGACCGACGCGCGGCCGTGATCCTGGCTTTTTCCGACTTCAAACGCCGTCTGGGAGTGACCCAGGGACTGGCCGAACTGGGCATCTCCCCGGCGGTCTTCGCCGATCTGGCCAGGCGCGCCCTGGACGATCCCTGTATGCTCACCAACCCCAGAAAGCCCACCCTGGCCGAACTTGAAGCCGTCTATGCCAGCGCCAGCCGAACCCTCGCCTAAGGCCGACGAACGCCTCACCCGACTGCTCGGGTTCGGCGAACATTCGGTCAGCAAGAGCTATTATCCCGAATTGCGCCGGCGTCTGGAGGAGCTTGAGCGCTTCCGTTCGCTTTTGGACCAGACCGGTGACGCCATCTTTCTTGTGGACGTGGCCACGGGGCGCATCGCCGACGCGGCCGGCGCGGCCGGGACCATGCTGCGCCTTGAGCGGGGCGATCTGCGGGGAATGCCCTTTGAGCATTTTCTGCCACCTGACGCCGTGCTGCGGCTACGGGGGCTTTTTTCCGGCGACTTTGCCGCCGGACGCGTGGAGACGAGCCTGTCCCGTCCGGGCGACGAGACCGCCGGCAGCCTGCCCGTGGAGATGACCTTCCGTTTGGCCCAGGGCGAGGCCGGCTCCGTGGCCGTTATCGTGGCCCGTGACGTCACCGAGCGTAAAAAAAACGAAGAGGCCCTGCGCCGGGCCGAGGAACGTTACCGGGGCATCGTGGAAAACGCCGCCGAAGGCATTTTCCAGAGCACGCTGTCCGGCCGGCTCATGAACGCCAACCCGGCCCTGGCCTCGATCCTGGGCTACGCCAACCCCGACGACCTCCTGCGCCACGTCAAAAGCGTGGTGGACGAGGTGGTGGCCGCTCCCGAGGACCGTCACCGCATCCGCTCCGAGCTGGACCGCTACGATGAGGTGAAGAATCTTGAGGTGCAGCTCATCACCAAATCCGGCACGCGGATATGGGGTCTTATTAACGCCCGCCGCATCCGGGGCGAGGAGGGCACGCCCGAACGCTTCGACGGCTCGGTCCAGGACATCACCATCCGCAAGCAGGCCGAGCAGACGCTTATCCGCTACCATGACGAGCTGGAGCAGCGCGTGGCCGAGCGCACCGCCGAACTCACCCGCATCAACGAGCGCCTCGTCCACGAAGTGACCATCCGCAAGCGCGCCGAGGAAGCGGCCGAGGCCGCCAACCGGGCCAAGTCCGATTTCCTGTCCATGGTCTCCCACGAGATCCGCACGCCCCTGACCTCGGTCCTCGGCTTTGCCGTGCTCATCAAAAAGCGCCTGGCCAGGCTCCTGCCCGCCTCGGTCGTGGACACGCCCAAAAAGCGTCTCCAGGCCGAGCAGATCCAGGACAACCTCGACATCATCGTGGCCGAGGGCGAGCGGCTCAAGCACCTCATCAACGATGTGCTCGATCTGGCCAAGCTCGAAGCCGGCAAAATGGCCTTCAAGTCCGAGCCCGTGGACCCGGCCGAAGTGGTGCGCCACGTCATGAACGCCTCAGCCGGGTTGTTGCAGAATTCCCAAGTCGTCCTGGACACCCGCATCGAGGGCCGCCTGCCCCAGGTCCGTGGCGACCGCGACCGCCTCATTCAAGTCCTCGTCAATCTGGTCTCCAACGCCATCAAGTTCACCGATCACGGCTATGTCGCCTGCCGGGCCAGGGCCCAGGGCAACACCATCGTCATCGAGGTCAGCGACACCGGCATCGGCATCCCGGAATCCGAACAGGGCAAGGTGTTTGAGAAGTTTAACCAGATCGGCGGCACGCTGACCAACAAGCCCAAGGGCACGGGACTTGGGTTGACCATCTGCAAACACATCGTGGAGTCACACGGCGGTCGCATTTTTTTTGTATCCAAGCCCGGAGCCGGCAGCACATTCACCTTTACCCTGCCGATTGCCTAAGTCCGCCTGTTGCGGTATGTCCCCGTCCCCCGGCGGCGTGGCCGCCGCCCGCCGCAAACGCTCTTGAAGGATTCCTGCATGAAAAACGTCGCCAGAAACGAAGCCCTGCGCAATATCGCCATCATCGCCCACGTCGACCACGGCAAGACCACCCTCGTGGATCACATGTTCCGCCAAAGCGGCCTGTTTCGCCAGAACCAGGAAGTTACGGACCGCATCATGGACAGCATGGATCTCGAGCGTGAGCGCGGCATCACCATTGCCGCCAAAAACTGCGCCGTGATTTGGAACGGCGTGAAGATCAACATCATCGACACCCCGGGCCACGCCGATTTCGGCGGCGAAGTGGAACGGGCGCTGTCCATGGTCGACGGCGCGGTGCTTCTGGTGGACGCTTCCGAAGGCCCGCTGCCCCAGACCCGCTTCGTGCTCAAAAAGACCCTGGACCGGGGCCTGCCCGTCATCGTCGCGGTCAACAAGATCGACCGCAAGGACGCCCGGGTCGAAGAAGTCTTGAACGAAATCTACGATCTCTTCATCGACCTCGACGCCTCCGAGGAACAACTCGAATTTCCGGTCCTGTACGCCATCGGCCGCGAAGGCATCGCCAAGCGTGAGCTCGACGGCGAAGGGGCCGACCTGTCGCCCCTTTTTGAAACCATTCTGGCCGAGATCCCGGCCCCGTCCCATGATCCCAGCGAGCCTTACCGGATGCTCGTCTCCGACCTCGGCTATTCCGAGTTCCTGGGCCGGCTGGCTGTCGGGCGCGTGGTCTCGGGCACGGCCCGCATCAACCAGACCCTGGTTCGCATCGACGAGGAGGGCGTGGTCAAACCCCTTCGCGTCACCAAACTGCAAGTCTACGAAGGCCCCAAGCTCACCGAGACCGAGGCGGCCGAACCCGGCGACATCCTGGTCATTTCCGGCGTCGACGAGGTGACCATCGGCGACACCATCACCGTGGCCGACGCGCCCAAGGCCCTGCCGCGCATCAACGTGGACGAGCCCACCGTGTCCATGCGCTTTGCCATCAACACCTCGCCCTTTGTCGGGCGCGAGGGCAAGTTCGTGCAGTCGGCCAAGCTGCGCGAGCGCCTCTACAAAGAGACCCTGCGCAACGTGGCCATCAAGGTCGAGGAGACTGAGGACAAGGACGCCTTCACCGTCAAGGGCCGGGGCGAGTTCCAGATGGCCATCATTGTCGAGACCATGCGCCGCGAAGGCTTCGAACTGTCCGTGGGACGCCCCGAAGTCATCTACAAAACCGAAGGCGGCGTGCGCAAGGAACCGGTCGAGCACCTGTTCATCGACTGCGACGAGGCTTTTGTCGGCGTGGTCACCGAAAAGCTTTCCATCCGCAAGGGCCGGATGCTCAATCTGGTCAACCACGGCTCGGGCCGGGTGCGCCTGGAGTTTTCCATCCCGTCCCGGGGCCTTATCGGCTACCGCGACGAGTTTTTGACCGACACCAAGGGCACCGGCATCATGAACTCCATTTTCCTGGGCTACGAAGAACACCGGGGCGACTTCCCCAGCCGGTTTACCGGCTCCATCGTCTGCGACCGGGAAGGTGTTGGCGTGCCCTATGCCCTGTTCAACCTCGAACCGCGCGGCCGGCTGTTCATCACCCCGGGCGAACCGGTCTACGAGGGCATGATCGTTGGTGAGCACAACCGCGACAACGACATCAACGTCAATCCCTGCAAGGAAAAAAAGCTCACCAACATGCGCGCCTCGGGCAAGGATGAAAACGTCATCCTCTCGCCCGTGCTGCCCATGACCCTGGAGCGCGCCCTGCACTTCGTGCGCGAGGACGAGATGGTGGAAGTCACGCCGCTGTCGATCCGCCTGCGCAAGAGCGTGCTGCCCGCCAAGGACCGCCACGTCCTCGACGGCGCCAAGAAAAAAGATAAGTAAGAGAGAGAAGGGAAGAGAAGAGGCCTCCGGCGGCTGGGGGCCTGAGGCCCCCAGACCCCCCAACCAGAGATAGGGTTAAGGGGGGAACGCCTTGCCTCCTGTGCCGGGCGGACGGTCCATGGCTCCCTTGAAAGAGGGAAATGGGCTATATTGGTGGTCGAAATATCGGGACGGCTTCTCCTGGGCAAGCGCCCGGCGGGAAGCCGTCTTTTTTGGCGTTGTGAAGGTGGGGGCGCGATTGCCAGCCTGCGCGGCTTCGGGCATGAGAATGGCATGAACACATTGCAGCCCATGCCCGGTCCCCTCGGCGTCGCCGTGCGCTACCTCGGCGTCGTGGTCCTGCTGGCCGCCTACGGCGGCCAGGTCTGACCCTTCATTGAGGCCGTGCCCCCCGTGAGCCTGGGGGCCATGCTCAGCCTTGCCTTTGCCGTCGCCTTGCTGGCCCGGGGGCTTGTCCTGCGCCGTCTGGTCCTGTCCGCGCCGGCCGGGGAGCAGCCTGTGCGCCAGTTCGTCCTGGAGATGGGCGCGTGTCTGCTGGGCGGACTGCTGACGGGCTTTGGCATGGAAGCCTCCACGGGCTTTCCCCTGGCCCCGGGCTGGAAAATCGTGCTGGGAGCCATGGCCGCCGGGTTTTACCTTGGCCTGGAAGGGGCGCTCTTGCGTCAGCGCGAGGTCGTCTTGCGGGCCAGGGAGGCCGGTTACGATCCGGTCTGGCGGCCCAAGCGCCTGCGCAGCTTGTCGCGGCGCTTTTTGACCGTGGCCGCCACGGCCACGGCATTGCTTTTGGGCATCTTCGGTCTCATCTGGGCTGGCGACGTGGACTGGCTGTCCACCTTGGACCGCGATCCGGCCGTGCTGGCCCAGGCCCGGTCCTCGGTCATCGTGGAAATCGCCTTTGTCATGGCCGTGCTGCTGCTCGGCGCGGCGAGGTTGATCCTGCTCTATGCCGGAAACTTGAAGCTCCTGTTCAACACCATCACCGAAGGGTTGGCCCGGGTGCGCCAGGGCGACCTGTCCGTGCGTCTGCCCCTGGCCACCTCCGACGAGTTCGGCCTCATCGCCGCCGAGGCCAATTCCATGATTGAAGGGCTTTCCCATCGCCTGGCCCTGCTGGATGCCCTCAAGGTGGCCGAGGACGTGCAACGAAACCTGCTGCCGGCCGCGCCGCCGGATATCCCGGGCCTGGATATCGCGGCCCTTAGCGACTACTGCGACGAAACCGGCGGCGATTACTACGACTTCATCGCAACCGGACCGGGCCGTACGGCCATTGTCGTGGCCGACGTGGCCGGCCATGGCGTGGGGCCGGCGCTTTTAATGGCCTCGGCCCGGGCCACGGTGCGCATGGCCGCCGCCATGTATCCTGATCCCGGTTCGGTGGTCAGCGCCGTCAATTCCCGGGTGGCCGAGGACGTGTACGGCACCGGACGTTTTTTGACGCTGTTTTATCTGGAGATCGACGTGGCCGCCCGGATGCTGCGCTGGGTGCGGGCCGGGCATGACCCGGCCTTTGTGGTGCGCCCGGGCGATGCGGAGTCCACGTTCCTTGGCGGCGGCGGGCCGCCCCTTGGCGTGGTGGAGGGGTATCGCTACGTGGCCGAATCCTGCCCTTGGCCGGCCGGCGGACTGGTGTTTATCGGCACCGACGGCATCTGGGAAACCACCGGCGAAGGCAAGGGCATGTTCGGCAAACGCCGGCTTGTCGATCTGCTGCGCAAGCATCTCGGCCGGCCCACTGTCCAGGTGCTTGAGGCCGTACGCCACGACCTGGAGGCCTTCAGCCACGACAAGCCCCGGGAGGACGACATCACCATGGCGGCGGTCGCGTTTCCCTGAGTTCCTCCGGTTGGCGGCTTGCCCGGCTCCCGCCCATGGGCTATGAAGCACCGGACGCATCATGAAAACCCGCATCATCGACGTCGCCGTCAATGTCTACGGCAAACCGGCTCAGACCGCCCTGGCCCTGGTATCCCTGCTGGCCCAAAGCGGTCGGTTCATTGACCGTATCTATTTCAATGAAGAACCTGACGGCCTCAACGCGGTTTTTGCCCATGACGACCTGCTGGCCGCCTTGGGTGACCGGGTTGTGCGCCACAGGCCGTCCTTCATGAACTGGCGCTACGCCGTGGACGAAACCCGCCTGGGCGATCCGGCGTATCGCCACGCCCTGCGCTACCAGTACGCCTTCGAGCACTCCAATAAGCGGTATCTGCTCATCATCCACAACGACTGCGAGTTCACCGGCGACGTGGTCGGCTTGCTTCTCGGGGCACTGGGCGCTCACAGCGGCGCAGGGGAGATCGGCCAATGCTGGCTGTGTCCGGCGGCCATGCTCGGACGCTGCGGCCCGGGGCGTTATCGTGACTATCGCCCGGATTTCGCCGAACTGGCCGCCATCTACGACGCTATCGATCCGGCCGTCTATCGTCGCATGTATCTGCAGGAACCGACCGACGCCCTCCGAAATCGCCCCTGGCCCCTGCCGGAATGCCGGCTTAACGAATTTTGCTGCCTGTTGCGCCTGGACCGGGTGCGCCCCGATACCTGTCCGCAGGGTCCGGCCCGGCCTTTCGGCGCGTATGTGGACGTCGGCAACCCCTATACCGGCAACGGCATCCTCGACATCGGCGTGGCCTGGTTCGGCGACATGGTCCACCTGGGCCATTCCTTCGTCCATGTGCCCCTGGCTTCCTGCGTGCGCCACGAAGGCGGCCATAGGTCGCTTTTCGCACCGGACGATTACGTGAAACGCGAAGAGCAGGCGATTGCCGTCCTGCACGACAAGTACGGCGCGTCCTGACGCGCCCGGGAGCCGCCATGGCGCTTTTCACCGTTACCGACGCCTGCACCGGCTGCGGCCTGTGCGTAGCCGCCTGTCCGGCCAGTCTGGTGCGCCAGGCCAAGCCCGGCGACGCCCCCCACGCCCTGCCGGGCCGCGAAACCCACTGCATCCGCTGCGGCCACTGCGTCATCGCCTGCCCCAAGCAGGCCTTTGTCCATGCCTTGCTGCCGGCCGAGGCCTTCGAACCCATCCGGCGAAAAGACCTGCCCACGCCGGCCGCCTTGCGCCATTTGCTCATGGCCCGGCGCTCCTGCCGGACCTACGCCCCGCAGACGCTTTTCCGCCAAGCCATCCTCGGGCTTATCGAATCCGTGCGCCATGCGCCCACCGGCCACAACATGCGCGAGGTCGGCTGGGTGGTGGTGGATGGCCCCGAGCGCATGGACGCGGCCCGGACGCTCGTCCTGGACTGGATCGCCGCCGAGGTGGCGGCGGACACGCCCAAGGCCGCCGAGCTGCATCTGGCCGGCGCGGCCCGGGCCGCCGCCCGGGGCAAGGACGTCATCTTTCGCGGTGCGCCCCATGTCGTCGTGGCCCATGCCCCGGCGGTGGGCATCAGCCCCGAGGTGGACGCGGTCATCGCCGCCTCGTGGCTGGAGATCGCGGCGGCCGCCGCCGGCTACGCCGCCTGCTGGTGCGGCTACCTGATGTTCGCCCTGGCCAGCCATCCGCCGGTGGGGCAGGCCCTGGGCATCCCGGTCGGCAACAAGGGCTACGCCGCGCTGCTCCTGGGCAAGCCCGCCACGCGGGTCAAGTGGATACCGCCTCGCGACATGCCGGAAGTGACGTTCTTCTGAGATGTGGTATAGGTTTTTTTGTTGACGATGTTTCGTCTCTGTGGTCTGTGTCAGAAATGACAGCATATGCGGAGGCGAGGTGTCTGCGACATGACGGAATTCCAGGGCTATCTGGTCGTCGCGTTGTCCGCGGCGACGCTGTGCATCTCCCTTTTCAGCTATCTTTCCAGGAGAAATGCGCAAGCAGCCAGCAAACGTCAAACTTGGCGTAATGCAGTCATTTCCTGGTCCTCCGGCGTGATGGATGAAATGGAGACCGTGCTCCATATTTTCAAGCAATTGAAATATGGCGCGTCCTTTGATGACGTCATGGAAGAAGTCGTTGTATCAAAGAGCAATATCAAAGTGTTGCTGGATTACGGCGCGCTGTTGATCGCCCATTCGCTGGATGACGCGGGCAAGGAAGCGGTGACGGAACAGGAAAGAAAGGACGTTCTGGAGGCGATTGCGGCCGTATATGCCAGACTCTGTCTGGTCGCCGATCCCAAGTGCCGCCTGGATGTGGAAGAAAGTATTCTGTATGTCGCCCAGTGCCGAAGATTGTTTGTCGATGAAATCCGGTCAAACATGGCGTTGACGAGTACAAACGACAGCATGTCTGCAACACTTCTGAAAAATTAGCATTGTTTCTGCTGGTTTTCGCCAAACGCCCCGGCCGACGCTTGTGGCCGGGGCGTTTGGCCTTTAGGAAAAGTGGCTTCAGCCCAGCACGGCCTGCTTGATGGCCTCGATGCCCAGGCGCTCCACGAATCGGGCGGCCCGCTCGCGCTTCTTGGCGTTGGCGGCGTAGTAGCCGATGAGCTTCTCCGACAGCTCGATGACCTGCTCCTTGGTCAAATCCTCGGCCACCACGTCGCCGATGCGCGGCCGGGCTCCGGGATGGCCGCCGAAAATCACGGTCCAACCGGACTTCTTGCCCAGCACGCCCAGATCGCGCACGAAACTCTCCGAGCAGCAAAACGGACAGCCCGACACCGACAGTTTGAACTTGCCCGGCAGATCCCGGCCGACAAAAAGCTTTTCCATCTCCAGTCCCAGCCCCAGGCTGTCCTGGACGCCGAACTTGCACACGCTGGTGCCCGGGCAGGCCTGGACGAAATGCACGCACAGCTCCAAGGCCTGGCCCACGTCCGTGCCCAGGTCTTTCCAGATGGCGTCCACGTCCTCGGCCTTGACCCCGACCAGGGCCAGGCGCTGGCCGGAGGTGATCTTGACGATGGGGACGGCGTATTTCTTGACGACGAGGTTGAGGGCTTCGAGCACTTCGGGGGAAATGAGCCCCACCGGGGTGCGGGGGACGATGGCGTAGGTCTGCTGGTCACGCTGCAAAATGGCCCCGGTGGGGGCGTCGTTGGCGCTCATGGCGGCTCCTGGATTGTCTGAAGGGGAATATATGGGCCTGCGCAAGCTGCGATAGGCGGCCGGTCCGTGGTCAACAGGGGCGGCCCTAAAAAAGCGGCCGCCAAGCGACTACGTTAAACACAAGTCGCGGGCTTTTGTCATCCTGCAAAAAATGCCCAAGGATGCCGTGCTGTTTGTCTTGACGGATTTGTCAAAGCGAAAGGCGGGAGAGGCCGCTCTCCCGCCTTTCTTGGATCCGTTGGTCAAAAGTCAGGCCAGGGCGCGGCGGCGCGGGGCTTGGGGCAGGGCGGCGCGGCCCGTGGAGCCGCCTTGCATCTCCTGCACCATGGCCCCCAGCTCTTGGGCCTGCTGGGCCAGATCGGACACGGCCTGGGCCGACTGGCGCAGGGCGTCCATGGTCTCGGCGGCGATGCGGTTGACCTCTTCCACCGAGCGGTTGATTTCCTCGCTGGCCGAGGACTGTTCCTCGGAGGCCGTGGCGATGGCCCGGACCTGGTCGGTGCTCATGTCGACGTAGTTGACGATCTCGCCCAGGGCGGTCCCCGAGGCCTTGGCCAGGGCCGTAGCGTCCTCGATGGTTTTGACGGCCCGGTCCACGTTGTCGATGTTTTTGCGCGTGCCGTGCTGGATCTGCTGGATGGCGTCGCCCACTTCCTTGGTGGCGGTCATGGTCTTCTCGGCCAGTTTGCGTACTTCGTCGGCCACCACGGCAAAGCCGCGACCGGCTTCGCCGGCCCGGGCCGCTTCGATGGCCGCGTTGAGGGCCAGCAGGTTCGTCTGGTCGGCGATGTCGGAGATGACGTTCATGATGTGGCCGATGCCCTCGGCCTGCTGGCCAAGGGTCGTCATATCCGACTTGAGTTCCAGGGACTGGCTCTGCACCTGGCCGATGCCGGCGACGACCTTGCCCACGATGGACGCGCCTTCCTGGGCTTTCCCCTTGGCCTTTTCGGCCGTGTCCGTGGCCTGGGAGGCATTTTTCGCCACTTCGAGCACCGTGGCGTTCATTTCCTCCATGGCCGTGGCCGTTTCGGCCAGGCGCTGGGACTGGTGCTCGGCCCCCTGGCTCGACTGCTCCACCTGGGCCGAAAGCTGTTCGGAAGCCGAGGAAATGACGTGCACCACCGAGGACAGCCGGTCGGCGGCCTGGAGCATCCCCTGTTCCCGGGCCGATTCGGCCTCGGCCTTGGCCGCCTCGGCTTGACGGGTCGCTTCCCGGGCCTTCTGGGCTTCCTGCTCGGCCTGGGCCGAGGTGGCGTTGGCTTCCTCGATCTTTGACTTGAGATTGGCCACCATCTGCTTGAGCACGGCGAACACGCCGCCGTCGCCGCTGTGGGGCTTGAAGCGAATGTCCATTTCCCCGGCCGCTATGCGGCTGGCGATTTCGTGCAGATAGCCCGGGTCTTCGCCGAGTTGTCCGGAGACGCCCCGAATGATGAAAACGCAGACCACGACGCCGGCTGCGGTAGCCAGGCACAAGATGAAAAGGACGGCGTTTCTGCCCTGGTTGTAGGCGGCCTTGCCGGTCGCGGCGGAATCGGCGGCACCCTTGGTGTTGATGGTGATGAGTTTGTCGAGATCAGTCATGATGGTGGTGAAGACCGTGCGGGATTCGCCTTCGGTCAGTGCCTTGGCTTCTTCGTTTTTGTTGCTGCGTGACAAATCCAGCAGCCGGCTGGAAATGGCGAAGTATTTGGTCAGGTCGGCGGAAAAGGTGTTGAAAATGGTCCGTTCCTCATTGGAACTGATGAGCTTCTCGTATTGGGCAATATGTTGCGTCAGCTTGGTTTTGGCTTCGGTGTAACGGGCGTCGTAGTTGCGCATGACGGCTTCGTCGGTCGATAAAATATGCAGCAGCTCCTGTCGCCGCAGTGTCTGCAGGTTCTGGGCGACGTCCGATATGGCTTCGACGCTCGGCAGCCAGTTTGTCGACAAGTCATCCACGCATTTGTCGATGTTGCCGAGAACCGCCAGCGAAACGACGTTGCCGCCGACCTGCAAGATGATGAGCAAGCCAAAGGCCGCGATCAGTTTCGTGGAAAGCCGAACACGTGACAGCATGGGACACTCCTTGGTTGAAGGTGTCTCGAGCGGCTGATCCGGCGGTGAAACTGTGCGGTCATCCGCCAAGTCGACGGTGAGCCTTGGCAACGCGGTCCGCGCGAACAACGACTGGGAGCGTCTCGCGGAAAGAAGAGAATACAGCGTACGCTAGCACGGCGAAACGAGAAATGGCAACAGGGTGGGACGATTTTGTCGGGAGCCCGGCGTTTCTCCGGTGCGCGCCCTTGAGTCCTGCGGCTGCCTGGGCTACACCCCCCGGACTACACCCCGTCGGGAGGCTGTCTTGGGCAAGCTCAACGTGGAAAAATTGTCCCCCAATCCGGAATTCGACCTGTTTTTATTCCTGCGCGTCTGCGGCGCGCCCAAGGTCGAACAACACGTCATCGATCTGTGCCAGTCCCAATGGGAGGCCTTCAAGGAACACCTCAAGGGCTACCGCTTCGCCCCGGCCGGTTCCAAGCGCGGCGTGGTGCTCTATTTCCTCGAACCCGCCGCCGAGGGCCTGGTGGAGGAAGCCTGGGCCCGCTCGCCGACCGAGGGCTTCGCCATCCACAACCTGGCCGTGTCCATGGTCATGGCCGCCGCCGGCGAACAGGTTCCGGAAATCGAGGCCGGCGCCTGCGCGCCCCTGCCCACCCCGGACCGCGACCTCAAACGCCGCATCGAACGCCTGGGCCTTGTCTGGAACGAGGTCGGCAACGTCAGCGTGCAATACGCCGTCATGACCCACGATCCGTATCTTGGCGGCTGCGCCGTCTGCCATCTGCGCGCTTCCTGCCCCAAAAGCGACGTGCCCAAGGGCGCGTAAGGGCCATGCAAACGGGCAGTGCCCGCATCCGANNTCGGATGCGGGCACTGCCCGTTTCTTGCCGTGTGCTGGCCGGATTACCAGATGTCGCGGACCTTGACGCCTCGTCTGGCCATGTGGTCCTTGCAATCCTTGATGCTGTATTCGCCGTAGTGGACGATGGAGGCGATAAGGGCGGCCGAAGCCTTGCCGGCGGTGACGGCGTCGGCCATGTGATCGGGATTGCCGGCTCCGCCCGAGGCGATGACCGGGATGGTGACGGCTTCGGCGATCATCCGCGTAAGCGTGAGTTCATAGCCGGTCTTGGCCCCGTCGGCGTCGATGGAGTTGCAGCAGATTTCGCCGGCCCCCAGGGCTTCGACGGTCTTGGCCCACTCCAGGGCGTCCAGGCCCATGGCCTTGCGGCCGCCGTGGATGACGATTTCGTAGCCCGAGGGGATCTGCTCGGACACGCCGACATGCTTGACGTCCATGCCGACCACCACGCACTGGGAACCGAAGGCGGCCGCGCCCTGGCTGATGATGTCCGGGTTTTTGACGGCGGCGGAATTGACCGAGATCTTTTCCGCGCCGGCCAGCAGCACCGCCCGCATGTCCTCGACGGTGGAGATGCCGCCGCCCACGGAAAACGGGATGAATATTTCCCGGGCCACCCGGTCCACCACGTCGAGCATGATGCCCCGGCCTTCGCTGGAGGCGGTGATGTCGTAAAAGACGAGTTCGTCGGCCCCGGCCTCGTAGTAGAGGCGGGCGGTCTCCACGGGATCGCCGATGTCCACGTTGCCTTGGAACTTGATGCCCTTGGTGAGCTTGCCGTCGCGGACGTCGAGGCAGGGAATGACGCGTTTGGAGAGCATGGGGTTAAGCCTCCTGGCAGTAGGCGGCGAAGTTGCGCAAAAGCGCCAGCCCCGGGCGACCGCTTTTTTCCGGGTGGAACTGCACGGCCCAAAGGCCGCGGCGTCCGTGGACGGAGCAGAAATCCAGACCGTACCGGGTGATGCCGATGACGTATTCCGGGGCCGGCACGGGGTAGTAGCTGTGGACGAAGTAGAATTCCGAGGCCGGGTTGATGCCGTCGAAGAGTTCGCATTCCTTGGCCAGGGCGACCTTGTTCCAGCCCATGTGGGGAATGCGGATGGGCTGATCGTCCTCGTCGGTCAGGGCCGGATTGAACATGGCGCACTGGCCGGGAATGATGCCCAGGGCCTTGGTGTCGTTTTCCGGGCTGTAGTCGAGAATGATCTGGCAACCGAGGCAGATGCCCAGCAGCGGCTTTGCGGCGGCGACCTGTTCTGCTAAAAGGGCGTCCAGGCCGGTGGCGGTCAAATGGCGCATGGCTTGGCCGGCCGCGCCCACGCCCGGGAAGATCAGGCCCGAGGCGTCGGCGATGACGGCCGGATCGGCGGTGATGCGGCTGGGGATGCCGAGATGGTCCAGGGCGCGCCGCACGCTGGTCTGGTTTCCGGCCTCGTAGTCCAGGATGGCAAGCATGGAGTTCTCCTTCGCCGGGAAGGTCGTCCCGAAAAGGCGGCTTGGCCCGGGCGGGACGCGGCATTGCGGCGGCCAGGCCGCCGAGGTTTCGCAGAAAGCGGTTGTGAACATTTTAGGCATTTTTGGCAAGGGAGACGGGCATGATCATCGTCACGGGCGGGGCAGGATTTTTGGGCAGCGCGCTGGTGTGGGGGCTCAACGCCGCCGGGCACGACGACATCTTGGTGGTGGACAACCTGGGGCACGGCGACAAATGGAAAAATCTCGTCAATCGCCGTTTTGCCGACTACCTGCACAAGGACGCCTTTTTGGAGGCCATCGCCGAGGCCAAGGACCCCTTTGGGGCCACGTCCGTCATCCATCTCGGGGCTTGCTCCGCCACCACCGAGACCGACGCCGAGTATCTCATGCGCAACAACACGGCCTATGCCAAGGCCGTGGCCCGCTATGCCCTGGAGGCCGGGGCGCGGCTGGTCGTGGCGTCGTCGGCCGCCACCTACGGCGACGGCAGCCTGGGGTTTGACGACGACCCGGGCGGCCTCGACGCCCTCAAGCCGCTCAACATGTACGGCTATTCCAAGCACCTCTTCGACTTGTGGGCGCGGCGGGAAGGCTTGCTGGGGCAATTGGCCAGCCTCAAGTTCTTCAACGTCTACGGCCCCAACGAGTATCACAAGGCCGACATGCGGTCGGTGGTCTGCAAGGCCTACGCCCAAATCGGCAAAACCGGCCGGCTGTCGCTGTTCAAGTCCAGCCGGCCAGACTATCCCGACGGCGGCCAGAAGCGGGATTTTTTGTACGTCAAGGACGCCGTGGCCGTGATGCTGTGGCTGCTGGAGCATCCCGAAGTGGGCGGGGTCTACAACGTGGGCAGCGGCGCGGCCCGGACCTGGAACGATCTGGCGGCTGCTGTCTTCTCGGCCATGGAAAAGGCCCTGGCCGTGGATTACATCCCCATGCCCGAGGCCATACGCGGCAAGTACCAGTATTTCACCGAGGCCAAAATGGATCGGCTGCACGCCGCCGGTTACGACAAGCCGTTTGCGACCTTGGAAGAGGGCGTGGCCGACTACGTGAAGGGCTACCTGTCTCAGCCTGACCGCTATCTTTAGCAGTTCCTCATTCCATGGAAAACGGCTGGCCGGACGCCTCGCGTCCGGCCGGCCGCTTCCCATATGGGGGGTCCGGGGGCCTCAGGCCCCCGGCCGCCGGAGGCATCTTCCTCTTTGTCTTCCCTTAATCGTACTTCACAGCGCTGATTTCCATCAGCTTATCCAGTCGGATGCGGGTTTCGATGCGGCGCATGGTGCCGGTCTTGCCGCGCATGACCAGGGAGTGGGTGACGGCGTGGGTGCCGGTGAAGGCCACGCCTTCGAGGAACGCGCCGCCGGAGATGCCGGTGGCGGCGAAATAGGTGTCGTCGCTGCGAACCAAGGTCTCCTCGGTGAAGACCTGTTTGCAGTCGATGCCGGCCTCGGCCAGGGCGGCCGCCTCGGCTTCGGACTGGGGATCAAGCCGGGCCAGCATCCGGCCGCCCAGGGCCCGGATGGCGCAGGCCGAGAGCACGCCTTCAGGGGTGCCGCCGGTGCCGCACATGACGTCCACCACATTGTCCGGGTCCACGGCCATGAGCGAACCGGCCACGTCGCCGTCGGTGTGGAGCTGGATGCGGGCGCCGGCCGTGCGGATTTCCTGGATGAGCGCCTTGTGTCGCGGTTTGTCCAGGACAAAGACCACCAGATCGTCCATGTCCTTGCCCAGGGCCTTGGCGATCTTGACGAGATTTTCCCCGATGGGCGCGTCGAGTTCCACGGCTTCCTTGGCCTGGGGCGGAACCACCAGCTTTTGCATGTAGTAGCTGGGGCCGGGGTTGAACATGGAGCCGCGCGGGGCGATGCCGACCACGGAGATGGCGTTGGGGCGGCCGTAGGCCAGCAGATTGGTGCCTTCGACCGGGTCCACGGCCACATCCACGGCATGGCCCTGGCCGCTGCCCACGCGCTCGCCGTTGTAGAGCATGGGCGCTTCGTCTTTTTCGCCCTCGCCGATGATGATGACGCCGTCGATGGGCAGGGTGTTAAACGACAGTCGCATGGCGTCGACGGCGGCCTGGTCGCCGGCGTTCTTGTTGCCGCGCCCCAGCCAGCGCGAGGAACTCAGCGCCGCCGCTTCGGTCACCCGTACGAGGTCAAGGCCCAGGTTTCTGTCCGGCGCTTCCATGGCAAGGCTCCTTTGTGCGGTCGGGAGAGGATGGGAAGGCCCGGCGCGCCGTCCCGTCGGCCATGCCGGGCGTTATTCCAAAAGGCCCCACGCGCTTGCGCGCGCGGGGCCGGCAAAACCGTCAACGTAGGCGAGCCGGGGTAGCCGGCGTGTTCTAGTGTCGCCTTTGCGAAAAACGCATATGGTGTTTTGTAGTCAACGAGCTAAAACCATTTATTTTTCTTAAAAAATACTATCGTATTTTTTAAGGGACGCAACACTAGCGACGTTCCCAAGCGGCCTTGACGCTGGCGGCCAGGGCCGTGGGCGTGAACCCATAGGCCTCGGCCAGCTTTTCGGCCGGGGCGGACGCGCCAAAGCGCGAGATGCCGTGGATGCGGTCCATACGGCCGGTGTACTGGCACCACAGCTCGGGCCGGCCGGCTTCCACGGCGAAGCGGAAGGGGATGGCCGCGGGCAGCACGCTTTCCTTGTAGGCTTCGGGCTGCTCGTTGAAGATCTCCATGCAGGGGATGCTGACGATGCGGATGGCCAGCTCCGGCAGGAGCTTGGCCGCGGCCATGGCCAGGGAGACTTCCGAGCCGGCGGCCAGAAGGATCATGTCCGGCTTGCCGCCTTCCGGCTCGACCAGGACGTAACCGCCCTTGGCCGTCCCTTCCTGGAGTCCGGGATAATGCGCCGGATCAAGGACGGGGAGGTTTTGGCGGGTGAGAAGCAGGCTGGTGGGGCGGTTGGCCCGGGTGAGCGCGACTTCCAGGCAGGCGCAGGTTTCATAGGCGTCGGCCGGGCGCATGACGAGCATGTTGGGAATCAGGCGCAGGGAGCTGGTCTGCTCGATGGGCTCGTGGGTGGGGCCGTCCTCGCCGACGTAGAAAGAGTCGTGGGTGAACACATGCAGGGCCGGGATGCGCTGCAGCGCGGCCATGCGCAAGGCGTTTCGCTCGTAGTCGGAGAAGATGAGGAAGGTCGCGCCAAAGGCCATGAGTCCGCCGTGGAGCGTGATGCCGTTGACGATGGCCCCCATGGGGAACTCGCGCACGCCAAAGCACAGGGTGCGGCCGAGTTTGTTCTCCGGGCTGAACACACCGGTAGACTTACGGAATTTCTCGGTCTGGTTGGACGGATCGAGGTCGGCCGAGCCGCCGACCAGAAGCGGGAAGTCCGGGGTGATGGCGTCCAGCGCCTTGCCCCAGGCCGAGCGGGTGGCCACGGCCTTGGCCGGGTCGAAGGCCGGCCAGTTGAAGGTCCGGTTGCCCGGAGCGCGTTTGGCCTGCCGCCAGAGGTCCTCGAAGCCGGCATCAGCTGCGAGCTTGGCTTCCAGGGTCTTGTCCCAGGCCTTGCGGGCGGCGGCCAGCTCGGGCCAGCGGGCGCGGAAATGCTCGCCCACCTCGGCCGGCAGATAAAACTTTTGATCCTCGGGCAGGCCGAGGTTCTTTTTGGTGGCCTTGATCTCGTCCTCGCTAAAGGGCGCGCCGTGGGAAGCGCAATCGCCCTCCATGGTGCAGGAGCCCTTGGCGATGGTGGTCAGGCCGATGATCATGGACGGCCGGGAGGTTTCGGCCTTGGCCGCCTCGATGGCGGCCCGGATGGCGGCGTGGTCGTGGCCGTCGATCTCCACGACATGCCAGCCCATGCTCGTAAAGAGCTTGGCGTAGTCCACATGGTCGCAGATGGCCACCGGCCCCGAAAGCTGGACCTGGTTCTTGTCGAAAAGGACGATGAGCCGTCCCAGTCCCCACAGGCCGGCCAGGGCGGCCGAACCCTGGAACACCGGGGTCTGGACGTCGCCGTCGGAGGAAAGGACGTAAGTGTAGTGTCCGGCGATGTCGTCGCCCAGGCGCTCGCGCAACATGGCCTCGGCCACGGCCATGCCCACGGACATGGAAAAGCCCTGGCCCAGCGGCCCGGTGGTGCACTCGACGCCCGGGGTCTCGTAATTCTCGGGATGGCCCGGGGTCTTGCTGCCGAACTGCCGGAAATGCTGCAGATCTTCCATGGTGAGAAGCCCGCGCAGGTGGAGCAGGGCGTAGAGCAGCATGGACTCGTGGCCGGCGGAGAGCACGAACCGGTCGCGGTCGAACCAGGTCGGATCGGCCGGGTCGTAGCGCAGATAATCCTTGAACAGCACGTACGCCATGTCAGCGGAAGACATGGCTCCGCCCGGGTGGCCGGAGGCGGCCTTGCGGGTGGCGTCCATGATGAGGCCTTTGATGACGTTGACGGCCTGGGCGTCGCTGGCGGATGCGGTGGTCATGGAGGGTTCCTCGACGGGGCGGTTGGAAGGTTGTCTACAGCCCGCAACCGGGCCGGCAGGTTTCGATCAGGTCCACGCGGCGCTGATGGCGGCCGCCCTCGAAGGCGGTGTCCATGAAGGCGTCGACGATGGAGGCGGCCAGGCCCTGGCCGATGACGCGTTCGCCCAGGCACAGGACGTTGGCGTCGTTGTGCAGCCGGGTCATGCGGGCCAGGTATTCGTTGACGCAAAGCGCGGCCCGGATGCCGGGGATGCGGTTGGCGGCCATGGACATGCCGATGCCGGTGCCGCAGATGAGGATGCCGCACGATCCCGTGGTCTCCAGGACCTTGGCGCACACGGCCTTGGCGAAATCGGGGTAGTCCACGCTCTTGGCCTCGGACGGGCCGAGATCGACCACGATATGGCCGGCGGCGGCGAGATGGGCCGCGACAACGGTTTTGAGTTCCAGGCCGGCGTGGTCGGAGCCGAGGAAAACGGTCTTGGGCATGGGCGTACTCCGCGTGGCGCGGTTTAAAGTTCCGGCAAAAGTCCGTCGTCGCCGACGGCGTCCAGGGGCCGCACGGCCACGTTGGGCGGGACGGGCAGTTCCAGGTCGGCGGCCGGGTAGGGGGCCGGGCGGGGAGAAAGGGCCTTGACGCGAAGGGTGAGCGTCGCCCCGCCGGGGGTGGTCAGGACAAGGCGTCTGGCCACGGGCGCGCCATAGCCCGGGGTCGCCTCGTCGTCCTCGAAATCGATGCGCCAAGGCTCCACGCCCCGGCCGGTCAGATGTCGCGGTTTCCCCTGGAAGTCAAGGGTGAGCGAGGATAGGCGCGGGTCGCTCGTATAGGCGTATTCGTAGCCGCCCTGGACCTTCTTGGCCGAGGCGTAGCGCGGCGAAGCCAGCTCGCCCAGGCGTCCCGAGACGATGGTCGCCAGTTCGCGCAGGGTAAAGGGCAGGGGCATCCCAAGCTTGGCCGCGCCGGCCCGGGTGTCCGTATGCGTGAACAAGGTGTCTCGTCCGGGCACCAAGGCCGTGAATTCGCCGCCGGCCTCGCGCAGATGGGCGTAGGCCCCGCCCATGGGCGTGGTCAGGTCCAGGCGCACCGGGGCGACATAGTTGCCGTAGAAGCGGTAGTTGAGCCGGCCGCTCTTGCTGCCGCGGGCGAAGCTCAGGGAACCGGACAGGGAAAAGGCCTTGGCCGGTTCGTTTTTGGCCTGGGCGTCCAGAAAGGTCTGGTAGACGGCCTTGGCCTCATCGACCGGACCGGGAACGCCGGGCTTGGCCGGGGCGCAGCCGCCGAGGGCGGCCACGACCAGGGCGGCGAAAAGCAGCAGGCGGACGGGCAGGGCGCTGCGGCGCATTTACAGGGCCTCCAGCTTTTTTTTCACGGCGGCCGGCGTCTCGGAGCCGAGTTCCAGGGCGCTGCGGTAGGCCTTGCGAGCTTCTTCGGGCCGGCCGGCGGCAACGGCGATGTCGCCGTAGTGCTCCCAGATGATGGCGTCCTTGACCTTGTGGGCGATGGCCTTTTCGATGGCGACAAAGGCCGCGTCGGTCCTTTTGAGTTTGTACAACGTCCAGGCCAGGGAATCGAGGAAAAAGGGATTGTCCGGCTCTTTTTCCAGGGCCTTTTCGATCATGGCCAGGGCTCGCTCCAGATCGCGGCCCTCCTCGGCCAGGGAATAGCCGAGATAGTTGAGCGCATCAGGGTGGCTGCCGTCCTTGGCCACGATGCGTTCCATGACGGCCTTGGCCTCGTCGCGGCGTTTGAGCTTTTCCAGGCCCACGCCGTAGCGGTAGAGGATATCCAGGTCGTCAGGCCACGTCTTGACGGCTTCTTCCAGGGTCTTGACCGCTCCGGCGGCGTCGCCGGCCTTGTCCTTGACGGCGGCTTCCAGGGCGACAAACTCCCGCCGGTCCGGGAAGCGCTCCCGGGCCTCGCGCACCACGGCGGCGGCGGCGGCCATGTTGCCGGTCTCGGACGCGATCTGGACGCGAAAGCTCAAGCTTTTGTCGTAATTCGGATTGTCCGCCGGCACCTTGGCCAGAATGGCCAGGGCCGCCTTGGGGTTTTTCTCGCCCTCGTAGGTGAGCACGGCGTCGTAAAAGGGCAGGTCGGGGCTGGCCGGGTCGGCGGCGCGCAGCATCTCGTAAACCTGCCGGGCCTGTTTGGGCTGGCCGGCCTCGACCAGGGCGGACATGGCGTCGAGGTATTGCGATTTGCCGGTGGGGCCTTCCTTGAGCAGGGCCAACGCCTTGGCCGGATTTTTCTGGCGGATGGCCAGGCGCACGAGCTTGGCCCGCACCTCGGGCGATTCCTCGCCAAGGGACAGCATCCGCTGGTAGGCGTCCTGGGCGCCTTTGAAATCCCCTTCGGCTTCGAGCAGGGCGGCCAGTTCGGCCCAGGCCGGCATAAGGCCGGCGTCGGCGGCCACGGCGGCCCGGTAATGGCGCATGGCGTCCTTGGTCCGCCCGGAGCCGGCGGCGGCCTTGGCCATCAGATAGTGCACCGTGGCGTCGCGCTCGGCTTCGGGAATGCGGCCCAGCAGTTCTCCGGCTTCCTTGTTGCGGCCGGCGTCGATCTCCAGCGAGGCCAGTTCCTGGACGGCGGCGTAGTCCTTGGGCTGGCTGGCCAGGAAGGATTCGAGAACCGTGATGGCCTGGTCATTGAGCCGGCGCATCTGGTAGGCGTTGGCCAGATAGAACGTGACCTGCCGGCTGCCGGGAAAGGCGGTCCGGGCTTGTTCCAGGGTTTCGGTGGCCTTTTCCCGCTCGTTTTGTCCCCAGTAGAGGTTGGCCAGCTCCACGGAAAGATCGGGCGAGGGGTGGGCGGCGGCCAGCCCGGCCAGGGCCTGGGCGGCCTCCTCCTTGCGGCCCTGGCGCAAAAGATCCTGGTAGACCAGGAACTGGTAATTCACCTCGGCCGACGGGGACAGGCCGCGCGCCGCGTAGGCGTTGCGAGCCAGCCGGCTGGAGGCGCAGGAGTTGGACAACAGACACGGCAAAAGCGCCAGGACCAGCAAAACCGGCAGGCGCGCCGGGAACAGGCGGTTTCGTGCTTCAGGCATGACCGGCATCCGTTGCGCCGGCCGGCCCGGCCGCCCGGCAAGGGGCGGCGGGGCCGGCTTGGCGGCGCTATTCGTCCTTGTGAATCCAATCCGAGGAAAAGTCCTCGATGCGTTTGGACAGATGATCCTTGAGCTTTTCCAGGAGCCGGGATTCAATCTGGCGCACCCGTTCCCGGGTGATGCCGTATTTCGCGCCGATTTCCCGCAGGGTCACGGGAGAGTCGGACAGGATGCGGTTGTCGAGCAGCTCAATCTCTTTCTCGTTGAGCTTGGGGCGGATGGACTGGATGTGCTTGTCGAGCTGGTGCGAGATCTCGTCGCCGGCCAGGATTTCCTCGATGCCGGGCGTGAGCGCCGGCAGGAAGTCCAGGCGCGTGGACGTGGTGTCGTCGCCAAGGGACACGTCCAGGGACAGATCGTTGCCGCTTAGGCGCTGATCCATCTCCACGATGTCGGATTCGGTGACGTTTAGGGCCTGGGAAAGCTGGGCGGCGCTGGGGTCGAAGCCGAGGCTTTGCAGGCGCTGGCGTTCCTTGTTCAAATTGTAGAACAGCTTGCGCTGGGCCTGGGTGGTCCCGATCTTGACCATGCGCCAGTTGTCCATGATGTACTTGAGAATGTAGGCCTTGATCCAGTAGGCGGCGTAATAGGAGAACTTGATGCCCTTGTCCGGGTCGAACTTGGTCACGGCCCGCATGAGGCCGACGTTGCCTTCCTGGATGAGGTCGAGCACGTTTTGCATCCAGCGGCGCTGGAAGTCCATGGCGATCTTGACCACCAGGCGCAGGTGGGAGGAAATGAGGCGAAAGGCCGCCTTTTGGTCGTTCGCGTCGCGCACCCGGCGGGCCAGTTCCTGCTCTTCCTCGGGCTTGAGCATGGGAAACTTGCCAATCTCACGCAAATAGAGCTGGAGCGGATCACGAGTGGAGAGCGACCCCTCGGAGCGGGGTCGCGGCGCTGGCAGCGTGAACGTGTCGGCGGCGTCTATTTCGAGGTCAGGGTCGATGGTTGGTTCGCTGGCGTCGTCGTCGGCGTCGGCGTCGAGCACCTCGGGCTCGACCGGGTCGAGGTCCGTGTCATCAGGGGATAATTCTTGATCGTCGTGGATTTCCATCGGATACTGACCGTGGTTACGGGTGCGGCCGCACCGCTTGAGTTGGCCCGGGCAGGTTGCCCGCGCCGGCAAAGGCGCTGTCTCGCATGCCTACCTCTCCCTGTAAAGTTTTGGTTTGTCCTTTTCAATGTTTTTCAGTAGACGTGCCGCGTTTCTTGTCAACGACAAGCGGGCCGCCGGCCGGCTGAAGGAGATATCGTGGGCGATTTCAGAAAGGCGCTTGCCGACGACGCGCTGCTGCTGTTTGACGGAGCCATGGGCACCCTGCTCCAGGGGCGGGGCCTGTCCGCCGGCCAGTCACCGGAACTGTTCGGCCTGACGAACCCCGACGCCATCATCGGCGCGCATCGGGATTATGTCCAGGCCGGCTCCCGGGTCATCACCACCAACACCTTCGGCGGCTCGCGTTACAAGCTGCCGGCCGGCACGGACGTGGCCGGACTCAACCGCGAAATGGCCCGCCTGGCCCGGCAAGCCGCCGGACCGGGCGTATTTGTGGCCGGTTCCGTCGGCCCCACCGGCCACTTTGTCGCGCCCCTGGGCAAGGCCAGCCTGCGCGAGCTGGTCGACGCCTTTGCCGAGCAGATTCGCGGCCTGGCCGAAGGCGGCTGCGACCTGATCATCGGCGAAACCCATTTCGACCTGGCCGAGGCCAAGGCCGTCATCCTGGCCTGCCGGCAGGTCTGCTCCCTGCCCGTGGCCATGTGCATGACCTTCGAGGGCGCGGCCAGCCTCACCGGTTCCGGTCCCGAGGTCTTTGCCGACGCCATGGAGAATTTGGGCGTGGATCTCATCGGCGTCAACTGCGGCCAGGGCCCCGACGACATGCGTCTGGTCGGCGAGGCTTTCTCGCGCCGCCTGAAAACGCCCTTTTTCGTCAAGCCCAACGCCGGGATGCCGCGTCTGGAAAACGGCCGCACCGTTTTCCCCATGGGCCCCGACGAGTTCGCCGAAAAGACGGCCCGCTTCGTGGATCTCGGGGCCAAGGCCCTGTCCGGCTGCTGCGGCACCACCCCGGCCCACATCGCCGCCCTGGGCGCGGCCCTTGCCCCTCGCAGCTGGAAGCGGGCCGACACCCCAGACCGCCCGGTCCTGGCCGTCACCTCGCGCGCCATGGTCGTGCCCATCGGCGGCGGCGCGCCCCTGGCCGTCATTGGCGAGCGCATCAATCCCACGGGCAAGGCCGAGCTGGCCGCCGAGCTGGTCGCCGGGGAATTCGCCAAGGCCCTGCATTTCGCCGAGGAGCAGACCGCGGCCGGGGCGCACATCCTCGACGTCAACGTGGGCGCGCCCATGGTCGACGAAACGGCCGTCCTGCCGGGACTCTCCCTGGAGCTGGTCAAGCGCCAGCAGCTGCCGCTTTGCCTCGATTCCAACAACATCGACGCCCTGACCGCCGGCCTGTGGGCCTATCCGGGCACGCCGCTTATCAACTCCATCAGCGGCGAACCCGGCCGCATGGAGCGCCTGGGTCCCATCTGCCGGGACCACGGCGCGCCGTTTATCTTGCTGCCGCTTAAGGGCCGCAAGCTCCCGGTCAGCGCCGCCGAACGCCTGGCCATCATCGAGGAGCTGCTCATCCAGGCCGAGTCCCTGGGCATCCCGCGCCGGCTCATCCTGGTCGACGCCCTGGCGCTCACCGTTTCCTCCAAGCCCGAGGCGGCCCTGGCCTGCCTGGAAGTCATCCGGACCTGCCGGGACAAGTGGGGGCTGCCCACCGTGCTTGGCCTGTCCAACATTTCCTTTGGCCTGCCGGCCCGGGAGCTCGTCAACAGCGCCTTTTTCGCCATGTGCCTGGGGGCCGGCATGGCCGCGGCCATCGCCAACCCCAACGTGCCGCGCCTCATGGAGACGCTGGCCGCCGGCGAGGTGCTCATGGGCCGCGATCCCCAGGCCGGGCGCTACATCGCCGGCTATGCCGGCTGGAAGCCCAGCTCGGGCGGCGGGAGCGGGTCTTCGTCCAGCCCGGCCTCGGGCGGGGCCGCCGACGACGAGAGCCCGCTGCGCCGGGCCGTGGTCTACGGCCGGCGCGAAGAGGTGCTGGAGCGCATCGAAAAGGCTCTGGCCGAGGGCGCCGACGCGGCCACGCTCCTTGGCGAGGAGCTTATTCCCGGCATCATGAGCGTGGGCGAACGCTACGAGCGCAAGGAATTCTACCTGCCCCAGCTTTTGGCCGCCGCCGAGGCCATGCGGGCCGGCTTCACCCGCCTGGAGCCGCTTTTGACCGAGGCCGGCGCGGCCGCCAAGGCGCGCATCGTCATGGCCACGGTGGAGGGCGACATCCACGACATCGGCAAGAACATCGTGTGCCTGATGCTCAAAAACCACGGCTTCGAGGTCATCGACCTCGGCAAGGACGTGCCGGCGGCCCGTATCGTGGAAGCGGCCGAGGAACACAAGGCCGCCGTCATCGGCCTTTCGGCGCTCATGACCACCACCATGGTGCGCATGGAGGACACGGTGCGCCTGCTGCGCGACAAGGGCCTGGCCATCCCGGTCATGGTCGGCGGGGCGGTGGTCACCGAAGCCTTCGCCAAATCCATCGGCGCGGCCGCCTACGCCACCGACGCCGTGGACGCCGTGCGCCAAGCCAAGGCCCTGGCTGGCGGAGCCTAGCGGGGCGCCCTCGCGAACAGTGAGGGCAATTCGCGGATATCTCACCTAACACAAAGATAAGTAATGGGAAATTCTGTCGCATACGTAAAGGGACGCGACGCTGGCCTTTGCGGCCGACCGGGGGTACTGAGCGGTGATCATACTGTCGCCAAACGGTTTCCGAAAGGCGTGAGAGGTCAATTTCGAACCCGCGGCAGTAGGAAAAAACAACTGGCGCGGCCCGGCGCGTTTGGAGTAAAAGCTCCTGGCGGCCGCGCCGCGCAATCGCACTCGTGGAGGACGCCGTTGCGTATTTCTTCCCTCATGCTGGCTTTGGCCCTTTTATGCCTGCCCGTCACCAAGGCCCTGGCTCAGGACGCCGGAACCATTAACGGCCAGGGCGTCCTTGACGCCGTGGTCGCGGCCCAGGGCAAGGTCGTGGTCATCGACTTCTTCGCCTCCTGGTGCAAGCCCTGCCTCATGGAGATTCCGGAATTCATCGAGGCCCGCAAGCACTATCCCGCCGACAAGGTGGTCTTCATCGGCATCTCCCTGGACCAGGATCAGGGGCAGTACTTCCGCTTCGTCAAGCAGACGCCCTTCAATTTCCCGGTCTATCTGGCCGATCCCGACGTCATCAGCACCTTTGGCGTCAAGATGATTCCCAAGACCATTATCTACGACCCGGCCGGCCAGCAGGCCCTCAACCATTCCGGCTTCATGCCAGGCGAGATGCTGCGCCAGATTCTCGACAAGCTCATCGGCGGCGAGAAATGAACGGGCTTTTTATCCGCAAGGCGAGAATCCAGGACGTCAAGCAGATCCACGCGCTGCTCATGAGCTGCGCCCGCAAGGAATTCCTGCTGCCGCGTTCCTACAACCAGCTCTACAGCCATCTGCGCGACTTCTTCGTCCTGGCCGAGCACGACGCTCCGGGCGTTCGCGGTTGTTGCGCCTTGTCCATCTGCTGGGAGGACATCGCCGAGATCCGCTCCCTGGCCGTGGACGAGGACATCCAGAAGCAGGGCTGGGGCGGCAAGCTCGTGGAAGCCTGCCTGTCCGACGCCGTGACGCTGGGCATCTTCCGGGTGTTCACCCTGACCTACCGGCCGCATTTTTTCGAGCGGCTGGGATTTGCTCCCGTGGAAAAGGAGCAGCTGCCCCAGAAAGTCTGGGCCGACTGCATCCATTGCCCGAAATTTCCGGAGTGCGACGAAAACGCGCTCATCATGGAAATGTAGGCTTTTCGCTTTATTTGTTATAAAATCAGACGCGGGGAACAATGTCCGAGACCTTGCGAGAAGTGTTTGGCCAGGCGGCCATCGCCGCCCGGGTGGCCGAGCTTGGCCGTGACGTGTCGGCGGCCTACGCCGGCCAGGATGTGGTGCTTGTGGGCGTGCTCAAGGGCGCGCTGCCGTTCATGGCCGATCTGTTGCGGGCCCTGGATTTCTGCCCGGAACTCGATTTCGTGCGCGTGGCCAG
>DLGG01000034.1 GCA_002482565.1 Solidesulfovibrio magneticus
CTCCAGGAGAAGCACGTCGCGCCCGGCGGCGGCCAGATCCAGGGCGGCGCGCAGACCGGCCGGGCCGCCGCCGGCCACGGCCACGGGCAGGATGTCTTGCCGCTCCATATCAAAAGCCTCCATCGAGTTCGGCCTCGAAATGCTGGCGCTGCACCCGGAAGCGTTCGCTGGCCGCTTCGACTTCCGAGGCGGTCCAGGGGGTTTCAATCATGGTCTCGGCCACGAGCTGCCAGAGATATTTGACCTCGTAGCGGCAGCGGCCGGGGTAGAAGCGTGGCAGGCGCTTTTGCAGTTGGTCGCGGCAGTTGGCGCAACCGACCACCACCACGTCGGCCCGGCAGGCCTCAAGCTGCTCCACCTTGAACCGGCCGTGGGCGGCGGATTCCTTTTCAAAGGGCATGGGCCAATTGCCGCCGCCGGCCCCGCAGCAATAGTTGTTGGCCCGGTCCGGGGACATGGCCACGACGTTTTCGGCCCCCACGCAGGCGGCCAGGATGGCCCGGGGTTCGTCGTAATAGCCCTTGCCGAAATGGCGTTCCAGTTCGCGGCCGTGTTTGCAGGCGTCATGCCAGACATAGGTCCGGCCGGCGTTGCGGGAGGGATCGAGATTGATGCGGCCCGAGGCGATGCGGTCGAGGAAATAGTCGTAGAAATAGACGGCGTCCACTTGCCGGGACGGGTCTTCCAGGGCGCAGGTGGTCAGCCCCAGGCGGCAACCGTAGGAGCCGCCGCCGCAGTCCGGGATGAAAAGGCGCGCCGCGCCGAGGCTGCGCATGAGGTCGAGCTTGCGCCGGGCCAGGACCAGGGAGACGTCGGCGTTGCCGGTGAAAAGGCCCCAGTCCTCGGCTTCCCAGTTGCGCGACGGCACGGTCCAGTCCTCGCGGGCGTTGTAGAAGATGCGCCACCACCACTTGAGGTCGTCGAAATCACCGAACACTTCCTTGGAATTGAGAAAAACGAGCAGTTCGGCGTTTTTCTTGTCCACGGGCACATAAAAGCCCGGACATTGCTCCTCAGCCAGCTCGCCGCCGATGTCGGCCAGGGTATCGAGGTAGTCTTCCAGGGCAATGGCCAGGGTATTGCCGGTCTCCACCACCGAGGCCACGCCCTTCTCCAAGGTTCCGGGCACGGAAGAACGCGGGGCCAGGCCACGAAGGAGCGCAAAGACGGCCGGCAGATCAATGCCCATGGGGCAGACATGGGAGCAACGGCCGCAAGTGGTGCACACCCAAGGAAAGGCCGAGGCGATCACTTCGGCCTCTGGTCCCATGGCGACCAGCCGTATGGCCGTGCGCGGATCAAAGCCTTCCATGCCCGGCGTGCCGGGGATGGGGCAACCGCTGGCGCAGGCCCCGCAGCCCAGGCAGGACCGAACATCCAGGGCGCGCAGCCGGTCTTCGGGTTCCGGCAGGGCGGCGGCGAGATCGAGCAGTTCCATGGCGGTCTCCTGAGGGCGGGCATCCAAGGAAAATGCGCCGCAGGCGCAAGGCGGCATTGCCGGAAAAAGCAACGGTTTCGTGAAGAAAGCGTTGTCCGAGCAGCCGACAGGGAACCTGCGTAAGCCTTGTTCAGAATGGATAACATGCAGAAAAGTAAATTAAAATTGGCTTTTTGAGAGCTTGTCTGGCCAAATTGTCGAGAGCTTTGAATTTACGGAACAAAATAGGGGAAATAAAAACTGGGGGCTGTCTCCCCGTGCGCTTCGCCAGGATGACCGAATGCCATGCCCTCTCCCCGCGCAGGCTCTGCTGGTCTCCGTCCATAACCGCGTCAGCCGGCGTGCCCAGATGAGCCATCTCGCATCATGTCCGACAGTGAGAGAACGTAAACGAACACTTTTCTTTGTAGGCGGCCTGGGGAGCATCTCCAAGGCCGCCCGCAACGGCGGTTCCCATCCAGCGTCGCCGGCCTTATGAGCGTCCCGACCGACAGAATGCCAATCCTCGTCACAACCCCCTTAAACCTTTCTCCATATGGGGGGGTCTGGGGGCCTCAGGCCCCCAGCCGCCGGAGGCATCTTAATAAAAAAAAAAAGCGCGCCGGGTGACCGGCGCGCTTTGCATATTCGCTATCTCCAACAGTCTACAACATGGCCTGCAACATGGCCATGGGCGTGGCCGAGGGCAGCTTGATGCGCCGGTCGGCCAGGGCCTTGTCGGCGATGCGCGTGAGCCACTCCCGGGAGGTGGTCAAGCTTTGGAAGGTCAGCCAGCCGCGCCCGGTCTCGTCGGTGGCCAGGCCGTAGCCGGCCAGTTCCACCCGGATGGGTTCGCTCTCGCCCAGGGGCAGGACGTCCACGCGCACGGAGCGTTCGCCGCTTTTGATCTCCAGGGCCAGCACTTCGCCGTAAGGGGCGAGAAACGGCTTGGCGGCCGAGAGCAGCAGCTTGGACAGGGACTTGTCCTTGGCCGAGGCCAGATCGAGATTGAAGCTCATGGGCGTCTACCAGGACAGGGCCAGGGACACGTCGTCCAGGCAGGTTTTGAGTCCCTCGCCGCAGGGAGGGATGATGTAGTTGCCGTCGAAACAGGCCATGCAGTACGGCGGTTCCTGGCTGTTGCCGCGCACCGACTCCAAAAGGCCCTCGATGGAGAGGTAGTG
>DLGG01000038.1:0-90030 GCA_002482565.1 Solidesulfovibrio magneticus
GTTGGACCCGCAGGTCACTGGGGCCGTGGACGCGGTGCTCACCGTCGGCGCGGCCCCGGCCGGCGGTCCGGCCTCCACCGTGGCCGGCCTGTGCGGCGGCAAGCGGCTGACCATTTTCCGCCAAGGCGCGACGCCGTTATCCGTCCTGGAGGCGGCCGGCTACCTGCCCGTTGTCTTCACGAGCTGACCCGGCTCTTGGCCAGCAACAGGCGTTCTCCTCCCCAGGGCGACAAGCCGTTCCAAAATGGCCTCGTGGCCAATGCCCGCCAGACAGGGCAGGGGGCGCGGGCAGGCGGCGGCGAAATCGCCGGACGTCATGGCCGTGCACGGCGCGCAGGCCATCCCCGCCGTCACGACGTCCAGGCCGTCCGGCCCCCACTGGCGGGGCGAGGTGGGGCCGAAGACCGCCACCCCCGGCACGCCGTGCAGTCCGGCCAGATGCAAGGGGCCGCAGTCCGGCCCAACCACCGCCCGGGCCGCGCGCAGCAGCCGCGACAAATCCTCCACCGTCTCCGGCATGACGATGCCGCTTCCGGCCGGGGCAAGCCCCCGTTCCAGCTCCGCCGGCCCAAGAACGTAGACAGGACGCAGCCTCCGTTCGACCAGCCCCCCCGCCAAGGCGGCCAGCCGGTCCAGGGGCCAGCATTTGTCCGGGTGGCCGGCTCCGGGAAACAACAACACGTCGTCGCTGGTCGGGGCATGGCCGCCGAAAAAGTCTTGGAAGGTCTCGCGCCAGTCCTCGGCCCAGGGGATGCCGTGGGCTTCCAGGGCCTTGCGGTAGAGCGCCCGGGGACTCTCCAGGCTGCCCGGCACGACGCCCGGCAGGAACAGGAAACGGTCGCTTGCCGGCAGCTCCGGCCGCACAGCCAACCCCGGGCGGACCACCAGGGTCTCGGCCAACGCCTCGGGCCAGACGGCGGCGGCGAAGCGGGCGTCGAGGGTTCGACGCAGTTCGGGCGTGCAGGGCGCGGCCAGGGGGGCGAGGTAGCCGGCCAGGGACGGACGCACGGCAGCAAAGGCCGCAACACCTGGAAAATGGCGGATCACCGACAGAAAAACCGGCCAAGCCAGGAAAAAATCGCCAAGGGCTCCGGCATGTTCCAAAACGATCTTGTCAGGGGGGTTCATTTCGCGTACCCTTGGGAATAGAAAAAGCCGTATCTTTATAGTTGGTTGAGACTTTTTCGGGAAACCGGGCCGAAAAGCCCGCCGACAGCCGCCGCGCCCGTCTGGAGCATGCGACCATGGCCCTCGTCAAACCCTGCCCGCAATGCGGCCACTCCATCGTCCATTACCGCAATCCCGTGCCCACGGTGGACACGCTTATTCATCTGCCCGGACGCGGCGTGGTGCTCATCGAACGCTTAAACGAACCTTACGGCTGGGCCCTGCCCGGCGGGTTCGTGGACTACGGCGAATCGGCCGAGGCCGCCGCCATCCGCGAGGCCAAGGAAGAAACCGGGCTTACCGTGGAGCTGACGAGCCTTCTTGGCGTCTATTCCCACCCCTCGCGCGACCCCAGACAGCATACCTTAAGCGTCGTCTACATCGCCCAGGCCCTGGACCCCGACGAACTGGCCGCCGGCGACGACGCCAAGAACCTGTCCGTTTTTCCCGTGGGGCAGTGGCCCAAGCCCTTGTGCTTCGACCATGAGCGGATTTTAAATGACTATGCCACGCTTTTGAACCGGGTCAAACCGCTGTGAAGCGGCCGACAATCAGACAAGGACGCGGCAAAGGACTTCCGCCGCGCTTTGTTGCCCCGAACGCCGCCCGGCGCGGTTGACGGGAGTAACGGACCACATTTCCCCACGCCCGCGGAGGTCCGCCGCCCAGGGGAAGAGAACCGGCCCTGCCGAGGAGCGCGATGAAGTTTCATCACAAGGTCCTCTTTGTCGCTTCGGAAATGTATCCCTTCTCCAAGACCGGCGGTCTCGGGGACGTCATGGGCGCGCTGCCCAAGGAACTCAAGCGTCAGGGCGTCAACGTCGCCCTGATCGCGCCCTACTACGGCCGCCTCAACCACGGCGACCATCAGTTGCGACTGATCTATTCCAAATGCCGCGTCGGCTACCCCTGGGCGCCGATTACCGCCGACATCTACACCGCCACCTGCGACGACGTGCCGGTCTATTTCGTCCAGCGCGGCGAATACTTCGACCGCCGTTTTTATTACAACACCCACGACGGCGACTATTTCGACAACTGCGAGCGCTTCATTTTCTTCTGCCGGGCCACCATGGCCTGGGCCAGCCGACTGGACGGCGCGCCGGCCATCGTCCACGCCCACGACTGGCAGGCCGCCCTGGTGCCGGCCTACCTGCACTTCCTGCGCCCGGCAGCACCCTTTTGGCGCAACACCAAAACCGTCATGACCATCCACAACCTGGCCTTCCAGGGCCGGTTCGCTTCGCGGCTGTTCTTCGACTCCGGCTTGCCCAAGGAGGCCTGGGGCATGGACGGCGCGGAATTCTGGGGCGACTTCAACCTGCTCAAGGCCGGTCTGGCCTATTCCGACATCATCACGGCCGTGAGCCCCACCTACGCCCTGGAGATCCTCTCGCCCCAGTTCGGCTGCGGCCTGGAAGGCATCCTGACCAAGCGCGCCTCGCAACTGCGCGGCATCCTAAACGGCGCGGACTACACCGTCTGGGATCCGATAAACGACCGCCACCTGCCAAGCGCCTACAGCCCCGACGACCTCTCGGGCAAGGCCGTGTGCAAGCGCAACCTCGTGGCCGAGCTGGGCCTTGACCGCCGGTTTCTCAAGCGGCCCATCCTGGGCTTTATCGGCCGCATCCGCGACCAGAAGGGCATTGATCTCTTGATCGACATCATGGGCCGCGTCATGGAAAAGGACGCCGCCGTGGTGGTCCTTGGCGAAGGCAGCCTCGACTACGAAGCCGTGCTGCTGGACATGATGGAGAACTACCCCGGCCGGCTGGCCGTGCGTGTCGGCTACACCGAAGACCTGGCCCACCGCATCCAGGCCGGCTCGGACATCTTCCTCATGCCCTCGCGCTACGAGCCCTGCGGCCTGACCCAGATGTACGCCCTGCGGTTCGGCACGCCGCCCGTGGCCACGGCCGTGGGCGGGCTGCGCGACACCATCGTGCCCTGGCCCGATCCCGAAGCCACGGGATTCACCTTCTCCGAACCCGACCCCGAACTCTTCTACCGGGCCATCCTCGACGCCCTGGAGCTCTGGGACCGCCCCGAAGCCTGGAAGGCCATGGTCGTGCGGGCCATGCGGGCCGATTATTCCTGGGAAAAGGCGGCCAAGAACTACATCAATCTCTACCGGGAGCTTGGGGCCGACATCTGAGCCGTTGCGAGATTGACGCGGCATCGCCGTCGCCTCGGCCTTACGGCGCGACGCGAATACCTTGAGTTTTTTACCGCCTTGCTCGTCAACGGCGCTGACGCGCCTTCGAGAAGGCGACACCCGATCCGACGCGCCGGGACCGTCTGGACCAAGGGCCATCCCGCCCGCCAAAGGAGTTCCCATGCCCACTGCCCTTGCCTCCTCCGTTTCGCCCTGCCTGCCCGTGGCCCTGGGCGAACTCGACATCTTCCTCTTCGGCCAGGGCAAGCACTGGGACCTCTACCGGCTCCTGGGCGCGCATCCCTACGATGGGCCGGGCGGACCGGGCTACCGGTTCGCCGTCTGGGCTCCCAACGCCAGGGCCGTGTCGGTTGTCAGCGACGCAAACGGTTGGACCCCCGGCCTGCAATCCCTGCATCCCGTGGCCGCCTCGGGCATATGGGCCGGCTACATCCCGGGTTTCGAGAGAGGTTGGCTCTACAAATTTTCCGTCACCCAGCAAGACGGCGCGGTGGTGGAAAAGGCCGATCCCTTCGCCTTTTGCACCGAGATGCGCCCCGGCGTGGCCGCCCGGGCCTGGGACTTGGACAGCTATGTCTGGAACGACGGGGCCTGGATGGAGCAGCGTCGGGAACGGGGCTTGCCGTTGACCGATCCTGTCGCCATCTATGAAGTGCATGCCGGCTCCTGGCGCTGGAAAACCGCCGAATACGGCTCGTTTTATTCCTACCGCGACCTGGCCGAGACCTTGGTGCCCTACGTACGCGACCTGGGTTTCACCCACATCGAATTCATGCCCCTGGCCGAACATCCCCTGGACGAGTCCTGGGGCTATCAGGTCGGCCACTATTTTTCCCCGACCTCGCGCTTCGGCACGCCCGAGGACCTGCGCTACCTGATCGACGTCTGCCACCAAAACGGCATCGGCGTCATCCTCGACTGGGTGCCGGCCCATTTTCCCAAGGACGCCTGGAGCCTGGGCCGCTTCGACGGCACCGGGCTTTTCGAGCACGAAGACCCGCGTCAGGGCGAGCACCCGGACTGGGGCACCTACGTCTTCAATTTCGAGCGCCACGAGGTCAAAAACTTCCTTTTGGCCAACGCCCTGTACTGGTTCAAGGAATTCCATCTCGACGGCCTGCGCATCGACGCCGTGGCCAGCATGCTCTACCTCGACTACTCGCGCCGGGAAGGGCAGTGGATTCCCAACAAGTACGGCGGCAAGGAAAACATCGCGGCCATTGAGATGCTGCGCGAACTTAACGTCGTGGTCCACGAACATTTTCCCGGCGCGGCCATGATCGCCGAGGAGTCCACCTCCTGGGCCGGCGTGTCGCGGCCGGTCTACACCGGGGGCCTGGGGTTCACCTTCAAGTGGAACATGGGCTGGATGAACGACACCCTGAGCTATTTCGCCAAGGACCCCATCTACCGGGGCTACCACCAAAATCAGCTCACCTTTTCCATGCTCTACGCCTTCCACGAGAACTTCATACTGCCCTTGTCCCACGACGAGGTCACCCACGGCAAAGGCGCGCTCATCTCCAAGATGCCCGGGGACCAATGGCAGCAAATGGCGAACCTGCGCCTGTTTCTGGCCTACATGTGGGCCCATCCGGGCAAGAAGCTCCTGTTCATGGGCTGCGAATTCGGCCAGTGGAAGGAATGGAACTCCCGGGAGCCGCTGGATTGGGCGCTGATGGATTTCCCCAACCATCAAGGCGCGGCGGAGCTGGTGCGGGCGCTCAATGCCCTGCACAAGGCCTATCCGGCCATGCACGACCGCGACAACGACTGGACAGGATTCGAGTGGGTGGATCTGTCCGATTACGCCGCCTCGGTCATCACCTTCCTGCGCAAGGCCCCGGACGGGTCGCCGGTCTTGTGGGCGTTTAACTTCACGCCCATCGTGCGCGAGAACTACGCCGTGGGTTGCCGCATCCCCGGCTTCTGGCGCGAGATATTCAATTCCGACGCCGCGCTTTTCGGCGGCGGCAACATCGGCAACGGCGGCGGCGTCATGGCCCGGCCGGCCGCCTACGGCGATTGGCCCGAGTACCTCTCCCTGACCCTGCCGCCCCTGGCCGCCGTGGCCTTGACCCCCGAAGGGTAGGCGGACAGCGCGACGTTTCCTCCCCAAGCCCCTGCTTGGGGAGGCTGTTGGCCAGACGGGGACATGGGCATATCGGGTCAGGGTTCTGCCGGAATTTGAAGAGGTTGCGGCAGGCAAAAGAGTCGGCTAGGCTGCGAAAAACGCCCAGCAGGACGGAAGCCCAATGACTGCCCAATCCCCTTTGAAAAAACCAATCCTTCTCACCCTCGGCGACGCTAATGGCCTTGGGCCGGAACTGGCCTGCCGGCTGCTCGGCGGCCCGGACGCGCCGAAAAGCGACCGTCCGGTGGCGCTTGTTGGCCCGGAAACGGCCCTGGCCTGGCACGCAGGTCACCTGGGACTGGCCCGGTTCTGGACGCGCCTGCCTGACTACGACGCCGTGGCCGAGGCTGCACCCGGGATTTATCTGCTGGAGCCTGAGGGCTTGGCCGGGCTGCCGTTGTCCCCTGGCCAGGAGACGCCTGAAGGCGGGCGGGCCGCCGGCGAGAGCCTGGAACTGGCCCTGGCCGTCCTGGCCGCCCATCCTGACTGGGGACTGGTCACCGGCCCGCTGTCCAAAGCGGCGCTCAACGCCGCCGGCTTCGCTTTCCCGGGGCATACCGAATTTCTGGCCGAACGTTCGGGCGTGGGGCGTGGCGGGGTGTGCATGCACTTGTGCGGCCCGGTGCTGCGGGTGAGCCTGGTCACCACCCATCCGCCCCTGGCCAAGGTGCCGTCGCTGGTCACCTACGACCGGGTGGCCCGCTGCCTGGCCCTGACCTGGGACTACGTCACGCGCCTGGGCGTAGCGAACAAGCCCATTGCCGTGTGCGGCCTCAATCCCCATGCCGGGGAGGGGGGCCTTTTAGGCCAGGAGGACGAAGCGGTGGTGCGTCCGGCCGTGGAAGCGGCCCGGGCCAAGGGCATCGCGGCCGTGGGGCCGCTGCCGGCGGACACGCTGTTTTACCGGGCGGCCCAGGGCGAATTTTCCGCCATCCTGGCCATGTACCACGACCAGGGGTTGCCGCCGCTGAAGCTTTTGCACTTCAAGGACACGGTCAACGTGACCCTTGGCCTGCCCTTTGTGCGCACCTCCGTGGGGCACGGCACAGGCTTTGAGCTTGTCGGCACGGGCAAGGCGGCCGTAAGCAGCCTGGCCGCCGCCTTGGATCTGGCCAAGCGTCTGGTCGGCTGATCCGCCAAGGAGTATTGCCAATGCCTTTGACGCGTCTGCGCCCGGCCTGGCCGTTTCGGGCGGCCTGCCTTGCCGTTTTCGTTCTTTGCTGGCTGGCCATGGCCCAGGCCGCCCAACGGCCAGCGCTCCTTTTTGTGGCCGAAGCCGACTTGCAGCGGACCAAGGCGGCTCTGGCTGCCGGCGATCCCGCCCTGGCCCCGGCCCTGGGGCAGTTGCGCGAAGAATGCGCCGAGGCCATGGCCGTGGGCCGGCTCACGGTCACGGACAAAAAGCTCCCCTCGCCAAGCGCCGATCCCCGGGACTACGTGTCACGCGCCCCGTACTGGTGGCCCGATCCCGACAAGCCGGACGGGCTGCCGCCGATCCGCAAGGACGGCGAGGTCCACCCCGACGCCCAAAAAGGCGATGTGACCACCTTTGAAAAGCTGGCTGACGCCGTAGGAACCCTGGCTCTAGGTTATTATTTGACCGGCGAGGAGCAGTGGGCCGCCAAGGCGGCCGGGCTGCTGCGGGCCTTTTTCCTCGATCCGGCCACAGCCATGCGGCCCCATCTGCGCTACGGCCAGCTCGTGCCGGGCCAGACCGAAGGGTCGGGCTTTGGCCTCATCGACTTGCGCCGGCTGCCTGAAGTGTGCGACGCGGCCAGTCTGCTCGTCGGCTCGCCGGCCTGGAGCGCAAAGGACATGGACGGCTTGCGGGCCTGGATGCAGGCCTATCTGGATTGGCTGCTGGCCAGTCCCCAGGGCCGGCAGGCCCGGGAAGCGGCCAACAACCACGGGACCTGGCATGATGTGCAAGCAGCGGGGCTGGCGTTATTTTGCGGCAAAAACGAGTTGGCCCGGGAGGTCCTGGCCCGATTCCCCGCCCGGTTGGCCGCCCAGGTACGGCCGGACGGAGAGCAACCCCTGGAACTGGCCCGGACACGGTCACTCAGTTATAGCTTGAGCAATCTGGAGGGGCTGTTTCGGCTCATGCAGCTCGGCGACCGGCTGGGACTCGATCTCTGGGCGCTGACGCCGCCGGACGCGGGTACGCCGCGCAAGGCGCTGGATTATCTCCTGCCCTACCTCGGAGACCGCGCGCCCTGGCCGGGCCAGCAGATCACGCCCGTGGGCCACAATCAGGGCATCGCCCTGATGCTGCGGCTGGCCTCCGTCCGGTATTCGCCGACGTATGATGCCGACTTGGCCGCCGTCTTCGGAAAAAAAGCCGCCAAGCGGTGCATCTGGCTCCTGTACCCGCCCGGTCAATGATGCCGGGGGCCTCAGGCCCCCGGCCACCGGAGGCGTCGCTTTGCTGCGACACGGGGCGCGGCACTAGTCGCCCAGCCGCAATTCCTTGTAGTAATTGACCAGGCCGTTGGTGGAACAGTCGTGGGACGCAACCGGCGCGTCGTTCTCCAACTCCTTGAGGATGGTCCCGGCCAGCACTTTGCCGAGTTCCACGCCCATCTGGTCGTAGGAGTTGATGTCCCAGATGGTTCCCTGGACAAAGATCTTGTGCTCATAGAGCGCGATCAGCGTGCCCAGGGTCTTGGGATCCAAGACACGATACAGGAACGAATTTGTCGGCCGGTTGCCGGTGAAGGACTTTGCCTTGGACAAAAGCTCCAGTTGCGCCTCGGCCAGCCCCTTGCCGGCCAGCTCGGCCCGGGCTTCGTCCACGGTCTTGCCCTTCATGAGGGCCTCGGTCTGGGCGAAGAAATTGGACAAAAGCATGTCCTGATGCCGGCCCAGGGGCGTGCGGGTGACGGCGGCGGCCAGGAAATCGCAGGGGATGAGCTTACGGCCCTGGTGGATGAGCTGGTAAAAGGCATGCTGGCCGTTGGTGCCGGGCTCGCCCCAGATGATGGGGCCGGTGGTGTAGTCCACGAACCGGCCGTCGTTGGTGACGGACTTGCCGTTGCTCTCCATGTCGCCTTGCTGGAAATAGGCGGCGAACCGGGTCAGGTGCTGGTCATAGGGCAGGATGGCCTGGGTCTGCGCCCCGAAGTAATTGTTGTACCAAATGCCGAGCAGTCCCATGACCACCGGAATGTTGCGCTCCAGGGGCGCGGACCGGAAATGCTCGTCGGCGATAAACGCGCCTTCGAGCATGGCCTCGAAGTTGTCGAAGCCCACGGCCAGGGCGATGGACAGGCCAATGGCCGACCACAGGGAATAGCGCCCGCCCACCCAGTCCCAGAAGGCGAACATGTTGGCCGTGTCGATGCCGAAGGCGGCCACGGCCTCGGCGTTGGTGGACAGGGCCACGAAATGCTTGGCCACGGCCGCCTCGTCGCCGGCCTGGGCGACAAACCAGTCCCGGGCATCATGGGCGTTGGCCATGGTTTCCAGGGTGGTGAAGGTCTTGGAGGCGATGATGAAAAGGGTCGTCTCCGGGGAGACGCGCTTTAGCGTGTCCACCATATGCGCGCCGTCCACGTTGGAAACGAAATGCGACGTGATGCCCGGCACGGCGTAATGAGCCAGAGCCAGGCTCGCCATCTGCGGCCCCAGATCCGAGCCGCCGATGCCGATGTTGATCACGTCGGTGATGGCCTTGCCGCTATACCCCTTCCACTGGCCGGAATGGACGCGGCCGCAGAAAATGCGCATCTGGTTGAGCACTTTGTTGACGTCCGGCATGACGTCGTGGCCGTCCACCAGGATGGGCCGGTTGGCCCGGTTGCGCAGGGCCACGTGAAGCACGGCCCGGTTTTCGGTGCGGTTGATTTTTTCGCCGGCAAACATGGCGTCTCGCCGGGCTTCCACCCCGGCTTGCCTGGCCAGATCGAACAGCAGGCCCAGGGTCTCGTTCGTGACCCGGTTCTTGGAATAATCGAACAGGATGTCGCCCAGGCGCAGGGAATAGTTGTCGAACCGGCTGGGGTCGGCGGCGAACAGGTCGCGCATGTGCAGGTCCTTCACGCGCTCATGGTGGGCAACGAGGGCGCTGTGGGCCGGATGCTCGGTGAGTTGGGCCATGTCGGGTCTCCTTTGACCGTCGCGGGCTTGGGATCAAGGCCTTGGCCGGGGCGGGCACGGCCGGACGACGTTTCTGCCATAACACGCCGTTGTTGCGGAAAAAAGAATAAAATACGGCATCGGCCCCGGTTTGGGGCCGATGCCGTATGGCCTAGCATATCGCCGCGTCGATTGCACGGCGGGGATAGCGTTTTATTACATAGCCGGCGGCTGGGCCTCGGCGGCGGCAGGCGGCGCGCCGAGTTCGGCCACGGCCTCGGCGTAGGCGGCCCGCAGGGCTTCCATGTAGACCGCGTCCACCGGACCCTTCCAGGTGGTCACCTCGGTGAAGCGCTTGGGAATGCGCGTGGCCCTGGGATCGTAGCCGCTGGCGATCTTGAGCCGCCAACGGGCGCGCCGGGCGTTCTCGGCGGCCGCGTCGAACGAACCGGCCAGCTCTTCATGGCCCAGGCAGCCCAGCACCGAGGCGATGGCCTCGGGCTTGTAGACCTCCCGGGCGAAAAGACAGGCCACGAGGCAGGTGAGCAGCACCCGCTCACGCTCGTCCTTGACCAGAAAATCCACCACTTTGGCCACATCCTGCTCCTTGTGCTTCTGGTCGTAGGAGTAGGCCCCGGTGTCGAGGTGGGAATGGCGGAAGGCCACGGTCTGGGAGGCGAAATAGGTCTCGCCCGTGGCGTAGCCGGCCATTTCCTGCCCCAGCACGCAGGCGTAGTCGGCCCCGCCGTAATGGGCGGCGGCGGCCATGGCGCCCTGGCCCAGCAGCGCATAGAAGTCGTTGGCCTTGTGGCCGATGAGCCCCATGGCCCGCTTGAGGGCGGCCGCGTCGCCAAAGGTCAGCTTCACCTCGGTGTCCTTTTCGGAAATGACGCCCTTTTGCGTGGCTTCCACGGCCCAGGCCAGGGCCACGCCGGCCGAGATGATGTCCAGGCCCTGGCGGTCGGCCATGTCGTTTATCGCCAGCACCTCCACCGGATCGATGACGCCAAGCATGGGGCCGGCCGCGAAGTTGGGCTCGTGGTCGTAGGCCACTTGGTGGATGGCGAAACGGTGGGAAGAGGAGAACATCTCGCGCACCATGCCGACGTGGATGCAGCCCACCGGGCAGCCGGCGCAGGCGGCGTTGTGCATGAGGAGCTTTTCGGCAAAGGCCTCGCCCGAGACCTTGTCGGCCTCGGCGTCGCTGGTGGCGGCCAGGTTGCGCCAGGGCAGGGACTTGAGTTCGTTTAAGGGCAGCACGTTGGCCGGGGTGCCGAGGTTGTGGTATTTCTCCATCATCCCCGAAGACGTGACTTTTTCGTGGATGTCCTTGAAAAGCTTGGCATAGCCCTTGTCGGCCGGAAGCGGCAGGTCGCCGTCGCCCTGCAGGACGATGCCTTTGAGATTTTTCGCGCCCATGACCGCCCCGGCCCCGAGGCGGCCGAAGTGGCGGTAGGTGTCGACGTTGATGCAGGCGTAGCCCGAGCCGTTTTCCCCGGCCGGGCCGATGCGCAGGATGCTGCGGTGGCCCGAAGCGCCCTCGGCGATCTTTCGCAGGAGCTTGCCCGTGGTGAAGACGTCGGCCCCGGTCAGATAATGGACGTCGATGCGCTCAATGCGCCGCGAGCCGACCACCAGGGTGGACAGCCTCGGAGCCTTGCCGATGACCACCAAGGCGTCATAGCCGGCGAAGCGCAAGGCCAGGGCCGAGCGGCCGCCGGCGTGGGATTCGGCGTAGTTTTCATTGTACGGCGACTTGAAGCCGCACACGGTCTTGCTCATGAGCGGAAAATAGCCCGTGGCCGGACCTATGGCGAAAATCAGCGGCTGGCGGGGATCGAAAGCCGGGGCCGTGGGCAGGCCGTATTTTTCGTAGAGCAGCGCCGCCAGCCCCGAGCCGCCGAGGTAGGCCCGCCGGCCGGGCAGGATGGCCAGTTCGCCGCGACCGCGTTCCAGGTCATAGACCAGGACGCGAAAAAGGTCGTTCGCTTCATTCGACATGGCAACTCTCCAGGCAGGGGGCGGCGGGCGTGTCGGCCTCGACCAGCTCCAGGCAGTCGTGGGGGCAATAGGCGGTGCACTGGCCGCAGTGCAGGCACACGGCGGGATTGCCGGCCGCGTCCAGGTTGATGGCCTCCACCGGGCAGGCGCTCGCGCACTGGCCGCATTGGATGCACAGGGATTTCTTGAGCGTCACTCCGCCGCCGGACTTGCGCTGGCTCATGGCTCCGGTTGGGCAGGCGGCCGCGCACGGGGCCGGATCGCAAGCCAGGCACAGGATGGCCTGGAAGCCGCTGGACACGCCGCCGGTGGAACGGATGCGAATGCCGGCGGTTTGCCATGACACGGCCTTGTAAACGAGGCGGGCGCAGGCCAGGGAGCAGGAATGACAGCCGATGCAGCGCTCCATGCGCAGGGCGCGATGGATCTTCATGGTCGGGTCTCCAAAGGCGAGTTCGCCAAAAAAAGGCATAATGGTTTCGGGTATCTTTCAATTGGCATAGTGGCATCAGGACTGCCCGAGGTCAACCGCCGGCTGGCGACATTTGGCCGACGCCGCGAAAACGGCAAAGGATTTCTTGACCGGGCCGGCGAATCCGCTTAATAACCTTTCTCCCAACGGGGGCGTAGCTCATCTGGGAGAGCGATGCGTTCGCAACGCATAGGTAGTGGGTTCAAGTCCCATCGCCTCCACCAAAGGCATTCGAAGGCCTTGCGGTTTGATGCCGCAAGGCCTTTTTCTTTTGAGCCAGAAAAGGAAGGCCCGCGCCCCGCTACACCATGCCGCCGTTGGCCCGGATGACCGCGCCGTTGATCCAGCCGCCGCCCTCTCCCACCAAAAACGACACCACCCCGGCCACATCCTCGGGCGTGCCGAGCCGGCCCAGAGGCGTGGCCGCCGCGATGCGCTCCACCATCTCCGGCGTCTTGCCCGTCAGGAAAAGCTCCGTGCCGACAGGCCCCGGGGCCACGGCCGTGACGCTTATGCCGCGCGGCCCCATTTCCTTGGCGAAAATGGCGGTCATGGTTTCCACCGCCGCCTTGGTCGCGGCGTAGACGGCATAGCCGGCTGGCCGCAGCCCGACCACGCTGGAAGAAAAATTGACGATGCGCCCATTGTCGCGCAACCGGGTCGCGGCCAGGCGCAGCATGTTGAACGTGCCGCCGAGGTTGATGGACACCAGGCGCTCGTAGAGTTCGTCGCTGGTGTCGGCCAGGGAAACCAGCCCAGGCTGCATCACGCCGGCGTTGTTGACGACGACGTCCACGCCGCCGAAAACGGCCTGGGCCGCCTCGAAGAGCGCGGCCGCATCGGCCGGGTCGGACACGTCGGCTCCGATGGCGACCCCATGGCCGCCCTCGGCCACAATCTCGCGCACAACGGCCTGCGCCCGGGCCTGCCCCGCCACGTAATTGACCACCACCGCCAAGCCGTCCGCCGCCAGACGCCGGGCCACAGCCGCGCCGATGCCTCGGGACGCGCCGGTGACGATGGCCACACGTTTATCCGCCATGAGTCCTCCCCCCATCCCGTCAGCGTTCATCGGCCGGGATCGACCGGACGCTGACGGACGTTGTTCGACACTAGCCCGTCCACAAGCCTGCGACAAGCCGTCCAATACGCCCCGGGCGTTGCCCAAGATCCGAAAATCGGGCACAGGTAGAGGAAACGTCCAACCGCCACGGAGGCGTCCTTGGCACCAACCGCCCGCGAACTGCTCGCCCGTCTGGCCCCGGATTTTCCGGCGCGCCACGTCGGGGACCTCTACGACGACACCACCGAATTCATGCGCATCGGCTACGGCGACGTCATGGTTCTTGGCGAGCGCCACTTCCTGGTCCTGCGTGACGAGGCCGAACGCCGCTTCGGCATGGAAGATCCGAAATACTGGGTCAAACGCTGCCGTTGCCTGGAAAATGGCGGCCGCAACATCGTCAAGCTCGTCTTCCACGAAACCTTTCCCATGACCATCGGCTCCATGGTGGTCACCTGCACGAGAAGCCCGCGCAAGGAGACCCGCATCCTCGACCTCGTGCGCGGCGATCCCCGGTTCATGCAGGGCGAAACCATCTACGACGCGGCCGGCAATCCCGTGCGCATCCTCGACCTTGTCGCCGGCAAGCGCCTGGATGAAAAGATCGAGGCCCTGGAAATGCCGCATCGCGACTATTTCCACGACCTCTTCCCCACGGTTCTCGAACGCTTCATCGAGGCCTGTCAGGCCATCAAATGGCTGCATGACCGCAATGAAAAGCACGGCGACGTGCGCCGCGACCACCTCTACGTGCTCCACGATTCCGGGCAGTATTGCTGGATCGATTTCGATTACACTTTTGACTTCCAGGAAAGCCCGTTTGGCCTCGACCTCTTTGGCCTGGGCAACATCATCCAGTTCCTGGCCGGCATGGGGCAGCACACCACCCAGTCCGTCTCGCCGGCCTTGCGCGCGCAAATCACCAGCGACGATTGCTCCATCATGTTCCCCAACCGCATCGTCAACCTGCAAAAGCTCTTTCCCTACATCCCGCTCGAACTGACCAACGTCTTGCGGCGATTTTCCCTGGCCGCCGAGGTCTACTACGACACGGCCGGCGAACTTATCGACGACCTTTGCCGCGCCCGCCAAGCCCTTGGCCGCAGCGGCGTCTGAACCTGGAGCAGCCATGAATACCGACAAAATCCTCATTGCCTACGACGGATCGGACAATGCCCAGCGCTCCGTGGCCTATGTCGCGGCCATGGTCGGGCACGATGGAACCCGACAAGTCGATGTGGCCGCCATCGAACGGCCGGCCGACCGGGACCTTTTTGCCGATGACGCGGCCTGGAAAACCGAATGCCAGCGCCGCAACGCCGCTATGCGTGACGCCCTGGCTCAGGCCAGGGCCATGCTCGTCGCGGCCGGCATTCCCGATGGCAAGGTGGGCACGCGGTTCGTGGAGAGCTGCCGTTCCCCCCTGCGGGAAGCCACCGAATGCAGCATCGGCACAAGCATCGCCCTGGAAGTGCTGCGGCTGGCCGAGGAAGGCGGCTACGGCACCGTGGTCGTGGGCCGGCGCGGCGTGTCCAAGCAGGAGGAGTTCCTCTTCGGCAGCGTCTCCACCAAAATCATTCACGCCGCCAAGGGGTTGGCGGTCTGGGTGGTGGCGTAAAGAAGCGACGAGAAGAGGGAAGAGGCTTGTTGCGACTCGTCTTGGAGGGGCAATCTCTCAGTTTGGGTGGCGGCTGGCGGTGGATTTGACATTTCCTTCAAGCGCTTTTCGTGGGTGCGGCACGAGTCCGACCCGGAGCAAACGCAAGAGGCCGCCCGGGAATACGTCCCGGGCGGCCCCTTGGTATTGGAATCTGCATGGAGCTATTGGGCCAGCCCCAGCAGCCGGTCGGCCATGAGCGACGGGGCCAGATCCCGCTTGAGGCCGGCGGTCAGCGTCAACTCCCCGCGCACATCCATGGGCTGGCTGGCCCCCGCAGCGGCGAAAGCCGCCTCGAAAGCCCGGCGCAGGGCCGCGAAAGACGCTTCCACCTCCGGATAATCATTATCTTCCCGCCAGGGCAGGCGCAGCGATTGCCGTAGCGTGCCGGTGGCGTGGTTGGGCGTGGCCAGCTGGTAGAAGCCGGCCGGCGCGGCTCCGGCACGTTCGTGCTGGCCGGGATAGCAGTGGGCCTGCCAGGAGGACGGCGGTTCGGGGATGGTCGAATCAATGCGCACGTATGGCAGGGCCAGCGCCTTCTCATGGCCTTCCAGGACGACATCGTAGACCAGTTCGGGGCGCAGGTTGCCGCGCTTTTTGACGATATGCCAGGTGATGCGCATAAGGGGTCTCTCCTAATCCAGTTGCACGACAACGCCGAAAGGCGGCCGGTCCTTGACGGTTTTGGGCACGATCCACAGCACTGGGTAGGCCGGCTCCTCGGGAAACCGGTCGCACTGGAGATCGGTGAAATAGAGCAGACATGCCGGCATCAAACCGTCGGTTTCGACCTTGGCGAAAGCCGGGCGATAGTCGGTGCCGCCACCTCCCGGCGGAGAGAGGGACAAAGGCGGATCGGCCCGGGTGTAGACGACGGCCTCGCCCACGGTCGCGTCGCAGGCATAGACGTGAAGCGTTGCCTCGCAGGCGCTCAGGATGGAGCCGAGTTCGGCGCAAAAGGCGGTGAGAAGTTCCTCGTCCACCGAGCCGGAGGTGTCGAGAACAAGGGCCACCTCGCCCAGGGTCATGGAACGCGGCGAGGGGAGGTACAGACCCAGGTGGATATGGCGGCGGCTGGGCGGCGACCAGGAATAGTCGCTGACCGCCCGGGCCAGGATGAAGCGGCGCAAAAGCGCCGCCCAGTCGAGCCTGGGCGCGGCCATTTCGGCCAGCAACCGGTCGAGTCCGGCCGGCATGTTGCCCATGGCGCTGGCCGCCCGACGCGACTGGTTGACGTCCTGGCGCAGCTTGTCGGTCAGATCGCGGTTTTCGGACTCCCGGCGCTGGCCGTCCAGGTCCGGGTGGTCGCGCACCTCGCCGATGCTGCGGCTTGGCGTTTGGCCAAGGGTTCCGGCTCCGTCCTTGTCGCCCGAAGCGCTTTGGGGCTGTTTGTCCTGCCCGGGAAGCTCGGAGCCGGACGGCGTGGGTTCGGCTTGTCCAGCCTTGGCGGCCAGCGGCGTGTCGCCGTCGCCGCCGCCCGGGGCGGTATCGGCCGGCAGGGCCGAAGTCTTGGCCGCATCCGTGCCGCCGCCGCCGTGGCGTTGGTCGATTTCTCCGGCCAGCACGGCATAGATGGCCTCGGCCGGTTTGCCGGCGTGGGCGGCCTCGAAGGGGTGGCCCTTGGGCAGGGTGAAGCCCGCTTCCACGAGCAGCGCGGCCACGGCCAGATCGCAGGCCCGGTTCCACAGCGTTTTGTCGCGATTCTTGCGGCGTAAATGGTGTTCGCAGGCCAGATGGAGGATTTCGTGGGCAATGAGCGCCGTGATCTCGTCCTCGCCGCGCTCGGCCACAAAGAGGGGATTGTAGCCAAGGGTCACGCCGTCGGTCCAGACGTCGCGGCAGGAAGCGTCGGCCAGGGGGGTCAGGCGCAGGGCCATGGCCCCGAAAAACGGGTGGCCCAGCACGAGCTCCAGGCGCGAGCGCACGAGCTTTCGGCCCACGGCGTCTGGCGCGGTCACACGAACACCTCAGCGTTGTCCCGGGCCCAGGCGGCAAAGGCCGGCGTTTTGGCCGTGCGGCTGTCGCGGCGCACGGCGTCGCGCATGAGCAGCACGCCGAATTCCACCGGCAGCCGGGCGGCGTAACGAGTCAGCGCCGGCATGACGTCCGGGCAGGCCAGCCGTCCCAGGGCCTCGCAGATGGCGTAGGCGGCGGCCGGCTCCACCGGGGCCGGCGCGGCGTCGGGATCGGCCAGCACGGCGTCGGTGTCGGGCAGCTCGCGCCAGGTGCGCAGGAATCCCGAGAATTCCAAAGCCGCGCCGTCGCCTACGGCCCCGCGCAGCAGTTCCAGTTCCACCTGCGGATCGGGCGCGCCCCGCAACATGGTGGACACGAATTCCCAGGACCGGGGCGTGGGGAAGGAGCGGGCGGCCCGCGTGGGGTCGAAATCGTGGAGCAGGGCGGGCCGGAAGCGCAAAAAGGCCGTGACCTCGGACGCGATGCCCGAAGCTTCTGCCCAGGCAATCCAGTCCTCCAGGTGGGGTTCGATTTCCAGGTGCACGAACCGGTTGGCCAGGGCGGTCGGCATCCGGTGGGTGACGGCCCGGTCCTGGTCGCGGTTGCCGGCGGCGAGGACGGTCCAGCCGGTGGGCAGGCGGTATTCGCCAAGGGCCCGGTCGAGGATGAGCTGATAGCAAGCGGCCTGGACAAGTGGCGGGGCGGCGTTTAATTCGTCAAGGAATAAGACTCCCTGGCCGTCTGTCGGCAGGAAGGCCGGGGCGCGCCAGTGGGTGCGGCCGTCGGCGTCGATCTGGGGCAATCCGCGCAGATCTACCGGATCAAGAAGCACGGCCCGGATGTCGATAAGGTCGAGCCCAAGGGCCGCGGCGGTCTGAGCCACGATCTGGCTTTTGCCGACGCCTGGGGGACCCCAGAGAAATACGGGTTGGCGGATGGGGAGCAGGGTGGTCAGGGCGCGGGCGACATGGGACGGGATCAACGGCAACCTCCAGGAGAAAAGTCCCGGGGCGTCGCCGTCATCGGAGCAGGAGCGCGGAAGGCGGCATGGCGCGGACTTCCACGCCGCCTGACGCGCCGGGCATGGCCACCGTCCGGAAACGCCCCGGGATGGGTTGTTGATAATGAAATTGAGAATTGATGTCAATTAATGAAAGGAACAAGAAGAGGAAGAACGTCTGCCGGCCTGTTTGGCCAGATCCTCCTTGGCGCTTGGCAGGAGCTGGAAGCGGCGCACGGGCGTGCCGACGCCGATGCCGTGCGTATGAAAAGGGCGAAAGATCGGGCTGCGAATCAGGGCGTGAATCATGTCGGCGGCGGCGACAAGCTGGCAAACGCCGCCTGTCCTGCATCAGGCCGGCACGTCGGGCGGCAGGCGACTCTCCTGACAGACGGCCAAGTAGTCGTCCACGGCTTCCTCAAAGGCGCGCTGGAGCGCTTCGGGGGTGGCGGCGTGGAAGGTGACGATGTCGCGGATGCCGTCGATGCGGCCGTGGAGCGTGCCGTCTTCCTCCTCGGAGCAGATGAGGCAATAGCCCTTGTAGACGGCGTAGCAGGCGGCGTTGTCCATGGAGAGCCTCGCGGTCAGACAGCCATGCCGGCGCGCAGGAGGTATTCGCGCACGTCGGCGGCGCAGCCTTTGTCCAATACGTTTTCGGGGTGGGGGCGGTGGAAGAAGCCCTTGACGCCGCCAAGGACAAACCGCACCCGCGAGCCGGCGGTTTTCTGGTGATGGTGAATTTCCCGGCCGCCCAAGGCCCGGATCAGCGCGGCCACGTCGTCCCAGAGGATGTCCGGCCGGGCGGGCACGCAAAAAAGCGCCTCCCAGGTCTTTTGCCGGGCGCTGTTGAGTTTGACGGCGGGCTTTTGGGACAACACGGTTGGGGACGGCATGTTCAAATGAGAAAACCAGAAGCGGACGCCCAGCGTCAAGGGGGGGCGACAGGGATGGATTCAGGAGAAAAAAGCCCCGGACGGCCTTGGAGGATGCGGGGATGGGGCCGTCCGGGGCGAGGCGAGGACAGGAACTCTTGGCTAATCGCGGGTCCAGTAGAGCACATGGCCGGTCTTTTCGAGTTCGGCGCGCAGTTCCCGCTCCCGGGTCTCGGGCAGGCCCTGGATACGGATGGACACGTCGCGCTGGCCCGGGCCGCCCCGGTCGTAGGACGACAGGATGCTCACGATACGGGCCTCGAAGCGGCGCAGAGCGTCGAGCACCGGCTTGAGGCTGCCCTCGGCCACGCCCAGGCGCAGCCCTATCTGGATGCCGCCCTGGTCGATGCCAGTGATGGAGACGAACAGGCGGAAGATGTCGGTGTCGGTGATGATGCCGACCACCTTGTTCGCTTCATCAACCACCGGCAGGCTGCCGAACTTGCGGTCGCGCATGATAAGCGCCGCCCGCTCCACGGTGTCGGTGCACCGGATGCGCACCGGGTCCTTGGTCATGATGGCTTTGACCTTGAGCTCCGAGAGCAGGTAGGTCATCTCGTACATGTCCAGCGAAGTGGCCGAGGACGGCGAGGCCGCCTTGAGGTCGCGCTCGGACACGATGCCGACAAGCTTCCCGTCTTTGTCCACCACGGGCAGACGCCGGATCTTGCGCTCACGCATGATCCGGCCGGCCTTGATCATCGAGACGTCCTCGGTTGCCGTGGCCACGTCGGTGGACATCCAATCGCCGACAAGCATGTGCCGCTCCTTTGGAATGCTTTGGGTTTAGAGGTCGGCGGCGCCGGTCGGCACGCCCTGGGGCGACCAATTGCGCAACCGGTAGTAGTCGGCCAGCATGGTTTCAAAGGCCTCCCGGGGCAACGCCTTGCCGCTGGGCAGGGGTTCGCGGTGGATGCGGTCCGGGAGGCGGTCGTCGGCCGGGGTCAGGCCTTCGCGCAGGTTGAACTCCCGGGTCATGTCGGCGATGGCCGCGGCCCGGCGCTTGAGCGCCGCTTCGCTGGCGTCGAGGCCGGTGGTCAGGCCGATGACCTGGGTCAGCTCGTCCCAGGTGTAGAGGTCGCGGAAAAACCGGCACAGGATGAGCGTATCGAAGATGGTGAGCCGGTCCTCGAACTCGATGAGCATGGCCGCCTTGTTCTCCACGGCGTCGGGGGGAATCATGCCGGCCAGTTCGGGCTTGTAGAAGGTGGTGCGCAGATGGCAGGCCCCCCGGTCGGATGTGGCGTAGGCCAGCCCCATGCCGCGAAGCGCCCGGGGGTCGTAGCCGGCCGGCTCCAGGCCCTTGACGTGGACGGCCAGGTCTTCCAGACCCCAGGCCCGGGCCGCGACCTTGATGCCTTGGCCCAGAAGCGCGCCGATGCCCGTGCCCGAGGCGATGTCTTTGATGAGCCGGGCCGCGCCGTCGGGGTCGTTGTAGGCGATGGGGTAGTCCACCCGGCCGCGCGAGACGGCCTCGACGGTGAAGGCGCACAGGTTGCCGGCGGAGATGGTGTCGATGCCCAGGCGGTCGCAGAGGTCGTTTAGATACACGATCTCGGCCATGTCCTCGATCATGCACAGCCCGCCGAAGGCGTAGATGGTTTCGTATTCCGGCCCTTCCAGGGTCAGGCCCTTGTGGCGGCCCGAGGCGAGCTTGGCCATGCGGCCGCAGGACATGAAGCACTTGGCGCAGGCATGGGCCTTGACCTCATGTTCCTTGTGGAAGGTCTCGCCCGAGATCTTCTCCCAATGCTCGCAGTTGCCCTGAGTCCAGTACTTGGCCGGAAAGGCTCCGGCCGCGTTCATGACCCCGACCATCATGGTCGTGCCCATGGCCTTGTAGACCTGCACGCCCTTGGTCTCCACGCCGCGCTTGGCAAAAGCGGCGGCATGGGCGGCCAGACCGGGGGGATCGGCCGCCTGGCGCTTGCGGTCGCCCTGGAACACGATGGCCTTGACCCTTTTGGAGCCCATGACCGCGCCGACGCCGGTGCGGCCGGCGCAGCGCCAGCGTTCGTTGGCGATCATGGCCAGCCGGCACAGGTTTTCGCCGGCCGGGCCGATGACCACCGCGCCCACGCGTTTGGCGTCGTCGCGCGGCAGCACGAAACGCTCCCGGGCCGCGTCCTCGGTGGCGTAGGCGTCCAGGCCGGCCAGATCGGCCGCGTCGTGGAAGGTGCAGCCGTCGGGGTGGATGGTCAGGGCCGTGAGCCTGTCCGCCGCGCCGGCGAGGACCACGGCGTCGAAACCGGCGGCGTCCACGGCCTGGGGCGTGCGGCCGCCGGAATAGGATTCGGTGTAGAACCCGGTCTGGGGGGACTTGGTGAAGACGCCGTAGCGGCTGGCTCCCCAGGCCACGCCGCCGCACAAGGGGCCGGCGGCGAAGATGAGGTTGTTCTCCGGAGCCAGGGGATCTACCCCGGCCGGGTTGCGGTCGAGCAGCAGCCTGGTGGCCAGGCCCTTGCCGCCCAGATAGGCGTCAAGATGGGCCGGGTCGGCCGCTTCGATGGCGAAAGAGCGCCGGGTCAGATCGACGGTGAGGATGCGTCCGTGAAAGCCGTGCATGGCTTTTCCTTTTTAAATGCCGAGATAGGCCGATTTAACGTGGGGGTTTTCCAGCAGTTCCTTGGCCGAGCCGGACATGGCCACCCGGCCGTGCTCCAGGACATAGCCCCGGTCGGACAGCCGCAGTGAATGGTTGACGTCCTGTTCGACCAAAAGCACCGTGGTGCCGGCGTCGGCGATCTTGCGCAGGGTCTCGAAGATCGACTTGACCAGGATGGGAGCCAGGCCCAACGACGGTTCGTCGAGCATTAAAAGGCCCGGCAGGGCCATGAGTCCCCGGCCGATGGCCACCATCTGCTGTTCGCCGCCGGAGAGCGTCATGGCCAGCTGGGTCTGGCGCTCCAGCAGGCGCGGCAGCAGTTCGTAGACCTGGCGCAGGGTCTTGTCGCGGTCCTTGTAGGCCCGGGAATTGTAGGCCCCGATGTCGAGGTTCTCGGCCACGGTCATGAGCGAGAAGAGCCGGCGGCCCTCGGGCACGTGGATGACGCCGCGCTCGACGATGGCTTCGGGGGGCAGAGCCTGGATGGCCTCGCCCCGAAACCGGATGGTTCCGGAAGACGGGGGCACGAGGCCGGAGAGGGCCTTGAGCAGGGTCGACTTGCCCGCGCCGTTGCCGCCGATGATGCTCACCACCTCGCCTTCGTTGACCGTCAGCGAGAGGTCGTTGATGATCTGCACGTCGCCGTAGGCGACGTTGATGTTCTCCACGCTAAGCAGCGTCATACTCGCCTCCCAGATAGGCCTTGATGACGTTTTCATCCTTGGTGACGGCCTCGGGCGAGCCTTCGGCGATCTTCTGGCCGAACTGGATGACCACCACCCGGTCGGACAGAGCCATGACGGCGCGCATGATGTGCTCGATGACGAAGACGGTCACGCCCCGGTCGCGAAGCCCCCGGATGATGCCGATCATGTCGTCGACCTCGGTGGGCCGCAGGCCGGCCATGACCTCGTCGAGGAGCAGCAGCTTGGGATCGGTGGCCAGGGCCTTGGCGATTTCCAGGCGTTTGCGGTCGGCGATGGTCAGGTTGGCGGCCAGCATGTCCTTGGTGTGGTCGAGCTGGAGGGTGACCAGCACTTCCTCGGCGATTTCCCGGGCCTTTTGGGTGGAGTTGGTGCGCAAAAACGCCCCGACCATGACGTTGTAGAGCACGGTCTTGCTGCCGAAGGGCTTGACGATCTGGAAGGTGCGGGCCAGGCCCAGCCGGGCGAGATCCCAGGGCTTTTGGCCGTGGGTGGTCTGGCCGGCAAACTTGATCACGCCCTCGGAAGGGGCGAACACGCCGGCCACGAGGTTAAAGACCGTGGACTTGCCGGCCCCGTTGGGACCGATGAGCGCCAGGATTTCGCCGGTCTTGATGTGCAAATCCAGGGAGCTGACGGCGGTTAAGCCCCCGAAGTGCTTGGTGAGATTGGTGACTTCCAGGATGTTGCTCATTTCGCTGCTCCCTGGCCGGTGATTTTGCGGGCCAGCCGGTCATAGAGGGCGGCCAGCGGCGCGGTGAGACCCTTGGGCAGGTAGATCATGACCAGGATGAGGATAAGCCCGAAGATGACCAGATGCAGCCCGGGCAGCATGTCGCTTAAATAGATGCGGGTGAACTCGTTAAGCGGTCGCAAGAGCAGCGCGCCGATGACCGGGCCGGCGATGGTGCCTCGGCCGCCGATGAGCGCGATAAACGCGATCTCGAAGGAGAGATCCAGGCCCATGAGGCCTTTGGGATAGAAGTAGAGCATGAGCTGGGCGTAGAACGTGCCGGCCAGGGCGGTGAGGAAGCAGGAGAGCGCCATGGCGAAGAGCTTGTAGTTGGCCACGTTGATTCCCAGAGCGGCGGCGGCCTCGGGTTCCTCGCCGCCAGCGGCCAGATAGTAGCCGATCTTGGAGCGGGAGATGAACCAGGTAAAGGCCAGGACAAGGATCAGAAGCACCAGGATGATGTAATAGTACGGCAGCTTGGACATGAACTGGTAGTCCCAGAACGTCGGGTCCTTGAGCAGCGGCACAAGCAGGCCCCGGGGGCCGTTTATCTTGAGCGGTCCCAGGGTGTCGATGTTTTCCACCATGACCCGGATGCCTTCGGCAAAGGCGATGGTGCACAGGCAGAAGTAGGCCCCGCGCATCCGGAAGGTGGGCAGGCCGATGATGACGCCGATGACGGCGGCGATGGCTCCGCCGACGAGCATGCCGATCCAGGGCGAGACGCCGTACTGCAGGGTCAGGATCGAGGAGGTGTAGGCCCCGATGCCGACGAAGACGGAATGGCCCAGCGGCAACACGCCGGCGAAACCGCCGACCAGGTTCCAGGCCGTGGTCAGATAGGCGTAGAAAAAGAGCAGGATGAGGATTTGCAGATAGGTGGGCGAGGTCACCACCAGGGGCAGCCCGAAGGCGGCCAGGGCGACCACCGCCAGCAATATCCGGTCGAGTTGTTTTCGGCTCACGGCGCGCCTCCTACCAATCCTGTTTGTGGCCGAAGAAGCCGGATGGTTTGACGAAGAGAATGATAAGGAAAATGGCGTAGATGATGGCTTCGGTCCAGGTCGAGGCCATGAACTGCGAGAAGACGGATTCGATCAAGCCAATGACCAGGCCGCCCAGGAGCGCGCCGGGGATGCTGCCCAAGCCGCCGAGCACGACGATGATAAAGGCCCGGATGTCGAAGACCACGCCCACCGACGGGTAGACGTAGTAAAAAGGGATGAGCACGCAGCCCGCGATGCCGGCGATGGCCGTGCCGAGGCCGAAGGCGATGTTGTAGATGCGGTACTGGTCGATGCCCATGAGGTTGGCCGCTTCGCGGTCGAGGCTGGTGGCCCGAAGCGCCTTGCCGGTCTTGGTCTTGCGCATGAAAAGCGCCAGGCCGATGGCGGTGGCGATGGCCACGACAAAGCCGGAAAATTTGGGGATGGAGATGATGAACTCGCCCAGCGCGAAGGACTTGTTGGAAATGGCCGTGCGCACGGTGCGGTACTCGGCGCCAAACAGCATGAGCGCCAGGTTGTCGAGCACGTACCAGACGCCGGTGGTGACGATGATGACCGTCAACGGCTCGCGCACCTGGCCTTCGGCTTTGAACACGGGTTTAATCACCACGTCCTGCAGATAGTAGCCAAAGACGAACAGAACGGGGGGAACAATGACAAGGGCCAGATACGGGTGGATGCCCGTGAGCCGAATCAGCCAATACGCGCTGAACATGCCGACCATGAGCAGCGAGCCGTGGGCGAAGTTGACCACCTTCATGACCCCGAAGATCAGGGTCAATCCCAGGGCGGTCAGCCCGTACATGGCTCCCATCATGGCGCCGTTGAGCGCCGCCTGAATCACCGCGGTCATGAAAAGCCTCTCCGGACGTTTGCCCCGGACCGGGGAGCCGGTCCGGGGCGTTGGCGCGAATGGTCGTACTACTTGTTGGCCGGGAAGGCCGGGACGTAACCGGCGCGGCGGGCGGCCTTGGGCCACACGGTGACGCGTTCGGGCTTGCCGTCGACGTTGGCCACCTGGACGATGACGATGCCGGCGTTCTTGTTCTGGCCGGTCTCGTCGAACTGGACGCCGTCGTAGGAGACGATCATGCCCGGTCCGGTGGTCAGGTTGGTGGCGGCCAGGGCCTCGCGGATCTTGGCCGGATCGGTGGAGGCGGCGCGTTCCAGGGCGTCGGCGATGACGTACATGGCGACGTAGGCGTCAACGGACTCGCCGGTCAGGTCGTAGCCGTACTTTTTCTTGAACTTCTCGTTGGCCGGCTTGGCGGCGGGCTTGTTGACGTCGGTGTTCCACTCGACTTCGTCAAAGATGCCCAGGGCGTTGGTGTCGGTGTTTTCCAGGAACTTGGGATCGGCGTGGCCGCCGCCGCTGGCCAGGACGACCTTGGGTTTGACCTGCATTTCGGCCATGGTGTTGGTCAAAAGGATGGCGTCGGCGGCGTTGGACACGAGCATGACGATGTCGGGCTTGGCGGCCTTGAGCTTGGTCACGACCGGGGTGAGGTCGGTGGCGGTGCTGGGGTAGGGCTCGTCGAGAACGATCTCGTAGCCGTCTTTTTTGGCCAGTTCGCGCCACTTCTCGGCAAAGCCGGTGCCCCAGTCGCCGTTTTCAAAGACAAAGGCGATCTTTTGCAGCTTCACGCCGGTTTCTTCCTGCATGTCTTTGAGGAAACGGAACTGGTCGCGCACCCACCAGGAGTCCTTGGCGGCGATGCGGAAGACGTTTTTAAATCCGCGCTCGGTGATGGTGTCGCGCACGGCCACGGGCACCACGAAGGGGATGCCGTAGCGCTCGGCCACCTGGGTGGCCGGGTAGGTGACGGCGGAGTTCCAGCAACCGGTGAGGAGATTGACTTTCTCGGTGTTGATGAGGCGCTCGGTCTCGGTGACGCCGACGGTGGGGTCGGACTTGCTGTCGGCGTAGACCAGCTCCAGCTTGGCGCCGCCTAGGGACTTGATGCCGCCGGCGGCGTTGATCTCTTCGATGGCCATTTCCCGGGCCTGCTTGCCCTGGACGCCGACCGAAGCCGACGGGCCGGACAGGGGCTCGACGTTGCCGATCTTGACGGTCTTGTCGGCGGCCAGGGCCGGAGCGGCGAACAGGGCGGCGGACAGGGCCATGCCCATGCAGCCGGCCAGAATCGTCGTGATGGAACCGTTTTTCATGCCTGCACCTCTTTACGTTGTCGGTTGGCTGGGTCGGGCCTTGTTGCCGTTATTTGCCGAGGCTTTTGGAGACCTCGCGGATGCCTTCTTCCATGATGTCCAGGCCGCGGTCGAGCTGGTCGCGGGTGATGACCAGGGGCATGAGCACCCGGATGCAGTTGCCGAAGTTGCCGCAGGACAGCACGAGCAGGCCGTTGTCCTGGCAGAACTTGGCCACGCCCTTGGCCGCCTCGGGGCAGGGGGCCTTGGTGGCGCGGTCGGCAACGAACTCCAGGGCGCGCATGGCCCCCAGGCCGCGCTCGTCGCCCACGAGCTGGTACTGTTTTTTGAAGGACGCGAAGCGGCGCTTGACCACGCCGCCAAGACGCTCGGCCTTGGCCAGCAGGTTGTCCTGCTCGAAGATGTCCATGACGGCCAGGCCGGCGCGGCAGGCCAGCGGGTTGCCGCCGTAGGTGCCGCCGATGCCGCCCGGGGGCACGGAATCCATGATCTCGGCCTTGCCGACCACGCCGGCCAGGGGCAGGCCGCCGCCCATGGACTTGGCCACGGTCATGAGGTCCGGGGCCACGCCGAAATGCTCCATGGCAAAAAGCTTGGAGGTGCGGCCAAAGCCGGACTGGATCTCGTCGGCGACAAAGACGATGCCGTATTCGTCGCAGATGGCGCGCAGCTTCTCGAAGAATTCCTTGGGCGGAACCACGAAGCCGCCCTCGCCCTGGACCGGTTCGGCGATGATGCAGGCGATGTTCTCGGCGGCGGCGGTGGCGATGAAGAACTCGCGCAGCTTGTCGGCGCAGGCCACGCCGCACTTGGGATAGGTCAGGCCCAGGGGGCAGCGGTAGCAGTAGGCGTAGTTGGGGTACTGGTAGACCTCGGCGGCCATGGGGCCAAAGCCGAACTTGTAGGGCTTGACCTTGCTGGTCAGGGACATGGCCAGCAGCGTGCGGCCGTGGAAGGCGTTTTTCATGGACACGACGCCGGCCCGGCCAGTGTGGCAGCGGGCGATTTTGACGGCGTTTTCCACGGCTTCGGAGCCGCTGTTGACGAACATCGCCTTTTTCTCGAAGTCGCCCGGGGCGGCCTCGGACAGGCGGGCGGCGAGCTGGACGTAGGGCTCGTACATGGTGACCATGGAGCAGGTGTGGAGATAGCGTCCGGCCTGATCCTTGACGGCGGCGACGACCTTGGGGTGGCAGTGGCCGACGTTTAACACGCCGATGCCGCCGACGAAATCAATGAACTCGCGTCCGGTGACGTCGCGAAGCAGGGCGCCCTTGGCGGATTCGACGAAAAAGGGCGTGGCGTTGGGATGCCCCTTGGGGACATAGCGATCACGCAATGCTTGCAGTTCCTGCGCCTTGTCGGTGGTGTTCACGGATCATCCTCGGATGTTTCAGGTGGTGGCGTAAGTGCCTTGTACCAAAATGCACACAAACGGTAACAGGTCTTTTCAGCAAGAACCGGACCGAGATTGATTGTCGTTTATTATTAATATGTTGTCATTGGTATGATGAATTTATTCGAAAGCTGTTGATTCTGTTATGAATCAGCAAAATTGTAAAACTTAAATAAATTCAATTTGATATTGCAATACGACGCACTGAATCAAGTTGAATCAGCGTTTTTAGCTGCGGACACGGCCGGAATCGCCAAACGTATTCCCAGGCCCTTTCCGTCAGAAAGCGCCAATCGCGTGAGAATCCCAAATGATAGGCAGTCAGCCGCCAAACCGGATAAAACGAAAAAACGTTTATCCCGGTCCTGGCCGCAAACGGCTGATGCAGGAGTGAATCAGGAGCGGGAAAGGCCGTAACGCTTGAGCTTGCGCACCACCGTGGCCTGGCTCACCCCGAGATGGGCGGCCATCTCCCGGGTGGTGCGGCAGGCGGCCATGGCCTCGCGCAGACGCCGGATGGCCGTTTGCTCGGTGGAATCGGCCAGGGGGCGGGGGCCGGACGGCGCATCCACCGCCGGCGGCGTATCGCCGGCCAGGGCTTCGATGAGCGCGTCGGTCAGGTCGTCGTCGTCGCTCATGACAAAGGCTTTCTGGATGATGCTGACCAGTTCCCGGACATTGCCGGGAAAGGCGTAGGCTTCAAGCTGGCGCATGGCCCGGGCCGAGAGGCGCTTGGCCTTGCCGTGGCGGACGTTTTGCTGGGCCAGGTAGAATTCGGCCAGGCCGAAGATGTCCTCGCGGCGCTCGCGCAGGGGGGCGATGCGCACCACGAAGGTGTTGAGGCGGTAATAGAGGTCGGTGCGGAACTGGCGGCGCTCGACCAAGCCTTCCAGGTCGCAGTTGGTGGCCGCCACCACCCGGCACTCCACGGTGCGGGGCTCGGCCCCGCCCAGGCGGCGCAGTTCGTGGTCGTCGAGGTATTTGAGCAGCTTGGCCTGGATGCCCAGGGGGATGTCGCCCACTTCGTCCAGAAAAAGCGTGCCCCCGGCGGCCAGTTCGATCAGGCCCGCCTTGCCGGCCTCGCGCGCGCCGGTGAAGGCCCCTTTTTCATAGCCGAACAGTTCGGCCTCGAACAGGTTCTCCGGCACGGCCGGGCAGTTGATTTGAATAAACGGCTTGGGCGAACGGGGGCTGACCTGATGCAGGAACTTGGCGAGCAGGCCCTTGCCGGTGCCGGATTCGCCAAGGAGCAGCACGCGCGAGGCGTCCATCTGGGCGAGTTTTAAAAGCGTGCGCAAGGTGCGCTGCATTTGCCCGCTTTGGGCCACGATGTCTTTTTGGGAAAGCTCGAACAGCGATAGCTCGGCCAGTTCGCTGCGGTAGCGCTCTTCCACCTTGCGGGCGTTTTGCAGCCCTTGCCGCAGATTTTGCAATTCCGTCACATCGCGCTCGTTGACCACCACCAAGGCCACCTCGCCCTGGTCGCCGAGCACCGGCGTGGCCGTGACGAGGAGTTGCTTGCCGGTCTTGGTGATGTGCTGGATCATGCTCGACTGGCGTTTGGTTTCAAGCACGTCCAGGGTGGCCGAGCGGTCGACCATGCGCTGAGCCACGATGCAGGACACGTTTTTCCCGACGTAGTCCTCGGCGTTGACGGAATTGAGCCGCTCGGAAGCGGCGTTGATCGAAAGGATGGTTCCCGTGCCGTCGCAGATCCAGATGCCGTCGGACACGGAATCGAGAATGGCTCGCAAGCGGCCTTCCATGGCCGGGTGGGCCTCGCCGGCGCAGGGGCGGCAGATGCAGGTGGCTCCGACCACCCGGCCGTCGCGGCGGATGGGAAAGGTGGTGGCGACCACGGTCTTGGGGCCGACGTTTAAGCGGTCGTAGATCACGTCGCCCGTGGCCAGGCACTTGGCCATGGGCTGCCACAGGTCGGGCCGGGCCAAGGGCAAGGCCGCGCCGGGCGTGGCCACCTCGGGGCCGAACATGGAAAGGGCGGCGGGGTTGGCGTTGGCCACCCGGCCATCGGCGTCCACGGCCAGCACCGGCCGCTCAAGGGAGCCCAGGATGTCGGGCACGGAAAAAGGGGCTGGCACCATGGCTCCTAGGCTTGAATGATTGGGCAATTCTCAACAAGCAGATTAGCGCCAGAGATTTCAAAAAGCAAACGTTAGCTGGACAACTGGTGTTCACAGGGGGACTGTTGCTTGGACGTCTGGACTATGCTTGTGCTGATACCAAAAACAATGGCTTTAAAATAGGCAAGCCTTGTTCTGTAGCATAACGAGAGAGTCGCGTAAGATGTACAGCAATATAGTGTTATGGTGTTGGGTGAGTCATAAAATAGCAGGCCTCATAAAATCTTCATCTTGACTGTTATGTCAAATTTGCTAAACTCTACAAAATGACTTCCTCCCCAAAGCGTCCAGATAAACATCTGTAAATACAGACCGTTGCTATTTGTAGCTATGGTGCTGTCCCGGATGCTTTTTGTTTCGCCGGCAAGCGTGAGTCCGCTGTTTAACTCGGCAGCCCATTTTAGCGGAGTGGTTGAGTGCGGTTCTCGAGACTCATCCGTTCTTAGTGTAACCTGGACTACTCTTCGTGGAGGAACGTATCCATTTCTTGTTTTGAGATACGTTTCATAGTTTTTGTTGTTATAAATTGGAGAATTGGGAGACAGTTGGTCTCCAAAAGCGAGTATTTCAAGATCAAATCCAAAAGGATCATTGCTTTCTTCAGAAATGTCTCCGACTACAGCTATGCTTTCTATCTGTATGCTTTTTTCTGACAACTCTTTGTCGTTAATGGCATTTGTGAGGTTGAATACAATATTGTCTTTATCTCTCGATATTCTGTATGGTCCATTGAATGAATATTTTTTTTCAATAATTGTTGGCGGTTTTGGTCCCTGTAACCAGGATATCCCAAGAGATACTATAGAAATTATTATAAAAAAAATAGCTGCAATTCCAGATATGTTTTTGAAGTTTGTACTTGATATATTGTATATCTTGACTATTTCGACACTTTCAAGTTTTTTCAACACACTGTCAGGATTTGTTTTGTCAAGTTCTATCAAAGAATGCAACGCATCTAGACGCGTTTTGTCGTCAGAAAACCGTTCGAGAATCTGTAACACGAGGTCTTTATTGATTAAATTTTCACCGGAAAGAGCCTCTTTAACCGATCGTTCGTTTTTTTGTACTATTCTTAGAGAAAAGAGGTATGCAGCAATAGAAATCAGCCCAAGTGGCGTTGAGACACCTGCCAAAATATTTAAAACCGAAGTATCTATCATGAGGTCTCTCTCTTTTTCTTCGGATACAGCACGCAAAAATTTATTAACTGATTTTTATGTACATTTACAAGAAAAAAATAAATCAAAAAAAGTAAATATTAACAGCGTTTATAGACATGCAGTTTTGCATTAAAGATCCGCTTAAGCGCGTCAGCCAGCATCTCGCTTATGCTCGCCAGCGCTTCGTCCCCGCCAAGGGCGAAGCGCTGGTTCACTTCCAGTTCCACGCCGAGATAGCGCTCCCCGAAACGACGCCGCAAGGCCGTGACCAGCCCGTCGGACACGCCCTTGTACGGATAGTTGCGCCGCAGGATCAGGTCGCTGTCCAGGCAAGCCAGTTCCCGCAGCCAGTTGCGGCAAAAATCCTTTTCGGCCTCGCGCCCGGGATCGTAGAGAAACCCCACGTCGCAGTGGCGGGTGACGCCGCGAAGGCGCGGGGTGAAGCTGTGGCTGGCGATGTGCAGCACCGTGCGCCCTGCCTCGATGCCCTCGGCGACCACGGCGGCCACGGCGTCGCGGTGCGGGTGGTAGTACGCGGCGAGGATCGCGTCCTTGTCCCGGCGGGGCAGGCCCTTGGTCGCCTCGGAAAAAAGTCCGGGATGCCCGAGGGAACGGTTGAGGTCCACGAGCATCCGGCTGGTCGTCGAGAAAATGAGCGGCGCGTGAGCGTCCCGGGCCAGCCTCCGGGCCGTTTCCAGCGCGCCGAAATCGTGCCCCCGGTGGCTGGCCAGGGCGTCGCTCCAGTCGCCGAAAAGCGGGGCATAGGCGGCGGGGATGTCGGCCCCGCCGTGCTCACAGGTAATAAGGAGCGCCCAGGATGCCGACATTGAAGGGCTCGTTTCGCTCCAGGCAGTCGGCCAGTTGGCCGTAGACGCGCCGGATGGTCGTCGGGCGATAGTCGCCGTCCACGGCGGCCAGGATGCGCCGGGCCAGGCTCGACTGGTCGACCAGCACGGCCAGGGCCTTTTCCCAGTCCGGATCGAAGTCCATGGTCGGCAACGAACTCATGGCCAAACGCCGCCAGATGACGCGGGCCGGAATCCAGGACGGGGCGTAGACGCCGAAAAGTCGCGCGTATTCGTCGGGCACCTTGGCCCGGCCGGCGTTTTCGATGGTGGCGTTAAAGATGCCGGCCAGTTCGCTGGTGCCCCAGGCTTTCTGTTCCTCGTAGGTGGACCAGCGTTCCTCCACCAGCCCTTTGAGGGCCGAGACCACGACGTCGGCCAGGGCGAAGTCGGCGGCCGGGCATTCCTGGGTGTCCAGCACCCGGATCTCGATGGTGGAGCGCGTAAAACGCGGGATGGCTCCCCGGGCGTTGAGGAAATCGCCGCGAAGCACGCCTGCGGGGTCAAGGGGAGCGATGTCGCGGTACAGCGGCTCCAGGATGCGCGCGTGGTATTCGTCGATGGAAAACACGGCTTCCGGGATCACCGCGCCCATGACCGCCGGCACCCGGTCGGCGTTGTGGGCGTAGTGGCGCATCCTGGCGTCGAGCCAGGGCGTGGCCTTGCCGTCGAGGATGGGCGTGGAGGCGGCCAGGGCCGGCATGATGGGCATGAGCACGCGGATGGCGGCGTGGAGGCGGCCGAACTCGTCGTCGCCGGCAAAAGGCAGGTTGATGTGCATGCTTTGCAGATTGGCCCAGCCATGCCCCTTGCAATTGAAGATCGTGTCAAAGGCCTTGTAGATGTCGCTGCTCTCGTGGGGCCACAGCACGGTTTCCGTGAAGGGGTCCATGAGGGGATGGGCTCCGGTGGGGAGCAGGCGCGCGCCGTGGGGGGCCAGCAGTTCCTCGGCCTTGGCGACGCTCCCGGCAAAGGCGGCGGACAGGCCTTTCAAGGTCTTGGCCGGCTTGGTGACCTTCATCTCCAGCACATGGGCCACCAGTTCGTTGGACCAGGTGACCGGCCCCAGTTCGACGTCGCTGGCCTCGGGGACGCCGGCGGCGGCGGCCAGCAGCGTGTCGGCGATGGGCCGGACCGCCAAGGTTTCGCGGTCCACGATCATGTATTCGATCTCGACGCCAAAAGCGGAGAAAAGCGGTCTGGCCTTGCTCATACGTTGAGGCTCCCGGTTTTGCGGCGTTCGATGCGTTTGAGAAACACTTCCACCACGCGCAGATAGAGTTCGTCCTGCAACACCTCGTCCTCGAATCCGGCATCGATGTTGGGATTGTCGTTGACCTCGATGACGTAGACCTTGTCGCCCACCTGCTTGAGATCCACGCCGTAAAGCCCGTCGCCAATGGCCGCCGCCGCCTTGAGCGCCACGTTGACCACCTTCTTGGGGGCCTTGGCCACGGGCAGGGTTTCCACCCGGCCGTAGACGTCCTTGCCGGACTTGCCCTTGCGCAGGATCTGCCAATGGCCCGAGGCCATGTAGTACTTGCAGGCAAAAAGCGGCCGTTTGTCCAGCACGCCGATGCGCCAGTCAAATTCCGAGGGCAGGTACTCCTGGGCGATGACCAGGTCGGATTTGGACAAAAGCCGCCGGGCTTCCTGCATCAGCGCGTCGGATTCGCGCACCAGCACCACGCCCTGGGAAAAGGCGCTGTCGGGCTGCTTAAGCACGCAGGGCAGGGGCAGCTCCTCCAGGATGTGGTCGATATTCCTGCAATGGGCGATGACCGTGCGCGGGGCCGGAATTTTCAGGCGCGACAGCACCTCGGCCAGATAAACCTTGTTGGAACAGCGCAGGATGGATTCCGGGTCGTCGATGACCACCAGCCCCTCGGCCGCCGCCTTGCGGGCCATGCGGTAGGTGTGGTGGTCGACGTTGGTGGTTTCGCGGATGAACAGCGCGTCGAACTCCGACAAGCGATTGGAATCCTCGCGGGTGATGATCTCGACGCCAAGGCCCAGGTTCTCGGCGGCCTTGACGAAGCGCTTGATGGCCCGGGCGTCGGAGGGCGGGCGCTCCTCCTCGGGATCGTGGAGGATGGCCAGATCGTAGCGGCTGACTTGCCGCTTGGGGATGGTGAGCTTTTTGCCGGTGAAGTAGTCGGTGGACACGGCCTCGGCAAAGTCGCGCTCTTCCTCGGGTATGTCGCGCAGGGGCAGGGGCGAGACGTTTTGCAGCTGCCAGCCGTTTTGCCAATTGCAGTCGGCCCGCAAAAACGGCGTGGGAAAGAGCTTGAACAGCCGCGAAGCAAGCTGTTCCAGGCCCTTTTCAGGCGTTTTGCCGAAATAGGCCGAGAAGCTGATTTTTTCCTGCGGCCTGTCGGCCAGGGCGCGTTCCAGGAGTTCGGACAGTTCTTCCGAGGCCAGGCGGATGATGCCCACGGACTTCATGTCCTGAATGGCCGTGATGGACGGGATGGGCTTGTGGCCCCGGGCCTCGGCCAGAAGCGACACGTAATAGCCCATGGACTGGTAGCGGAAGGAACGGCAGAGGTTGATGATCTTGACCCCGCGCAGGGCGGTGAAGGCCTCGTCGGCCAGATAGCCGCGGGCGGCGACGGGTTCGACGCCGGAAAACACCAGGGAACAATCCTCGGGATTTTCCATGACCACCAAAACAGACACTAGAGACTCCTTTGCCGGTCCTGGGACCGGCTTTTCTTTCGGGGCGAAAGCACGAGCAGGTTGGCGTCGTCGGTGATGACGCCAAGCATGACGGCGCAGACCAGATGATTGAGCGTCACCTCGTAGTATTGGCTGCGGCTGATGGGATTGGGCAGAAGCGGATCGGCGATATGGGTGACGCGGGCCGAGGCGTCGTAGCCGTTTATCACCACGAAATGTCCCGAGGGCTTGCCGCGCAGGTCGTCGAACACGGTCTTGCCGGCCACGTCGCGCTCACGCGGGGTGCGGTAGAGGTAGGTGGCCGACAAGCCGGCCAGGATGGGCCGGCCGCGTTTCAGGATATCGCGGATGAGCGGAGCGGTCAGGTCCTCGAAACGGATCTGGCCGCCCAGGCGCAGGAACTCCAGATAGGCGGCCGAGGCCTGATGCAGGCGGCGGCCGGTCTTGACGGCCAGCTGTTCGGTCAGCTTGGCGGCCAGATCGACGCCCGGAGCGAACCAGGTGACGTCGAAGACCGAAAGATCGAAGGTGTAGAGCTTGGCCTTGTAGCCCCGGCGCAGGGCATGGCAGCCGAGATAGGCCCCCAGCGTCCCGCCGCCGGGCAGGGTGGGCGTGTGGGCGATGACGTCTTCCAGGGGAAGCTGGTCGCCGTAGTAGCCGTAGACGGCGTGCAGGCAGGTTGGCCCGCAGGTGGCGTCGTCGGGCTGGGGCAGGATGGACAGGGCCAGGGTTTGCGGTTCCACGAGACGGGAAACTATCACGGTCGAAAGGACGTGACCATGACGCATTTGCAAGATTTGTGAAAAATTGAACTATTGGAAGTGGTTGTCGACGCTCAAAAAAGCGCGGCCGGGCTATTCCAGCCGAATCTCTTCTTCCTTGACGATCTGGAAGGCCTTGTTGGACTTGACCAGGCCCGGAATGCCTTGGAACTTGCGCACCCCCTGGATCTCGGCTTCGAGCAGTTCGTCCACGTCGTTTTCGAGCATGAGGATGTCCCCGGGCTTGAGGGACAACAGCTGGCGGCCGGTGATCTGGGAGCGGCCAAAACGCACCAGCAGTTCCACGGGCGTTTCCATGAGCCGTTCCTTGAACCGGGCGATCCAGGCATGGTCCACTTCCAGGCGTTCGGTCTGGAACGAGGCGTAGAGCTTGGAGCGGATGGGCTCGATGGTGGCGTAGGGCAGGCAGACGATGAGCGAGCCGATGGCGTTTTCGAGTTCGACCTCGAAGGTCACGACGACCACGACGTCGCTTGGCGGCACGATGGCCGCGAACTGGGGATTGACCTCGCTGCGCACGAGCTCGATGTGAACCTCGTGAACAGGCTGCCAGGATTCCTCCATGTTCTCCAGCGCTATGCGCACCACGCGGTTGATGATGGCCTGCTCGATGGGCGTGAAATCGCGGCCCTCGATCTTGGGCTGGGAGCCGGCTCCGCCGAAAAAGCTCTCCACCATGGCGAAAACCAGCCTGGAGTCGACGACGAGGATGGCGTTGCCGCGCAGCGGATCGAGCTTGAAGATGTTGATGGAGGTGGGGACGGGCAGGGAGCGCATGAAATCCCCGAACTTGGACATGTCGATGGAAATGGGGTTGACGTCGGCGCGCTTGCGCATGGCGTTGGCCATGGCGTTGGAGGCCAGACGGGCGAAGCGGTCGTTGATGATTTCCAGAACCGGCATGCGCCCGCGGATGATGCGGTCCTGATTGGACAGGTCGAAGACCACGACCCCGGAGTCGTCCTCCAGAATGTCGTTTTCCGCTTCGATCTCGCCGCCGGATAACCCCCGAAGCAGCGCATCGACTTCGTCCTGATCGAGAATTTTGCTCATGCCCGCACCTTTCGGCCGTTTATCGGACCACTATAGGGCTATCGGCGCGAAATGAAAAGGGAGGCGTGCAAACGAAAACCGGCCGCCCGAGGTGGGGCGGCCGGATCCTTCCTCCGGGGCGTCCCCGGTCAAAAACGGGCGTGGCGAACGCCCGGGGTTGGCTAGTTTCGCGTCCCTTAAAAAATACGATAGTATTTTTTAAGGAAAATACATGGTTTTAGTCTGTTTTCCACGAAATGCCCTCTGTGCTTTTCGTGGACGCCACACTAGAAGCTGACGTTGAGGCCCAGGGTGCCGCCGAAGGCGTTGATGCCCTGGTTGTTGAACTGGCCGATGTGAAGGTACTTGACCGATCCCTTGAGGCTCAGTTGCTGGGTCAGGGAATAGGTCGCGCCGATTTCGCCGTTCTCGGTCAGGTTGTTCTCGAAACCGTTGTACGGAGTCTTGGCGTCGGCCCACATGCCGCCGAAGCCCGCGCCGGCAAAGACCGAGGCCTGGGTGGTGGCCACGAAATGCCAGCGGACGTTGAAGTTGGCGCCGATGCCGTTGGCCGGGTCGGACTTGCTGCCGTAGCCAAGGGCGGTCTCGAAGCGCTTGGTCTGGTCCATGTAGACGCCCATGCCTTCGGCTTCCACGGCGAAGTTGTCGAAGACGTAGTAGTTGAGCGCGCCGCCGTAGGTCATGATGGTGTTGACCCGGGGATTGGTGGTCCCGTAGGCGCTGAACCGGGGTTCGAAGTTGAAGCTTCCGGCCGAGAAGTTCTGGGCCATGACCCAGCCGGCCGTGGCGGCCAGGGTCAGGCAGACGGCGGCGAGAACGAGCATCAGTTTTTTCAGCAAAGCATCCATAGCCTTCTCCCTGTAGGGCGGATTGATTGACACGAGGTGGGTATCAATTGTCATGCCAATTATTATTTTTTATGATTATCTAATAAATACAGGATAATATCAAAATTAACCGATTGAGACGAAAACAGGTCGATGCCCCTGCCGTTTGGATTTCTCAAAAAATGAAACAAGTGCGGCGCGTTGACGCGCCATCGCGGACAGCTTGTCTGGGCTTGGCCGGACGCTTTTCTTACCAAAACAACAGGTTTCATATGGCGGCCGTTCGCCGTGTCCGGCGGGCTCAGGGGAAAAGCTCCGGGGCCACGCAGCGCCTTGTCGAAATGCCCTCGGATCCGACTGGTATTTCGTTGGAACGGTCAGTATCGAGTCTCATTAGGGAGAACGCCCGGAAAAGTGCTGGGCCGGGCAAGGATGTTTGGCTACAACGTCATCATGTATTGGGAAACCGCCGCCGCCGTGCCGTCTTCGTTGGAACTTGTCCCGGAAGTGCGGGCGCGCATTGGCCCGCGCGACCATATCATTGATTTGGGTTGCGGCCCGGGACGGACCCTGGATGGACTGCGCCGGGGCGGGCTCGGGGCGTCCCATGTCGGGGCCGACTGCAATCCGCCGAGTCTGGCCCTGGCCGCCGGGCTTGGGCTGGCCGTGGTCCGGGCGGATCTTGCCGCCTTGCCCTTTGCTGACGCTTCCTTTGAGGTAGCCGTGCTCCAGGCGGTCATGACCACGCTGCCGAGTCCGGCCGCCCGGCTGGCCGTGCTGGCCGAAGCCCGGCGAGTGGTCAAGGGCCTGCTGTGTCTGGGCGATTTCCTGCGCAATCCCGATCTGCCGTATTACCGCGCACGCTACGAGGCCGGTCTGGCCGAAACCGGCGAGGCCGGAAGCTTTCTGGTGCGCGAGGGGGGAGTCGTGCTGTATCAGGCCCACCATTTCACGTTTGAAGAGCTTGAGGCGCTCTTGTCGCAAGCGGGCTTTGGGGTGGTTCAGGCCGCCTTTCCACGGGTTAAAACCCGCAGCGGCAACATCGTGGCCGGCGTGTCGTTGGCGGCAAAGGCGCTTTGACTTTCCGGGTCCAAGGGGCTATCAGCCAACTTTTCGCGCCCTATCCTGGAGGTTCTCATGAGCGTTGCCGCCGACATGGAAGTCATGGCCCGAAAGGCCAAGGAAGCGTCCCGGGCCATGGCCGCCGCTTCCGGCGCGGCCAAGGACGCCTTTTTGGCCAGGCTGGCCGAGCTGCTGGAAACCCGCCGCGAAGGCGTGCTGGCCGCCAACGCCGCCGACCTTGACAAGGCGCGCGCCGCCGGCATGGACGCGCCGCGTCTGGACCGCCTGACGCTGACCCCGGCGGTCATGGACGGCATGGCCAAGGCCTGCCGCGAGATCATTGCCCTGCCCGACCCGGTGGGAGCCGTCGAGTCCATGCGGCCCCGGCCAAACGGCCTGCTCGTCGGGCGCATGCGCGTGCCCTTGGGCGTTATCTGCATGATCTACGAATCCCGGCCCAACGTCACCATCGACGCCGCCATCCTGTGCCTCAAGGCCGGCAACGCCGTCATTTTAAAGGGCGGTTCCGAAGCCCTGGCCTCCAACCTGGCCCTGGCCGGCCTGTTGCGCGAGGCCCTGGAGGCCTCGGGCCTGCCGGCCGACGCCGCCCAGCTCGTGCCCACGGCCGACCGGGCCGCCGTGGCCGCCCTGTGCAAGCTCGATGAACTCATCGATGTCATGATCCCGCGCGGCGGGGAAGGGCTCATTCGGGCCGTGGTCTCCCAGGCTACCATGCCCGTGCTCAAGCATTACAAGGGCGTGTGCCACGCCTATGTCGACAGCGGGGCCGACGAGGCCCGGGCCGAGACCATCGTGGTCAACGCCAAGGCCCAGCGTCCCGGGGTGTGCAACGCCCTGGAGTGCCTGCTCGTTCACGCCGCCGCCGCGCCGAGCTTTTTGCCCCGCGTCGGGGCTGCCTTGCGCCGGGCCGGCGTGACCATGCGGGCCTGCCCGCGCTCCCTGCCGCTTCTGGGCGAAGGGGCTGTGCCGGCCGCGCCCGAGGACTTCGGCCACGAGTTCCATGATCTCATTTTGGCCGTCAAGGTCGTCGATTCCCTGGACGAGGCGCTCACCCACATCCACCGCTACGGTTCCGGACACACCGAGGTCATCCTCACCGAGAACCACGATCGGGCCATGGATTTCCTGCGCCGGGCCGACGCCTCCATGGTCGGCGTCAACTGCTCCACGCGCTTCAACGACGGCGGCGAACTCGGCCTTGGCGCGGAGATCGGCATCTCCACCTCCAAGCTCCATTCCTACGGTCCCATGGGGCTGGTGGAACTGACCAGCGCCAAGTTCGTGGTGCTCGGCCAGGGGCAGGTGCGGGGCTAGCGAAACGGCATGTCCGGGGCCAGAATCGGCATTTTCGGCGGGACGTTCAATCCCGTCCACGTCGCCCATGTGCGGGCCGCCATCGAGGTGGCCGAGGCCTTGGGGCTTTGCGCCGTGGAATTCATCCCTTCGGCCCGGCCGCCCCACAAGCTCGGCGGCAAGCTGCTGGATTTCGAGCTGCGCGCCGCCTTGTGCCGGGCCGCTATTGCCGGCATCCCCGGCTTTTCCGTCAATCTCATGGAAGCCGACCGGCCCGGGCCGTCCTACACCCGCGACACCTTGGCCGAGTTGGCCGCTTCGCGACCGGGGCAGGACTTTTGCTTCATCCTCGGCCTGGGCGACCTGCTCTGCCTGCCTTCCTGGAGAGAAGGCCTGGGGCTGGGCCGGCTGGCCGATCTGGCCGTCCATTCCCGGGAAGGGCAGGGGATCGAGGCTTTTACGGCATTTCTGACCACCCATGCCCGGGACATGGGGGCCGCGCCCACGGCCGATCCGGCCGTCTGGACGCTGCCCGGCGGCCACGCCGCCCGCTTTGTGCCTATCACCCGGCTCGACGTCAGCGCCTCGGACATCCGGGCCCGCTGGCGATCCGGTCGTCGCATCGACGGGCTGGTGTGCCAGGCCGTCTTGTCCCAACTTCTCACCAACGCCGAAACGCTGCGGGCCGCCTGGGGCCGCGCCGTATCGGCCTGACGTACGGACGCACGCCTTGCAAAGCCGATCTTCATTTTTTTGCCGCGTTATCGCCTGTCTGGCCTCGTGCCTGTTTGTGACCATGCTGGTCCTGCCGACCGCCGACCGGTATCTCGCCTTCGCGCCCAAGGGGACCATCGCCGAGACCGATACCGCGCCCTTGCCGTCGGTCAGCGCCGATCCGGCCACCTGGGGCCGCTGGTTCAATGCCCTGCGCCGGGGCTATCTCGACCGTCGCTACAACCTGCGCGGCCTGCTCATCAGCTGGAACAGCTACATGGACACCTTTGTCCTGGCGTCCACCACGCCGTCCTCAAAGGTCATGGCCGGCAAGGAGCATTGGCTGTTTCTGGCCCAGGACGGGGCGTTTCGCAACGTCATCGAGGACGCTCGCTCCCCCGAGGACCTGCCGGCCGCCTCGGTGGACCTGCTGGCCACCGAACTGGAGCATCGCCGCCAGTGGCTGGAAGAACGCGGCATCCGCTATCTGGTGATCCTGGCCCCCAACAAGAATTCCGTCTATCCCGAGATGTTGCCCGAGGCCTTGCGTCCGGTGCGGCCCAAAAGCCACCGCGAACAGTTCGTGGAAGCCGTGCGGGCCAAGGGGCATGTCGAGATCATCGACGTCACGTCGGCTTTGCTTGAAGAAAAAAAACAGCATAATGTCTTTTACATGACCGACAGCCACTGGAACGCTTTTGGTGCTTACGCGGCCTACCGGCAGATCATGGGGCCCATTGTCCGGGATTTTCCGGCGGTCAAACCCTTGCCGCGCGAGCAGTTCCGGGTGGAGCAGTACGCCTGGATGGCCGGCGACCTGGCCTTCATGATGGGGCTGTCCGATTACTTGAAGGAAGACCGGGTGCTGCTTTTCAACAAGGAATGGTACAAAGCCCGAGGCGTGTCCTACGACGGTCCGACCGATCCGCACTATTTCGAAGTGCCGCAGTATTCCTTTACCGGCAACGCCAAGCTGCCCACGGCCGTCATCTTTCACGATTCGTTCTGGTGGGAACTGCTGCCCTTTATGGCCGAGTCCTTCAGCAAGGCGCTGTATGTCTGGCTCAAGCCCCAGTCCGAGATGGAGTTGCGCTTTTTCGACAAGGCGCTCATAGAGCGCGAGAAACCGGACATGGTCATCGAGGAATTCACGGAACGCTACATCATTCCGCCGCTCAAGGGCGGGTTTCGGATCAAAAACGACACGGCTGCCGCCAAGGAATAACGGTCCGGCGGCCTTTACACCGGCGCGTGAGTTCGTATAAGGGGTTGACGACCCAATTTGTCGCGGACAATCCGCCTGGAGTTTTGTCTTTTTCCATGGAACACGACACTTCCTCGTCATCTCCTGACGCCGATTCCGCCGAACCCGCCAATGCCGACCCGGCCAAGCGGCTTGGGAACGGAGGCGGAGCATGCTGACCCTGGCTTTGGCCGTCGGCTTGGCCGTCGTGCTGTCGGCGTTTTGCTCCATGAGCGAAGCGGCGCTGTATTCCGTGCCTTGGAGCTGGATTGAGCGGTTGCGCAAAAGCGGCCGGGCTTCGGGTGAGCTCCTTTTCACCCTGCGCAGCAACATTGAAAAACCCATCACCGCCGTCCTGACCCTCAACACCATAGCCAACACCGCCGGCGCGGCCGTGGCCGGCGCTGCGGCGGCGGCCGTGTTCGGCGCCGAAGACCTCTGGCTTTTCACCGCCGTCTTTACCGTCGTCATCCTCATTTTCGGCGAGATTCTTCCCAAAACCGTGGGCGTGGCCTATTGCCGGCCGGTTTCGGCCTTCATCGCCCGCCCCCTCAAACTTTTGATACTGGCCCTTTTGCCTATCATCTGGGCCGGCGGGTTCCTGGCGCGGCTGGTGTCCGGCCGCCGCAAGACCCCGGTATCCTCGGAAGAGGATCTGCGCGCCGTGGTGAGCCTGACCCGGCGCGAGGGGATCATAAATCCCCTGGAGGAACTCTCCATCACCAACATCCTGTCGCTGGACCGCAAGACCGCCAGCGACGCCATGACGCCGCGCACGGTGGTCTTTTCCCTGCCGGCGGAAATGACCGTGGCCGAGACCCGGGGCCAGGGCAAGGGCGTGTGGCCCCATAGCCGCATCCCGGTCCACGCCGCCGACGATCCGGAAAACATCGTCGGCATCGTCTACCGCCGCGAGGTCCTCGAAGCCCTGGCCAACGATCAGGACGACAAGCGATTGTCCGACCTGGCCAAGCCCGTGCGCTTCGTGCTCGACACCATGACCCTGGACCGGGTGTTGGTAAAATTCCTGGAATCGCGTATGCATCTCTTCGTGGTGCTGGACGAATACGGGGGCGTATCCGGCGTCATCACCTTGGAAGATGTCTTGGAAGAGATCTTGGGGAAGGAAATCATTGACGAAACCGACCAGGTGGCGGACATGCGCGAACTGGCCCGGACCCGACGTGAGGCGCTTTTGCGCCAGCGAGCCCGGGACGACGCGATGCCGTCCTAATCTTCAACCTATCGGGTTTTGCCATGGCGAAAAAGAAGAACACTCCCATGTATCTCGTGGCTCTGGCCCTGTTTCTCGGGGGCCTGGGCTATCTGCTCTATTCCGGCCTGGGTGAGAACACCGCCTACTTCCTCAATGTCTCCGAAGCGTTGGCCATGCCGCCCAAGGAGTTGTCCAAGGCTCGTCTTTTCGGCACCGTAGCCGAAGAGGGCATTGATCGGCCGGCCGACGCCCTGGGCGTCAGCTTCACGCTGCTGGACAAGGACCAGACCGCCAAGACCATCCGGGTCGATTTCAAGGGCGTGGTGCCCGACACCTTCAAGCCCGGCGTCGAGGTCATCGTGGAAGGCGGCGTCAATCCTGCTTCCGGGGCTTTCTCGGCCAGCACGCTCATGACCAAGTGCCCGTCCAAGTACCAGAAGGAAAACCGGGGCTAACCCACAGTCCCGGCCACGGGTCCGCGAAGCCGGCCGCCGGGCCGCTCCGAGCGCCTGCCGCCTTGGCGGCGACGCACGACCGCCCCATGCTCAATTGCCGCGAAACCGCTTGCCATCCCCTGGCGTTGTCGGCTCGACGCCCTGTGTCTGTGCCGCCATGATCCCTGGGGACGTTATAGAGGAGTTTTCATGCACGTTACGGCGTATTTTGCCCTGCTTGCCGCCATGATCATCTGTCTGGCCGGCGCGGTGGCCGCCTTGTTCGCCCTGTGGCGAAACGACTACGGCCGCCTGGGAATGATCGAAAAAGGCCACCTGTTGGCCACGGCCGGCGTGGTCCTGGCCTCGGCCATCCTCACCGTCGCCCTGTGGCAACGCGATTTCTCCTTTGTCTACGTGGCCGAATACACGGACACGCTGTTGCCGCTCTTCTACGCCCTGACCGCGTTTTGGGCCGGGCAGGCCGGGTCGCTCTTGTTTTGGATGCTCACCTTGGCCCTTTTCGGGGTCTTTTTCGCCGTTTCGCCGGCCTACCGCAGCCTGTCAGGGCCCACGCGCCACGCCTATTGGCTCTTTTTCCTCGTGGTCGAAGCCTTCTTCCTGCTCCTTTTAACCGGTCCCTCCAATCCGTTCCTGGAAGCCGTGCCGCCGGTGCCCGAAGGCCGGGGGCTCAATCCGCTGTTGCGCAATCCCGGCATGATCTTCCATCCGCCGCTGCTGTTCATGGGCTACGCCGGCTTCGCCATTCCGGCCTGTCTGGCCCTGGCCGGCTGGCTGACCGGAGAGCGCGCCTCCTTTGCCGCCGCCGCCCGCAACACCGCCATTCTCTCCTGGATCTTCCTTTCCGCCGGCATCATTCTCGGCGGCTGGTGGTCCTACATGGAACTGGGTTGGGGCGGCTACTGGGCCTGGGACCCGGTCGAGAACGCCTCGCTGATCCCCTGGCTGGTCAGTACCGCGTTTATCCACACCGCCATCGTCGAACGCCGCACCAAGGCCCTGGCCAAGACCAACGTGGCCCTGGCCGTGGTGACCTTCGTCAGCTGCATCCTCGGCACCTACCTCGTGCGCAGCGGCGTGGTCGAATCCCTGCACGCCTTCGGCGAAGGCGGCGTGGCCGGGCCGCTGCTCCTGTTCATGCTTTTTACTTTAGTGGTCCTGGCCGCCGTGCTCATGGCCGGCGCGCCGTTTTTTGCCGACCGGGTGAAACCGCTTACCGGCCTCATGAGCGTGCCGGGCTTTTTGGTAATCCTGGCCTGGCTCATGCTGGCCCTTTCCGTAGTGGTGTTCCTGGGCACCCTGTGGCCGGTCATCAGCAAGCTGTGGAGTACTAACCCCGTCGGTCTGGACGCCGGCTTCTACAACCGCGTGTGCCTGCCGCTATTTGCCCTGGTCACGGCTTTGGTCGCTTTTTGTCCGCTCATGTCCTGGTCCGAGGGCGTGCGCGACAAAGCCGGCCTGGGGCTGACCGTCGGCGCGTTCGTTGGCGGCGGGGCCATTTTGTATGGCCTGGGCATTCATCTGCCCGTGGCCCTTTTCGCCGGCGCGGCCTCCATCGCCGCCATGGCCACGGTCGCTTATGTCTTTATCCGCCAACGCCATGCCCGAAGCCTGGCCGGGGCCCTTGGAGCCTACAGCGTCCACCTGGGCCTGGCCTTGGTGACGCTCGGCATCGCCTTTTCCGGCCCCTACCAGCTCAACCAGGAAGCCGTGCTGACTCCGGGCAAGACCATGGAGATCGGCGGCTTCACGTTGACCTTTAAGGATCTGGAGTTCGAGGAAAACAAGGCCATGGCCATCAGCCGGGCCGTCATCGACGTGACCCGCGACGGCAAACCCGTCGGCGTGCTCACTCCCGAGCGGCGCATCTACACCGGCTTCGACCAGCCCTTCGCCGAGGTGTCCACCATCCCGAGCCTGGGCGACGAAGTCTACGCCACCCTGGTCAGCGCCACCGAGAAAAAGGCGGCCAGCCTCAAGATCAGCGTCAATCCGCTTATCAACTGGATCTGGATCGGCGGCACGCTCATGTGCATCGCTCCCTTTGCCAGCCTGCGCCGTCTGCGCGGTAAGGGCGAGTAGGGCGGCGAGAAACCCATGGCCCAAGCCCTTGTCCGCCTGCGTCGGGTCTGCCGTTTCTACGGCGAACGCGCGGTGCTTAAAAACATCGACCTGGAGTTGGTCCCGGCTCAGGTGACGCTGGTGATCGGTCCCAACGGCGCGGGCAAGTCCACGCTGTTGCGCCTGGTCGCCGGGCTTTTGCCGCCAAGCGAGGGCGAGGTGGAAACCGAGCTGCCGCCCGGCGGCATCGGCTATCTCGGCCACAAGACGCTCATCTACCCCAAACTCACGGCCCGGGCCAATCTGGCCTTTTGGCAGTCCATGTTCGGCCAGCCCCGCGACGACGACGCCGTCACGGCCGTGCTTTCGCGCGTGGGGCTGGCCGGCTTTGCCGACGAGGAAGCCGGGGTGTTCTCCCGGGGCATGTCCCAGCGCCTGAGCCTGGCCCGGGTGTTTCTGACCGCGCCCAGGCTGCTGCTCCTTGACGAGCCGGCCTCGGGCCTGGACCCGGCCTCGGCCGTGTGGCTGCGCCGGGAGATCCGGGCCGTGGCCGACGCCGGGGCTTCGGTTGCCTGGGTCAGCCACAACATCGCCGCCGATCTGGCCGCCTGCGACCGGGTGGTGCGTCTTGACGGCCACCGCGTCGCCTACGACGGCCCGGCCGCCGGCTTTGACGCCGCCGCCCTGGCCGGGGAGGGCGTATGCTGAAAGCCGCCCTGGCCATTGCCCGCAAGGACCTGTCCCTGGCCCTGTCCGGGGCCCAGGGGCTGGTCCAGACCGTGCTCTTGGGCCTGCTCCTCATCTTCATCATGAGCCTATCCCGGGAGCCGGGCGAGCTCTCGCCTCCCTTGGCCGCCGCCGCCGTCTTCTGGCTGGCCACGGCCTTCGGGCAGGTGCTGGTATTCAACTTCCTCTACGGCCTGGAAGAAGCCGAGGGGGCGCGCCTGGGGCTGCTCTTGTCCCCGGCCCCGGCCCAGGCCGTGTGGCTGGGCAAGGCGCTGTCCGGCTGGGTGTTGCTTTTTTGCTGTCAGATGGTATTCGCCCCTGCGGCGGTCGCCTTTCTTGGACAGACCGTGGCCGGCTCGCCGCTCATGGGCCTAGCCGTCGTGGCCGCCGTGGATTGGGGGCTTTGCGCCTTGGGATCGCTTCTGGGGGCCTTGTCGGTGGGGAAGTCCTCGCGGGAGTCGCTTTTGACCGTGATCCTTTTCCCGCTGCTCGTGCCGGCGCTTCTGGCCGGCATCCGGCTGCTGGAAACCGTCATCTCGGGCCGGGGTCTGGAGGCCGTGGGGGCCTGGACCGGAACGGTGGTCGCCTTTGACGCCGTTTTCACCGCCGCCGCCCTGGTCCTTTTTCCGTTTCTCTATACCGGCGAGGAATAGCCGCTTATGATCCGCCTGTGCGCCCTGGCCTTCGCGGCCGCTTCGATCATCGCCCAGTACCTGATCTGGTTCCATGCCCCGGTGGAGCAGTCCATGGGCGTGGTGCAAAAGATCTTCTACACCCACATGCCCCTGGCCTGGTGGTCCACGGTGAGCTTTTTCGTCAACTTCGTCGCCTCCATCCTCTATCTGGCCAAACGCCGGGACGCCTATTCCCGGCTGGCCGGCGCGGCGGCGGAACTTGGCGTGCTCTTTTCCGGACTGGCCCTTATTACCGGCATGTGCTGGGCTAGGCCCATCTGGAACGTCTGGTGGACCTGGGACCCCCGGCTCACCACGACGCTGGTCATGTGGTTCGTCTACGCCGCCTATCTGCTGCTGCGGGCCTCGGACGTCGGCGGCCAGCGCCAGGACACGGTCCTGGCCGTCCTTGGCGTGGTGGCCTTTCTCGACGTGCCGCTGGTCTTTATTTCGGCCCGCTACTGGCGCAGCATCCATCCGTCGGTCCTGGGCTCCCAGGGCGGCGGCATGGAACCCGAAATGTGGCTGGCCGTCGTGGCCAACCTCGTGGCCATGGGCCTTTTCTGGCTGGCCTTGCTCGCCTTTCGCACCCGACAACTCGGAACCGGCGCGGCCGTCACGGCCCTTATGCGCCACGGCTCCATAAGGAATTAAGCCATGGGGAAGGAAGTCTACCTGTTCGCGGCCAACGTCCTGGTCTGGGTCGGTCTGGGCTGCTACGTGGCTTTTCTGGCAACTTCCCAACAGCGTCTCAAACGGCGTCTGTCACGCCTGGAGATTTTAAATGACGACAACTGAACACGGCCCCAATGCCTCGGGCCGCATGGTCCTGGCCTTCATGGCCTTTTGCCTCGTGATCATTTTCGCCGCCTCCTTCATCTATCGCATGGAGCGGCCCACCCTTGAAGTGCACCAGAAAAAAGGCGGCATGGGCCAGGGGATGCCCGGGGGCATGGACCAAGCCATGAACGGTCCCATGCGCGAAGTCATGGAACTCATGCAAAAGCTTCAGGAAAATCCCGACGACCCTGGTCTGCAAATGGCCATGGCCGAACGCTTCATGGCCATGGGCTCCTTTGACCGGGCCAAGACCTTTCTCGACAAAGTTGCAAAGGTTCGGCCCGACGATCCCGACGTCTTAAACGCCCTGGGCGTGGTGCGCTACAACATGCAGGACCTCGACGGGGCCAAGGCGGCTTTCGAAGCCATCCTGGCCAAGGACGCCGAGGACTTCCGGGCGCGTTTCAACCTCGGCCTGCTCTACAAATACGCCTACAAGGACGAAGCCAAGGCCAGACAGGCGCTTTCCGCCGTCATTGCTTCGCCCAAAACCGACCCCGAGACGCGGAAAACCGCTCAGGAAGAACTTGAGGCGAAGCCGGGTTCCTAAGCGAGATTGCTTTTCGTGTCGATTTGGTGAATGTTGCCGCGTAACGCGACCGTACCCAACCCGGGCCGGCTTTAGGGTCGTTCCCGGACGCCGAGACCGATGCCCCATGCAACCGCAACCGGAGGAAACGTGATGTTTGGCAGAAAAACGACCCGGGCCGCCCTTGCCTGCGCCCTCGGCCTGACCCTTGGCCTGGCCGTCGCGCCGGCTCATGCCGCCGACACCATCAAGATCGCCGTTCCCACGCCGCTCACCGGCAGCGCCGCCGGCTACGGCGAGAACGTCAAGGCCGGCGTGGACCTCAAGCTCGAAGAGATCAACGCCGCCGGCGGCGTCGGCGGCAAGAAGCTCGAGGCCGTCTATTTCGACGAGCAGTGCGAACCCCGCGAGGCCGCCACGGTTTCCTCATCCATCGTCAACGACGAAGCCATCGTCGCCATCGTGGGGCACCTGTGCTCCTCGGCCCACCTGGCCGGCCTGCCGGCCTACGTGCGCGAAGGCATCGCCGCCATCACGCCCACGGCCACCAACACCACCATTTCCACCAAGAGCAAGGACGAAAAGGGCAAGGCCTGGTCGTTCCGCAACGTCTACCGCGACGACTTCCAGGGCAAGTTCCTGGCCGATTACTCGGCCAAGGTCCTGGGCCTGAAGAAAGTGGCCGTGTTCTACGAGAACAACGACTACGGCATTGGCCTCAAGGACGCCTTCATCAAGGAAGCCAAGGCTCTGGGGCTGACCGTGGTCGGCGAGGAAGCCTACAAGAAGGGCGACCAGGACTACACCCCGCAGCTGACCAAGCTCAAGGGCGCCGCTCCCGAAGCCATGTTCATCGCCGGCTACTATCCCGAAGGCGCGCTCATCGCCGACCAGGCCAAGAAGATCGGCCTTAACGTCGCCAAGATGGGCGCCGACGGCTTCGACAACCTCGATTACGTCAAGCTCGGCGGCGCTTCGGCCGACAACACCTACCTGACCGCGCCCTTCCTGGTCGAGACCGCCGGGGCCGACGCCAAGAAGTTCATCGACGCGTTCAAGGCCAAGTACAAGCGCGACGTGGACTGGATGAGCGCCAATGCCTATGACGCCGCCGGCATCATGGCCGAAGCCATCGCCAAGGTCGGCGCCGACCGCGCCAAGATCCGCGATTACCTGGCTGGCCTTGATTCCCCGGAAAAGGGCTACAAGGGCGTTACCGGCGTCAACTACTTCGACGGCAACGGCGACTGCCTCAAGCCCGCCTATGTCAAGGTCGTCAAGGACGGCAAGTTCGTCCCGGCCGAAAAGCAGATGAACTAGGCGGAAATCGCCGCAGGAACGAAACGCGAACAGGCTGGAGATCATCCGGCCTGTTCGCGCTTCATGCCCCTCTAAACGCCAAACGCTTCGGAGCAGACGTTGCTCGAACAACAGCTCGTCAACGGGTTTACCCTGGGTCTCATCTATGCGCTCATCGCCGTGGGCTACACCATGGTCTACGGCGTCATTGAGCTGATCAATTTCGCCCACGGCGAAATTTACATGCTCGGGGCTTTTCTTACCCTGTCGTTTATTTCCATGGGACTGCCGCTGCCCCTGGCCGTGCTTTTGGCCATGCTGGCCGCCGCCGCCATCGGCGTGCTGCTGGACATCATCGCCTACCGCCCCCTGCGGGAGGCCCCGCGTCTGGCCGCGCTCATCACCGCCATCGGCATGTCCATCTTTCTGCAAAACCTGGCCATGATCATCTGGGGCAGCCGGCCCATGCCCTTTCCCAAGCAGGCGCTGCCCGCCTTTTTCAGCGAACCGGCGCTGACGTTTTCCGACGTCACCATCTCCTGGATGCAGATCATCATCTACGCCGTGGCGCTGCTGCTCATGGTCGGCCTCAACCTCATCATCACCCGCACCCGGGTCGGCACGGCTATGCGCGCCCTGGCCCAGAACCAGACAGCCGCCTCGCTCATGGGCATCAACGTCAACCGGGTCATCTCCTTCACCTTCGCGCTGGGCTCGGCCATGGGGGCCATGGCCGGCATCATGGTGTCCATGTACTACAACACCATGTATCCGACCATGGGCTATCTGGCCGGGGTCAAGGCCTTTGCCGCCGCCGTGCTCGGCGGCATCGGCTCCGTGCCCGGAGCCATGCTCGGCGGCGTGGTGCTCGGCATCGCCGAAACCCTGGGCGCGGGCTACGTCTCCTCGCCCTACCGCGACGGCGTCGCCTACGCCGTCATGATCCTGGTCATCATCTTCCGTCCCTCGGGCCTGCTCGGCCGGGCCGTGACGGAAAAAGCCTAGCAACCGGCGGCCGTCGCCGGCCGCCTCGAACCGACTGGAACACACATGCGCGGCGCGGCACAATCACTCAAATACCTGCTTCTGGCGGCGGCCCTGGCCTATCCGCTGATGCCTTTCCGGGACGTCTACGTCCTGCACGTCCTGGTCCTCATCATGGTCTACATGGTGCTGGCCATGGGGCTCAACATCCTGCCCGGCTTTTGCGGCCTGCTTGACCTCGGATTCGTGGGATTCTACGGTATCGGGGCCTATACGGCCGGGCTTCTCACCATCCACTACAACATGTCGTTTTGGCTGATCGTCCCTCTGGCGGTCTTAAACGGCGCGCTTTTCGGCGTACTGCTCGGCGCGCCGACCTTGCGGCTGGTGGGCGATTATTTCGCCATCGTCACCTTCGGGTTTTCCGAACTCGTGGTGCTTTTCCTCACCAACGAGATCTGGCTGACCCGTGGCCCCTTAGGCATTCCCGGCATCGCCCCCATTTCCCTCGACGTCACCTGGCTGGCCACGCTGCTTGGCGTGGACGAGCGCTGGCGCTACGCCTTTCGCGGCGAGGTCCCGTACTACTATCTGGCCATGGTCATGGTGGCGCTCGTCTTCCTGGTCATGACCCGGGTGGAGGATTCGCGCCTGGGCCGGGCCTGGCTGGCCATTCGCGAGGACCCCATGGCCGCCGCCTCCTGCGGGGTCAATCTCTTTGCCTACAAGGTCATCGCCTTTGCCGTCTCCACCGGCATCGGGGCCTTGGCCGGCGCGTTTTTGGCCCGGTGGACCCTTTTCATCTCGCCGGACATGTTCAAGTTCTGGGAATCCTTCCTGGTCCTGTGCATGGTCGTGCTGGGGGGCCTTGGCAACATCCGGGGGGCGCTGGTCGGTTCGGCCATCCTCATCGCCCTGGGCGAGGTGCTGCGGGTGGCCCTGCCCAAGCTCGGGCTGCCGGCCGAAACCCGGTTTCTGGCCTACGGCCTCATCATGGTGGTCATCATGCGCTTTCGCCCCCACGGCCTTTTCACCCAGGTGGCGGAATCGACCATGCAAAGCAGTCTGATAAAGGACTTGCGCGCCAGGATCGCGGCGCGCCGGACGGCGTAATATGGATGCGATACTTACCGTAGACGGAGTCAGCAAACGCTTCGGGGGCCTTATGGCCCTAAGCGACGTGTCGTTTGCCGTGGAGCGGGGGGCCATCACCGGCCTTATCGGCCCCAACGGCGCGGGCAAGACCACGATGTTCAACTGCGTGGCCGGCATTTATACCCCAACCGACGGCCGCATTCTGTTTGCCGGCGGAGAAGGGGAGCCGCAAAACGTCGCCGGCCGCAAACCCGAGCGCATGACCGCCCTGGGCGTGGCCCGGACCTTTCAAAACATCCGGCTGTTTTCGGCGCTGACCGTGCTCGACAACGTGCGCATCGCCCGCCACTGCCGCACCTCGGCCAACTTCTTCGGCTCGGTGCTGCGCACCCGCTCCCAGCGGGCCGAGGAACGGGCCATTATCGACGCGGCCATGGAAAACCTCGATTTCGTGGGACTTGGCGAGACGGCCCTGTCCCCGGCGGCCAGTCTGTCCTACGGCGACCAGCGCCGGCTGGAGATCGCCCGCGCCCTGGCCACCGACCCCAAGCTCATCCTGCTCGACGAACCGGCCGCCGGCATGAATCCCAGGGAAACCGAGGCCCTGGTCGACCTCATCCACGCCATCCTGGGCCGGGGCGTCACGGTTGTGCTTATCGAGCACGACATGAAGCTCGTCATGCGCATCTGCAAGCGCCTGGTGGTCCTGGACCACGGCGTCAAGATCGCCGACGGCTCGCCCCAGGAAGTCCGGGCCAACCCCGACGTCATCGAAGCCTACCTCGGCAAAGGGGCGGCCCATGCTTGAACTGACCGCCATTGAAACGTTTTACGGCAACATCCAGGCCTTAAAGGGCGTTTCCCTCAAGGTCGCCCAGGGCGAGATCGTCACGCTTATCGGGGCCAACGGCGCGGGCAAGTCCACCACGCTCATGAGCATCTCCGGCGTGGTCCATCCCCGCAAGGGCTCCATCGCCTTTATGGGCGAGGACATCACCGCCAGCACCACCGAGCGCATCGTCTCCATGGGCATCACCCAAGTGCCGGAAGGGCGCATGATCTTCCCGCGCCTGACCGTGCGGGAAAACCTGCTCATGGGCGCGTATCTGCGCAAGGACAAGGCCGGCATCCGCGAGGACGAGGAGCACGCTTATGCGCTGTTCCCGGTCCTGCGCGAACGCCGTTCCCAGATGGGCGGCACGCTGTCCGGCGGCGAGCAGCAGATGCTGGCCATCGGCCGGGCGCTCATGGCCCGGCCCAAACTTCTGCTTTTGGACGAGCCGTCCCTTGGGCTTGCGCCGCTGGTGGTGGAAAACATTTTCGAGATCATTGTCCAAATCAACAAAGATGGCGTAACGGTCATGCTCGTGGAGCAAAACGCCCAGATGGCGCTGCAAATCGCCCATCGGGGCTATGTCCTGGAAACCGGCCATGTCACCCTGGAAGGGCCGGGCAAGGAGCTCCTGAGCAACCCCAAGGTGCGTTCCGCTTATCTCGGCCTGGACTAGGCCGCCCATATAACCCGGAGTTTGCGATATGGAAAAAGTCATCGATTTCGGCCTTACCTTCGACGACGTTTTGCTTGTTCCCGATTATTCGGAAGTCACGCCCGACCTGGCCGACGTGTCCTCCTGGCTCACCCCGGACATCAAGCTCAACATTCCCCTGGTCAGCGCCGCCATGGACACCGTCACCGAATCGCGCATGGCCATCCAGCTCGCCCGCAGCGGCGGCGTGGGCGTGGTCCACAAGAACATGACCATCGCCCAGCAGCGGCTCGAAGTGGAGAAGGTCAAGAAGTCGGAATCGGGCATGATCATCTCGCCCATCACCGTCCCCCCGGCCATGACCGTGGAGCAGGCGCTCACCGTCATGAGCGAGTACAGCATTTCCGGCCTGCCCGTGGTCGACGGCGACACCCTGGTCGGCATCGTCACCAACCGCGACGTGCGCTTCGTCAAGGACTCGGTCACCACCGTGGGCCAGGTCATGACCAGCGAAAATCTCGTCACCGTGCCCGTGGGCACCACCCTGGAGGAGGCCAAGCACCACCTCCACGCCAACCGCATCGAAAAGCTTCTGGTCGTTGACGACAACAACAAGCTGCGCGGGCTCATCACCATCAAGGACATCGAGAAGATCCGCAAATACCCCAATTCCTGCAAGGACAGCCTGGGCCGGCTGCGCGTGGGCGCGGCCATTGGCGTGGGCGGCGACCGGGGCGAGCGCGTCCAGGCCCTGCTGGACGCCGGCGCGGACTTCCTGGTGCTGGATTCCGCCCACGGCCACTCCAGGAACATCCTGGAGTCCATCCGGGCCATCAAGGCCGAGCACCCGGGCTGCCAGCTCGTGGCCGGCAACGTCGGCACCTACGAAGGGGCCAAGGCGCTCATTGCCGCCGGGGCCGACGCCGTCAAGGTCGGCATCGGGCCGGGCTCCATCTGCACCACCCGCGTGGTGGCCGGCGTGGGCGTGCCCCAGGTCACGGCCATCATGGAAGCCTCCCGGGCCTGCCGTGAAGCCGGCAAACGGATCATTGCCGACGGCGGCGTCAAGTTCTCGGGCGACATCGTCAAGGCCATCGCCGCTGGCGGCGACACGGTCATGATGGGCGGCCTTTTCGCCGGCACCGAGGAAAGCCCGGGCGAAACCGTGCTCTACCAGGGCCGCACCTACAAGATCTACCGCGGCATGGGTTCCATCGACGCCATGCGCGAAGGCAGCTCCGACCGCTACTTCCAGGAAAAGACCAAAAAGCTCGTGCCCGAGGGCATTGTTGGCCGGGTGCCGTTTAAGGGCCCGGTCACCGACAGCATCTACCAGCTCGTGGGCGGCCTGCGTTCCGGCATGGGCTACTGCGGCTGCAACACCATCGAGGAGCTGCAGCAAAAAGCCCGGTTCGTGCGCATCTCGCCGGCGGGGCTGCGCGAAAGCCATGTCCACGACGTCATCATCACCAAGGAAGCCCCCAACTACCGCGTGGAGACCTACTAGCATGAGCCAGCCCGACAAGGTTCTCATCCTCGACTTCGGCTCCCAGTACACCCAGCTCATCGCCCGCCGCGTGCGCGAGGCCGGGGTGTATTCCGAAATCCATCCCTGCACCGTCACGGCCAAGGAAGTGGCGGCCATGGCCCCCAAGGCCGTGATCCTGTCCGGCGGCCCTTCCAGCGTCGCCGACGCCGACGCGCCGCCCTTTGACCCGGCCGTGTTCGATCTGGGCCTGCCGACGCTGTGCATCTGCTACGGCATGCAGCTTCTGGCCCACCACCTGCCCGGCGGCCATGTGGCCGCCTCCACCGACCGTGAGTATGGCCGGGCCGATCTGCAGCTCCTGGCCGACGTGCCGCTTTTCGCCGGCCTGCCCCAAAAAGACGGGCACATCGTCTGGATGTCCCACGGCGACAAGGTCATGGCCGCGCCGGACGGCTTCGTGGTGGCAGCGCGCACCAAAAACGTCGATATCGCCGCCCTGGCCAACGTCTCGCGGCGCATCTACGCCCTGCAGTTCCACCCCGAGGTGGCCCACACCGAGGACGGCGAGCGCATTCTCCACAACTTCTTGTTTGACGTCGCCGGCCTGACCTCTGGCTGGACCATGTCGAGCTTCCTGGAAACCGAGCTGGCCTCGCTCAAGGAAAAAGTCGGCGACGACGAAGTGGTCTGCGCCCTGTCCGGCGGCGTGGATTCCACCGTCGTGGCCGTCATGCTCCACAAGGCCATCGGCAAGAAGCTCCATTGCATCTTCGTCGACAATGGTCTTTTGCGCATGGGCGAGGGCGAGGAAGTGGCCGCCTATCTGCGCGAACACTTCGACCTCAATCTGCATTACGTTGACGCCGCCAAGCTCTTTCTCGACAAGCTGGCCGGCGTGACCGACCCCGAGGAAAAGCGCAAGATCATCGGCAAGACCTTCATTGAGGTCTTTGAGGTCGAAGCGGCCAAGCTGCCCAAGGTCAAATACCTGGCCCAGGGCACGCTCTATCCCGACGTCATCGAGTCCGTGTCCTTCAAGGGCCCCTCGGCCGTCATCAAAAGCCACCACAACGTGGGCGGGCTGCCCGAGGTCATGAAGCTGGAGCTCATTGAGCCTCTGCGCGAACTCTTCAAGGACGAGGTGCGCAAGGTGGCCGTGGAGCTCGGCATGCCCGACTTCATCATCTGGCGGCATCCCTTCCCGGGACCGGGCCTGGCCATCCGCATCATCGGCGAGGTGACCGAGGAACGGCTTGAGATTTTGCGGCGAACGGATAAGATCGTCCAGAGCGAGCTTGTCGCCTCGGGCTGGTACCGCAAGGTCTGGCAGGGGTTTGCCGTGCTGCTGCCGCTCAAGACCGTCGGGGTCATGGGCGACGGACGCACCTATGAAAACGTGGCCGCCATCCGCGTGGTGGACAGCCTCGACGCCATGACCGCCGACTGGAGCCGGCTGCCGTCGGAAATTCTGGCCGTCATGTCCAACCGCATCATCAATGAGGTCAAAGGCGTCAACCGCGTGGTGTTCGACGTCTCGTCCAAGCCGCCCGCGACCATCGAGTGGGAATAGACGGTCGCAACGCGACGCAATCCCGGACCTTACGCGCCCGGCCAAAAGAGTAGTCCTATGTTCGGCATCGGTTCCACGGAACTTCTGGTCATCCTGGTGGTGGCCCTGATCGTCATCGGCCCCTCCAAGCTGCCCGATCTCATGAAGACGCTTGGCAAGGGCATGGCCGAGTTTCGCCGCATGAGCAGCGACGTCAAATCCACCCTGGAAGCGGAAGTGGATCGGGCCGAGCGTGAGCAGAAACAGGCCGAGGCACAAAAGCAGCTCCGTCCCGAGAACGGCCCGGCTGCCCAGCCGGCCGCCGCCAAGGACGCCGCGTCCGGCAAGGAGGCCCCGACCGCTTAAGCGGTCGGGGAACCGCCATGACCGAACGGTTTGGAGCCTATTCCCGAGAGACCGGCGAAACCCGCGTGGCCGTCGAGATCACCATCGACGGCGCAGGCAATGCCGCCATTGACACAGGCTTCGGTTTTGCCGACCACATGCTCAACCTGCTGGCCTTCTGGGCCGGTTTTGACCTCAACCTGACCTGCCGGGGCGACCTGGAAGTCGATGCCCACCACACCCTGGAGGACGTCGCCATCTGTCTGGGCGAGGCTTTCCGCCAGGCCCTAGGCGAGCGCGTGGGCATAGAGCGGGTGGGCGATGCCCGGGTGCCCATGGACGAGGCCCTGTGCGACGTGGTGGTGGACCTCTCGGGCCGGCCCTATCTGGTCTACCGCGAAGACGTGCTGCCGCCGGTCATTGCCGGCGAGGAAAAGGACCTGTGGCGGGAATTCTTCAAGTCTCTGGCCATTTCCGCCCGCATGAACCTTCATATCCATTTCGTGTACGGCCAAAACGGCCACCATCTGGTGGAAGCGGCCTTCAAGGCGTTGGGACTGGCCCTGCGCCGGGCCACGGCCGCGCACGGATCGAGCAGGGTGCCGAGCACCAAAGGGAGCCTGGACTGATGCGAAGCAAATCTCTGGCCTATCTCGGCGTGGCGCTTTTGGGCTTAAGCCTCGCCGCCGGCTGCGTACGCAAGACCGCCCCGGTGTCCAAGGCCCCGGCCTCGGGCGATGCCCCGGCTTCGGCCGTGGCCTTCCTGGACAAGAAGTTCGCCGTGTTGCCCTTTACCATCCCGGCCACCGACGCCGACGTGCTCGCCGGCTATCTGCCGTCGGCCCGGCACGTGCCCGAGGTGGCTCCGGTCCACCTCGACGCCGCCCTGGAGCAGGATCTGGCCGTGGCCAAGCAGCAGTTCGTGCCGGCCAAGATGGCCGCTTCCTGCGCCAAGTCCGCCCCGCGCGGCGATGAGCCAGGGCGGTTGGGGACTCTGCGTTATTACGTCAACATCGGCAAGTGCGCCGGCGCGGACTACGTCGTCGTGCCCATGGTCATCGACTGGCGCGAGCGCGACGGTTCCGAAATCGGGGCCACCAAGCCGGCCAGCGTCGATTTCGTGCTGTACCTGATTGATGTGCGCACCGGGGCCATGGTCCGCAACTTCCATTTCGACGAGACCCAGCAGTCCCTGGTTTCCAACATCCTGGACGCCAAGAAGTTCGTCTCCCGCAACGGCCGTTGGCTCTCGGCCATCGAACTGGCCCAGGAAGGCCTCAAGAAAGGCATCGCGGAGCTCGGGCTGTGATCATCTTCCCGGCTGTCGATATCAAGGACGGGCAGTGTGTGCGGCTGCGCCAGGGCGTTGCCGACGCCGTCACCGTGTTTTCCCCCGATCCCGAGGCCATGGCCCGGCATTGGGAAGGGCTTGGGGCCAAATGGCTCCACCTGATCGACTTGGACGGGGCCTTTAGCGGCAAGCCGCGCAACTTCGAGCTGATCGCCCGCATCTGCTCCGGGTTGTCCATCCCGGTGCAGCTCGGCGGCGGGGTGCGCGACGCGGCCACCGCCGCCGCCTACCTTAGGGCCGGCGTGAGGCGGCTCATCATCGGCACCCTGGCCTTGGCCGATCCCGACGCGTTTGCTGCCATCTGCGCGGCCCACCCCGGCCGAGTGGGGGTGTCCCTGGACGCCGTGGACGGCAACCTCAAGGTCAAGGGATGGGTGGAGGATTCCGGCCGCACCGTCGAAGACGTGCTGCCGGGCCTGTCCGCCGCCGGCGCGGCCTTTGTGGTCTACACCGACATCAGCCGCGACGGCATGCAGTCGGGCGTGAACCTGCCGGCCCTTACGCGGCTGCTGGAGCTCACCGACCTGCCGGTCATCGCCGCCGGCGGCGTGGCCACCCTGGACGACGTCAAAGCGCTCTATCCCTATGTGAAAAAGGGTCTTGAAGGCCTCATTTCCGGCCGGGCCATCTACGAGGGCACCCTCGATTTTCCGGCGGCCCTGGCCTATATCGCCGAAAAAACGAAGGAGGACGCCTGATGCCAACCATCGAAGTCGGCGGCATGCACTGCCAGAACTGCGCCAATTCCGTGACCAAGGCCCTCTCGGCCCTGCCGGGGCTGTCCAACGTCTCCGTGGACCTGGGCAAGGGACTGGTGTCCTTTGAGGGCGAAGCTCCGCAGGACGACATCAAGGCCGCCATCGACAAGATCGGCTTTGTTCCCGGAACCATGAAATAGCGGCCTGTGCGTTGTGTTTTTTGGCAAACGGCCGTCGCAGCATTCGCGGCGGCTGTTTGTTTTGGAGGGGCCATGGAAAGCAGGGCGTTGACGGCAAGGGCAGGGCGACGACTTAGGGCCGTGCTTGTGCTGGTCGTCATTTGCCTGGCGGCCGGAGCGCAGCCGGCCAGGGCGACCGACGAGACTGTTCGGGCGGTCACGGTCTATGACGGCGACACTTGCCGGCTGGCCCATGGCCGCACCCTGCGCCTGGCCGGCGTGGACGCCCCGGAAACCGCCCACGACGGCCGGCCGGCCCAGTATTTCGCCGAACAGGCCAAGGCGGCCCTGGAGGGGCTGGTTCGGGGCGTCCCGTTGCGGTTTGTTGGAGTCGGGCCGGCCCAGGACCGTTTCGGCCGGCTTCTGGGCGATCTTGTCCTGCCGGATGGGCGCAGCGTGACGGAGATCCTGCTCTCCAGGGGGTGCGTCTTCGTCTTCTGGCATGAGGACGTGGGGGAGGCGCTTTTCCACCGCTATCTCGGCCTCCAGCGCCGGGCTATGGCCGAAGGGCAAGGGTTTTGGCCGCGCCTGCTGGCGCTGCCGCCCCCGGCCGCGCCTTATGTCGGCAATGCGTCCTCGCACCGCTTTCATGGCCCAGGCTGCCCGGACGCGGCCCGGATCGGCCGGCGCAACCGGGTGGCCCTGCCGACCCTTGGCGAAGCGTTTTACCAAGGCTATGCGCCGGCTCGTGAATGCACGCCCTGGCCGTAAAGCCGAACAAACGACGGGCGCAAGCCGGCCTTGACGCGCAAATGGCCTTGACGCGACGGCGATTTTAGACCATCCATTTTGGCGCGATAGACGCGTCCCGGCCACGGCGCGACGCTTCGGACGTTCGAAGCACGCCCATTCGCCGGCGGCACCATCATCCTAATTGGAGGCATCATGCTGTTTCCGAGTCTGGCGCACGCCATGGGCGCCGCGCCCGGCGGCGACGCCGCGGGGGGCAACCCCATCACCGCCTTTTTGCCGCTTATCCTCATGTTCGCCATCTTCTACTTCCTGCTTATCCGCCCACAGCAGAAGAAGGCCAAGCAGCACCGGGAATACCTGGCCGGCCTCAAGCGCGGCGACTACATTCTGACCGGCGGCGGCATCTACGGCCGCATCATGGAAGTCCACGGCGACAAGATCACCATCGAGATCGCCAAGGACCTCACGATCGAGATCAACCGCAACTTCGTCTCCGGCCCCGGCGAAGCCGGCGCTCCGGCCGCCAAGGCCGAGCCCAAGGGCAAAGACAAGTCCAAGGATTAGGGATATTCCTCTTCGGGCCGCACAGGCCCGAAGCGACGGCGAAGGGCTGCCCCGGCAGTCCCTTCGTTTTGTCGTTTGACTCCCAAGCGCAAGCCTCCCAAGGAGAGCCTCGCCCATGACTGGAAATCTGCGTTGGCGACTGGCCGTGATCAGTCTCGTGGCCTTTCTGGGCCTCATCTACATGCTGCCCTCCCTGGGGTCGGTGAAGCAGAGCTTTCTGGGCAAATTCCTGCCCGATGACGTCATCAGCCTTGGCCTTGACCTCAAGGGCGGCATTCACCTGACCCTTGGGGTCGATGTGGACAAGGCCCTGGCCAATTCCCTGGCCCAGATGGGCCGCGACGTCCGCGACCAGGTCAAAGACGAGGGCATCGTCATCCAACGGCCCGGCACCACTCCGGACGGCAAGCGTCTGGAATTCGTCCTGGCCACCCCCGACAAGCGCGACGCCCTGGACAAGTTCCTGTCCAGCCACTTTTCCGTGCTTCACGTCGATGGCGTCGAATCCGCGGCGGATAATAAGCTCCTCTATAAGCTCTCGTTCACCCAGCGCTACAAGGACGACCAGGCCCGCATGACCGTGGACCAGGCCGTCAAGACCATCCGCAACCGCATCGACGAATTCGGCGTGGCCGAGCCCGACATCCGCAAGCAGGCCGACAACCGCATCCAGATTCAGCTGCCGGGCCTGCAGGACCCCGAACGGGCCATCAAGCTCATCGGCAAGACCGCCCACCTGGAATTCAAGGTCGTGGACGAGACCGTGGACATGGAAAAAGCCCAGAAGGGCATCCTGCCCCCGGGCGACGAACTGTCCGTGCTGCGCCACCGCAATCCCGACGGTTCCTACCTGGAGCGGCCCATCGCGCTCAAGGCCGACGCCGTCATGACCGGCGAGAGCATCGCCGACGCCCGGGCCAACTTCGACCCCAACAACCAGGCCTACGTGGCCCTGACCTTCACCCCCAGCGGCGCGCGCCAGTTCGAGCGGGTCACCGCGGAGAACGTCAAGAAGCAGCTGGCCATCGTTCTTGACGGCAAGGTGTATTCCGCGCCCACCATCCAGGAAAAGATCGGCGGCGGCCGGGCCAGCATCACCGGCCGGTTCTCCACCGAGGAAGCCCGCGATCTGGCCATCGTGCTGCGCGCCGGCGCGCTGCCGGCTCCGGTCACCATCCTGGAACAGCGCACGGTCGGTCCTTCCTTGGGGCAGGAATCCATCGAAAAGGGCGTCCATTCGGCCGTCATTGGCGGCCTGATCGTCATCGCCTTCATGATCGTCTACTACGGCGTGGCCGGAGCCGTGGCCGACGCGGCCCTGCTGTTCAACCTCGTGCTCATCGTGGCCGGTCTGGCCGGATTCGGGGCCACCCTGACCCTGCCCGGCATCGCCGGCATCATCCTGACCATCGGCATGGCCGTTGACGCCAACGTCATCATCTTCGAGCGCATCCGCGAGGAGCTGCGGCGGGGCCTGACCGCCCGCTCGGCCGTGGACGTCGGCTACAGCCGGGCCACGCTCACCATTTTGGACGCCAACGTCACCACCGTCATCGCCGCCGTGGTCCTCTACCAGTTCGGCACCGGTCCCATTCGCGGCTTTGCCGTGACCCTGATTCTCGGCATCGTGGCCTCCATGTTCACGGCCATTTTCTTTACGCGGTTTCTTTTCGACCTGTGGCTGTCCAAGCGGCCGGCCGACGCGGGACTGCGCATCTAAAACAGTGATTTCGAAAGCTTGCCTTTCTGACGGCCCCCGCAAGGGGGCCGTCGTCGTTTCGGCGTTTGACCGGCGGGTCAAGGGGCCGTAGAGTGCCGGCCACCGTGAGTAGCGAGGTCCCTGTGTCCCAACGCCTGTGCGTCGTCCTGGCCCTTTTGGGGCTGCTGGCGCTGTGTTCGCCAGTCGTGTCCGTCATGGCCGGCGGCGACAAGCCGTTCACCATCGAGGTCATGCTGCGTCTGGCCTCAATCGACGATGTCCGCGTAGCCGCTGACGGCAAACGCGTCGCCTTTGTCGTGACCCGAATGTCCGATCAGGCCGGCGAACCTGTCTCACGCATTTTCTTGACCGACATGGCCCGGGAGGGCGGACGTCCCATCACCCCGGCCACAACCTCTTGCGACCACCCGCGTTTTTCCCCGGACGGCAAATGGCTGGCCTATCTCTGCCAGGGCGATAACGCCTCCGAGCTCCATTTGCTCCAGCTCGCCGCCGGCCAATCACGCCGCTTAAGCGACGGCCGGGCCGACATCCTTGATCTGGCGTTTTCCCCGGACGGCAAGAAACTGGCCGTCACCGCCACGACCAGTCCCAAGGCCGGGCCAAACCGTCCCGAGGGCTGCGACGGCGACGTCGAGGTGCTCGACAGCCCTGGCGGACTGGCCGGACTCTACCTCCTGACCGTGTCCCAGCCCGGGGTCATGCGCCAGCTTGTCGCCGACCGGGACGTAGGCGCATTCGCCTTTTCCCCGGATGGCCGCCGCATTGTTTTCGAAACCGCCAACCCCCACGCCCCGCCCCGAGGACGTGCCCATAACGGCTCAACCGGCGGCCCCGCCCCCATTGACGCCGGCCATGCCGACATCGCCATGGTCGAACTCGACAAGGGCGGCATGAAGCTCTTGGCCGCTTCAGACGCATCGGAAAACATGCCGACCGTCTCGCCCGACGGCCGCTTGCTGGCTTATGTGGCCACGGCCGCGCCCGGATTTTATTATAACGCCGGCCGGGTCATGGTCGTGCCCCTGGCCGGCGGCGAGGCGCGCCCCTTGGCTCTTACGCCTGACGCCCGGCCCGAACTCCTGGGCTGGGCCCAAGACGGCCAAAGCCTGCTCGTGCGGGAGGCCGACGGCGTGGGAGCCGCGCTCTATGCCTTGCCTCTGGACAGCCAGCCCCCGACTCGCCTCGACGATGGCCGACGCATTCCGCTCCAGGCCAGTTTGTCCCCCGGTTCCCGACATCTGGGGCTGGCGCTCACCGATTGGGATCTGCCGCCCGAGGCTTTCGTCACCTCGGTCGAGCGCTACGAGCCCAAGGCCGTGTCCGCCGTCAACCGGGAATTTGCCGCCTACCAGACGGTCAAGCCCGAGATCGTGCGGTGGAAGTCGGCTGACGGGACCCTGATTGAAGGCCTGTATACCCCGCCGGCAGGATCTGTGGTCGGCGCGCCGCCGCTTCTGGTCGAACTCCACGGCGGCCCGGCCCAGGCCGCCCAGCGTCTCTATCCCGGCCTGCTCAACAGCTACCCCCTGGCCGTATTTTCCGCCCACGGCTATGCCCTGTTTCAGCCCAACGTCCGGGGCTCCGACGGTTACGGGCCGGCTTTTCGCCGAGCCATCGTCAACGATTGGGGCGGCGTCGATTTCGCCGACCTGATGTCCGGCCTCGATGCGCTCATCGCCAAGGGCCAAGCCGATCCCAAGCGCCTTGGCGTCATGGGCTGGAGCTACGGCGGCTACCTTGCCGCCTGGGCCATCGGCCACACCGACCGGTTCAAGGCCGCCTCCATCGGCGGCGGCATCACCAATCTGGTCAGCCAGTGCGGCAGCATGGATTTGCCTGATTTCATGCCGCTGTACATGGGCGGCGAAGCCTATGAACGCTTCGACTTCCTGTTTGACCGCTCACCGCTGAAATACGCCGCCGCCATCCAGACCCCGACGCTGTTCCAACATGGCGTGGCCGACGAGCGCGTCCCCTTCACCCAGGCCCTGGAACTCTACACCGCCCTGTCCCGTCGCGGCGTGGTCACCAGGCTGGCCGCCTATCCGCGAAGCGGCCACGACATCACCGAAACGGGGCTGTTGCGCGACCTCATGGTTCGCAACCTCGACTGGTTCGCGCGCTTCGTGCCGGCCACGGCGACCCAATCCCGGCCGGCCATGGCCAAGGCCGACCCCTCCTAGGCCTCGGACCGCCTTTTCTCCCGGCGCTTATCGTGGCAGAAAGGGCCATGGAATCACCCGTCGCCTGTCGCCTAACCGCCGGATTGTGCCGGATCGCGTTACGACGGCTTGGTCAGTCATGGTCTTGCCGTGCCCAGGCAGGGGCTGGCCGGGTTGTGAAACTCTTGGGGTTCTGGCTTATGGGCCAGGCGGTCTTCCTGGCCCTGGTCGGTCCAACGCCCGCCCTGGCCGATGCGGACCGGTTCGAGGTGGCGCTTGTCGGCCGGACCCTGGGCTACCGCGACCTGCGCGAGCCGACATCCTTTACGCCCTCGGCCGCCTTTCTGCCGCAACAGGGCGGCTGGGTCCGCAACTGGACCGAGCAGCGGGGCTACGTCGAAGCCGTCTTTCGCCTCCTGGACACCAATCACGTCGTCCTGGCCCTGGGCGGCCAGGTCGGGGCTTCGGTGGGCCGGTTCGAAGCCAAGAACGTGGAGCAGGGCGTGTACGAGGCCTGGGAAACCCGGCCGGCTTTTCTCTGGGGGCCGTGCGCCCGGCTGATCCTGCGCCGCCAGCCCGGAGATGGCGTCTTTGCCCGGTTCGACTACGCCTTTTTTTCGGCCGCTGCCCCCGAAGCCCGGGAGGAGGGGGCCAACCGGTCTGGCGGGGGCACGCCGCCCTCGGCCCGGGACGCCTTTTTCTCCTGGACCAGCCATGAGGCCACGGCCCGGCTCGGCTACGACTACGGTCCGGTGGAGGCCGCCGCAGGAGCCTCGCTTGTCGCCTTTCGCCTGGACAAGCGCCTGACCCATCATGCCGACCCCGCCGGCGCGACGGGCAACGCCCTGGCCGCCATCCTGGCCCTTAACGCCCTGCCCAGCCGTTACGGCTACGAACCGCGTTCCCTCGTTGTCCCTTTCCTGTCCCTGGCCGTGCGCCCGACCGCCGGACTGACCCTGGAAGGCAGCATCCGCCCCGCTGACCAGCCTGACGTGGCTTTGCGTCTGGCCGTGTCTTTTTAAATCCCGTCTGATGCGTGAAGCTCATTTAAATCTTTCGGTCCTTTTTTGTGTCACCTTCTTGAATTTTATTGCATAGAAGAATATCCAGACATGGTTTCGTATTCCACCGCTGGCACATTTTTGCTAAGGAGACCCAGACATGCGCACACCTCGATTTTTCCTCGCCTCGGCTCTTGCCCCGGCCTTGGCCGCAGCCGTCCTGACCCTCTCCGCTGCCCCGGCCCTGGCTCACTTCGGCATGGTCATTCCGTCCCAGGACACGGTGGCCGACAAGGCCAAGGCCAAGGTGGACCTGGCTGTTTCCTTTTCCCATCCCATGGAAGGCAACGGCATGGACATGGCCAAGCCCAAGGCTTTCGGGGTCGTGGACAACGGGCAGAAGACCGATTTGCTCCCCGCCCTCAAGCCGGCCAAGATCATGGACCACGCCGCCTGGACCGCCGAGTACACCTTTAAAAAGCCGGGCGTGGGCACCTTTTTCCTCGTGCCCGAACCCTATTTCGAGCCGGCCGAGGACAAGTTCATCGAGCACCTGACCAAGGTGACGGTGCCGGCTTTCGGCGAGGAAGAGGGCTGGGACGCGCCCGTCGGGCTGGCCGCCGAAATCGTGCCGCTGACCCGGCCTTTCGGCAACTACGCCGGCAACGTCTTTACGGGCAAATTGCTCGTTGACGGCAAGCCGGCCGCCGATGTGCCGGTGGAAGTGGAATTCTACAACAAGGACAAGGCCTACGAGGCCCCCAACGAATACATGACCACCCAGGTGGTCAAGACCGACGCCAACGGCGTCTTTTCCTACGCCGTGCCTTTTGCCGGCTGGTGGGGTTTTGCCGCCCTGGTCGACGCGCCCGACACCATCCAGAAGGACGGCGCGGCCAAAAAGGTCGAGCGTGGGGCAGTGTTGTGGGCCAAGTTCGTTGAACCCAAGCGCAAGAAAAAGTAAAACGGCGCGCTTGCCCGGGGACGAAGCCGTTTCGTCCCCGGGCCGCCGCCTAACCGGACAAGGACGCCATGCATATTTCCGAAGGGGTGCTTTCCGGGCCGGTGCTGGCCGGCGGCTGGGCCTTGTCCGCTGTCGGCGTGGGGCTGGGACTCAAGCGCCTGGACTACGACCGGCTCATGACCGTGGCCATCCTGTCGGCCGCGTTTTTCGTGGGGTCGCTCATCCATGTGCCCATCGGGCCGGTGAGCGCCCACCTCATTTTAAACGGCCTGCTCGGAGCCATCCTTGGGCCGGCCGCCTTCCCGGCCATCGCCGTGGCCTTGCTGCTGCAAGCCGTGCTCTTTCAGTACGGCGGGCTGGTCGTTCTTGGGGCCAATGTCTTTGACATGGCCGGGCCGGCTGTGGCTTGCGCCTTCGCTTTCGGGCCGCTTATGCGCCGCGCCGGCAAGGCTCGGGCCGTTGGCGCGTTTTGCTGCGGCTTTTTCGCCGTGCTGCTGGCGGCGTTGCTCACGGCCTGCGCCCTGGCCCTGTCCGGCGAAGGTTTTATGGCCACGGCCAAGGCCATTGTGGTGGCCCATGTGCCCATCATGCTGGTGGAAGGGGCCGTCACGGCCATGGCGGTGGGCTTTCTGGCCAAGGTCCGGCCGGAACTCCTGGCCCAGACCCCGACCCGCTAACGCTCCGGGAGTTTATGTGAAAAATCGTTACCTGCACCGGCTGAAGTCCGTTGCCGCTTCCCTGGCCTTGCTGGCTGTTTTGGCCGCGCCGGCCTTGGCCCATCGGGTCAACGTCTTTGCCTACGTCGAAGGCCATGACGTTGTCGTGGAATGCAGCTACAGCCGCTCCGAGCGGGTGCGTTTCGGCGACGTCGAAGTCTTCGACGCCTCGACCGGCGCGGCGCTTCTGGCCGGCAAGACCGACGAGAAGGGCGAGTTCCGCTTCCCCGTGCCCCCGGCCGTGCGCGCGGCCAAGGCCGACCTGCGCATCGTCCTTAGGGCCGGGGAAGGGCATCAGAACACCACCGAGGTCAAGGCGGCCGAATACCTGACCGCCGCGCCGGTCGCTGCTCCGGTAACACCGGCCGCGCCCGGTGCGACGCCTGCCACGTCAGCTCCTCCAAGCCCGCCGGCCGCGCCTGTCGCCGCCGCCGGGCCGGTTGCCGCCGCGTCGGCTCCGGTCCAGGCAGTGAACCAGACAGGCGGGCAGGGGGCCGTCGCCCCGGCCCTGGACGCCGCCGCCCTGGAGCGCGTCGTGGAAGCGGCGGTGGAGAAAAAAATCGCGCCGCTTCGGGCCATCCTCGTTGGTGAAAAGGAAAAAGGCCCGGGCCTGACCGAAATCATCGGGGGCCTGGGCTGGCTGGTGGGGCTGGCCGGCATCGCCGCCTATTTCGCGGCCAAGGGCAAAAAGCCGCGCCCATGATCGACGAACTGCTCGCCCGGGGCGTATCCCCCATCCACGCCCTGGACGCCCGCTGCCGGCTGGCCGCCTGCCTGCTTCTGTCCCTGCCGGCGGCCCTGGCCCAAGGGCTGGCCGCGCCGCTGGGCATCCTTGGCCTCGGGCTCTTGCTGACGCTCCTTTCCAGGCCTCCCCTTGGCGTCGTGCTGCGCCGCACGGCGGCGATCAACGTCTTTGTCGCCTTCCTGTGGCTCTTCGTGCCGGCCGCCACGCCAGGCGCGCCGGTCTGGACATTTCACGGCCTGACCGTCAGCCGGGAGGGCCTCGATCTGGCCTTGCTGACCACGGTCAAGGCCAACGCCGTGTTTTTCTGCGTGCTCTCCCTTTTGGCCACCATTCCGGCCCCGGCCCTGGGCCGGGCCATGACGGCCCTTGGCGTGCCGGCCAAGTTCTCCTTCCTCTTCGTCTTTACCTACCGCTACCTGCACGTCATCGCCGAGGAGTACGGCCGGCTGGTCGTCGCAGCCCGGCTGCGCGGCTTTGCCCCGGCGTCCAATGGCCGCACCTACCGCACCTACGCCGCCCTTTTGGCCATGGTGCTGGTGCGCGCCTACGACCGCTCCCAACGGGTTTACCAAGCCATGCTGCTGCGCGGTTTCCACGGCAGGTTTCCAAGCCTCGACCGATTCCGGGCCAGCTGGCCGGATAGGGTTTTTCTCTGTCTCATGGCGCTTGCGGCGGCTTTGGCGGCCTACGGCGACTGGATTTCAAGGAGCGGACATGCCTGAGCCGTTGCTCGCGTTGGAAAAGATTACTTTCGCCTATCCCGCCGCCGATCCGGTGCTGGACGCCCTGGACTTCACCTTTTCCCCGGGGCAGCGCATCGGCCTTTTTGGTCCCAACGGCTCGGGCAAGACGACCTTGCTCCACGTCATGATGGGCCTGGCCCGGCCCCAAAGCGGCGTCGTGCGCTACAAGGGCCGCGAAGCCCAAACCGAGCGCGATTTTCGGGAAGTGCGCCTGGGCATCGGCATGTTGCTGCAAAACGCCGACGACCAGATCATCTATCCCACCGTCCTGGACGACGTGGCCTTCGGGCCGCTGAACCGCGGCCTGGCCCCGGACGCCGCCCGGGAGCTGGCCGAGCGGACCCTTACGCTTCTTGGCCTGGACGGCTTTGCCGATCGCCTGGCCCACAGGCTCTCCGGCGGCGAGAAAAAGCTCGTGTCCCTGGCCGGAGTGCTGGCCATGGAGCCCGAGGCGCTGCTTTTAGACGAACCCACCGGCGGCCTTGATCCCGAAACCCGGGAGCGGTTGGTCGCCATTCTCGGCCAACTGGCCAAACCCATGATCATCATCTCCCACGACTGGGATTTCCTGGCTCACGTCACCGACACCTACTATTCCATCGAGCAAGGCCGGCTCGTCCGCGATCCCGACTTCGTGCTCCACCGCCACGTCCACGGCCACCCCCTGGGTGACCGGCATCACCATCATCATTGACAGAAGAGGAAGATGCCTCCGGCGNNGCCGGGGGGCTAAGCCCCCCGGACCCCTTGAATGGGACAAGGGCAAAGGGGGGGGGTGTGTTTGGGGGGGCGGTGGTGCTACTGAAGGCGATGGTCCCGGAAAGCAAATGGCTAGAAGATAGCGCTGTTGTCTCGGCTGACGGCCGGGTGGTGGTCGTGAGAACCGAAGAGCGTGCTGGAATGCAAAAGGGCGGGGCTGGTTGGAAAACCTGCCCCGCCCTTGGCGTTTCGCTGTGTGGCCGCCTAGTCCAGGCCGAGCTGGGCCAGCAGATCGTCTACGTCGCCCTGCTTGACGTCGGACTGCGGCCCCTTGAGTTCGGAGACCTTCTGCTTGGCCTCGGCCTTGAGGTCCTCGATGTTGCGGTCCGGGGCCTGGGCCTGGGCGCGGATCTGCAACCCTGTGGAAAGATAGAGATCCAGGACGATCTGTTCGACTTTCTTGATGGCCGTGATGATGCGCTTGATGCGCTGGCCGGTGAGGTCCTGGAAGCTTAGGGTCGTCATGATGCGCATGAGGTCTTCGCCAAGGGCCGCGTTGGCGCTTTTGAGCCGCGTGACTTCCTTGGGGCCGGCATAGCCGCCGGGCAGGCCGTCGAGGATGGCGGCGCACTCGGCTTGCAGTTCCATGTGCTTCTCGACGATGTCCATGATCTCGGACGTGGCCGATTCCGTGGTCTGCAGGATGTTGTCGAGCTGCTGGGCCGCTTCCTGGAAAAGTTGATCGGCCTGATGTCTGCCGCCGTCGCCCTCGGAAGTCTGTTCGGACCCGTGCTTGGCTGCCTGGACAATCTCCTTATAGATGTCCTGGAGGCCGTCGCGCATTTCCTGGTTGAGGCGCTTGTGGAATTCGCTTTCCAAAAGCGCCCGGGACAAGGTCCTGGCCACTTCCTTCTCAATAGTGGCCCCGATGCTCTCGCGCAGGTCGGGCACCACTTCCTGGACGATCTTTTCCAGCAGTCGTTCGAGGAGCTCGTCGTCGTTGACCATGGCCTAGTCCCACTTTTTCCCGCGAAGGTCGTCGCGCTGGCTCTGAAAGACGAATTGCACGATGCTTTCCAGGTCGCGTTCCCGGATGCGCGTGAAATCCAAGGCATACACAACACGGCTGTCGATTTCCTCGCGCCGGATGATCCGGCCCATGGCTCCGGCCAGGCGCATGGGGAAGCGCGCCAGCACGATGACGGCCTCGACCGGCTGCTCCAGATCCAGTTCCTGCGTTGTGGAAAACCGCACCCCGGCTCCGCTGATTTCCGTGATGTCCATGGTCACCGGGAAGTCCGTTTCCAGCACATCCCGGTCCTGCATGGCCAGCAGCATGTCGAGCTTGGAATTGATGGTGCAAAGCAGCGAAAAAAGCGGCTCGCTGATGCCGGGATCGCGCGGGTCCACGGCGCAGGGCGTGGAACCCATGGGCGGCGTTTCCCGGTAAAGCGGCATTTCGTCCGCGTTCGGTACAAGACGCAGATGCCCGCGCAATCGCGTGGGGATGCGCATGTAGGTGCGTTTTTCTTCCACGGCGGCCGTCTCCCGCGTCACATGACGCCGTTTTCGAGCAGGATCTCCATGGCTTTGACCGGACACACCTTGGTGCACATGCCGCAGGCCGAACAGACCTCGCCGTCGAAGACCACCAGCCGGCTTTCCAGGTTCACGGCCAGGGCCTTGGTGGGGCAAAGGGCCGTGCACATGCCGCAGTGGATGCAGCTGTCCTCGTCGCGGGAGATGCGCTGGGCCACCGGAGCCACGCCCACGCCCTGTTCCTGGAGATAGGCCACGCCGCGCTTGTAGGCCTCGCGCTCGCCCGTGATCTCGATGGTCATTTGGCCTTCCTGGCGCGGGGTGATCTGGGCCTTGAGGATGCTGAAGCACAGGCCATGCACCCGGGCCAGATCGCAGACCAGCGGCTTGCCCGAGGATTCGGGGGGAAAGGTCAGGTAGACGACCTTGCGATACGTTGTGGGCTGATTTTCCATGAGATTGGCTGCTCCTGGCCGGCCCTATTTGGGCATCATGGCCTTGGCCCGGGCGGCGAAAGCGGAGTCCGGGTATTTGTCGATGACTTCCTTGAACGACAGCTTGGCCGCGCCGGCGTTGCCGAGCTTGGAGAAGGCCACGCCGCGCTTGAACAGCGCGTCGGCGTGCTTGGCGCTCTTGGGGTACTTCTCGATGACTTCCTGATAGGACAGGGCGGCGTTGGCGAAATCGCCGAGCTGGAAATAGCATTCGCCGGTCCAGAACATGGCGTTGGCCATGAGCGGGCTGGATTTGAAGTTACGCCCGAACTCCTGGAAAATGCCCAGCGCCTGCTGGTACTGGCGGCTGTTGAAGCTGGTCAGGCCCTTGGCGTAGACGGCGTCGGCCGGATTTTGAGCATCGGCCGACGCCGCAGGGGCCGGGGCGGCCGGCGCGGGCGTGGCCGGAGCTTGGGGCGCGGCGTAGCCGGTCTGGGGATTGTAGGGCGGAATGCTGGGCTCGTCGTTGCCGGGACCATAGCCGGCCTGGCCCTGGCCTGCGCCGTAAGCGGGCTGGCTCTGGGGCGCGCCGTAAGCGCCCTGGGCGGCCGGTGCGCCGTAGGGTGCACCCGTGCCGTAATTGGCCTGGGGCGCGTTGCCGTATCCGGCCGCAGGCGCTGCGGCGTAACCGGCTCCCGGGGCAGCCGGGGCATGGGCCGCGCCGCCGCCATCAATGTCGATGGCCAGCTGGGAGGCCATGCGGCTCACCTGGCCCTCCAAACGGGAGACTCTCCCGGCCAGTTCAGGGTCCTGTCGGTTTTGTTCCACCTGCTGGGACAGTTCCTCGACCTTGGCGTTTAAGCGTCGAAGCTCGCCCTTGGTGTTTTCCAATTCAGCCCACATGTCGGCCGGGGTATTGAGCGGCGCGGGGCCCTTGGGTTGGGCCGGAGCGCAGCCGCCGACCAGGGCGGCGAGCATCACGGCGGCCAAGGCCGCGGCGGCGTCGTGGCGAATCTTCATGACGGTTTATGACCTCGCTTGCGTCCCCAGATGAGATAGGCGATCCCTCCGAGCACGGGCACGAAAATGGCCAGAAGGAACCAGAACATCTTCTCCGTATGGGTGGGGAACACCCGGTAGAAGCTGTGCCATATCGCAATGAAATTGGGAAGAATGGGCAGGGCCATCAGCCCCAGGAAAAGAGCCAGTTGGCTCGGGGTCATGGCCGGAAATTCAGGCAGGATCATGAACGACCTCTGGAGTTTTCGCCTGGCCTGCCGGCGCGGCCGGCAGGCCAGGCGCTCTGGCGACTCGTTGACGTAACGCTGTGTAAGGCAAAACGGCGGTTTCCCTTCCCGGTCGGGCCGTCAGGAATTCTGGGGCGGCCGGCGCAGCCGGTAGAAGGCGAACACCAGCCCCAGCGACCCGAGAAAAATGGCGATGTCGGCCACGTTGAAGGCCGGCCAGTGAAAGGTTTTCCAGTAGAAGTCCAGGAAATCCACGACCTCGCCGGTCTTGATGCGGTCGATGAGGTTGCCCACGGCCCCTCCGAGGATAAGGCCAAGCCCGGTGATGAGCAGCTTGTCGTCGTCGCGGGCCATGCGCAGCAAATGGAAGATGATGAGCACGGCCAGGGCGGTGGCGGCAAAAAAGAAATAGGTCTGCCACTGGATGTCGGAGCGGTTGAGGAATCCAAACGCCGCCCCGCGGTTGAGCACATGGACGATGTTGAAAAAGCCCGGGATCACCGTGCGGGTGGTGTAGAGCACCATATGGTCCTGGATCCACAGCTTGGTGAGCTGATCCAGGATGACCACCAGCACGGCGATGGGCAGGGCGATCCGATAGCTTTTGCGCATGGACTAGATTCCCTCGGCGGCCAGCACGGCGGCGCAGCGCGGACACAGGTCCGGGTGCTCCGGGCCGGCCATTTCCTCGCTGTAGATCCAGCACCGGGCGCACTTCTGTCCCTTGGCCCGGGCCACGCCCACGAACGCGCCGGAAACGGTTTCGCAGGCGACGGCCTCGGTCGGGGCCTGCGCGGCCGGAGCCAGCGCCACCTGGGAGACGATGAACACCTCACGCAGATCCATGCCCAACCCCGATACCGAGGCCAGCACGTCCTCGGGCAGATAGAGCGACACGGCCGTCTCCAGGGACTGGCCCACTTCGCCGGCCTTGCGCCGGGGTTCGATGGCCCGGGTCACTTCGGCCCGCAGGGCGGCCACCAGATCGAGGCGCTCGCGCAGGGCCTCGTCCAGCCGCCAGCCCGTAACGTCCAGGGGCTCCATGGCGAAGACGGACGCGCCCGGCCCGCGCTGGCTGGGCTGGGTGTGCCGGAAGACTTCCTCGGCAGTAAACGACAGGATCGGGGCCATGTCCAGGAGCAGCACGCGCAGGATGCGCCACAGGGCGGCCTGGGCCGAGCGGCGCTCGTGGGAGTTGCCGGCCGAGACGTAGAGGCGGTCCTTTAAGATGTCGAGATAGAAGGCCGACAGGTCGGTGACGCACAGGTTGTGCAAGGTGTGGAACACCTTGTGGAACTCGTAGCCCTCGTAGGCTTCGGCCATGCGCTGCCGGCCGGCGGCAACGGCATCCAGGGCGTAGCGGTCCAGGGGCAGCATGTCGGCCGGGACCACGTCGTGGGCGGCCGGGTCGAAGTCGGACAGGTTGCCGAGGATGAACCGGCAGGTGTTGCGGATGCGGCGGTAGGCCTCGACCAGCCGGGCCAGGATCTCCTCGGAAATGCGGATGTCGTCGCGGTAGTCCACGGCCGATGTCCACAGGCGCAGGATTTCGGCCCCGTGCTTGTCGATGATCTCCTGGGGCTCCATGCCGTTGCCCAGCGACTTGGACATCTTGCGGCCTTCGCCGTCGACGACGTAGCCGTGGGTGAGCACCTGATTGTAGGGCGCGACGCCGCGCGTGCCCATGGAGGCCAAAAGCGAGCTGTGGAACCAGCCGCGATGCTGGTCCGAGCCTTCGAGATACATGTTGGCCGGAAAGCCGAGTTCGGGGCGCTTTTCCAGGACGGCGGCAAAGCTCGTGCCCGAGTCGAACCAGACGTCGAGGATGTCGGTTTCCTTGCGCCAGTGGGTCCCGCCGCACTGGGGGCAGGTCAGCCCGGCCGGCACGATGTCGTCGAGCCCGGCCTCGAACCAGTAGTCGCAGCCGCGTTCATGGTCGGCGAACTTCGTGGCCACCGAGCGCATCCAGTCGGCGTCGTTGTAGGCGGCGTCGCAGGATTCGCAGATAAGGGCCAGGATGGGCACGCCCCAGTTGCGCTGGCGCGAGATGCACCAGTCGGGGCGAAAAGCGATCATGTTGTGGATGCGTTCCTTGCCCCAGGCCGGAATCCATTCCACGTCGTTTTCGATGGCGGACAAGGCCTTTTGGCGCAGCTCGCCGGCTTCCATGGCAATGAACCACTGGGTGGTGGCCCGGAAGATGACCGGCTCCTTGCAGCGCCAGCAGTGGGGATAGGAGTGCTTGAGCTTTTTCGACGCCAGCAGATGGCCGACCTCGGTCAGCTTTTCGATGACCTTGGGATTGGCCTCCCAGACGGTCAGCCCGGCGAAGTAGGGGACCACATCCAGGAACCGGCCGGCGTCGTCCAGGGGCGAGAGGATGTCCAGGCCGTTGCGCAGCCCCGTGTCATAGTCCTCGCGGCCGTGGCCCGGGGCGGTGTGGACCAGGCCCGTGCCGGCGTCCAGGGTGACGTAGTCGGCGGTGACGATGGGGGACGGGCGGTCGTAGAAGGGATGGCGGGCGGCCAGGCCTTCCAGGGCCGCGCCCGGGGTTTCGGCCAGGACGGTGGCCTCGGTCCAGCCGAACAGCTCGCGCACGGCGTCGAGAAGCTCCAGGGCCAGGACGTACTGGCTATCGCCTGCGGCCACCAGGGCGTAGGTGAATTCGGGGTGCAGGGCTACGGCCATGTTGTCCGGCAGGGTCCAGGGCGTGGTGGTCCAGATGACGGCGTAGGCCTTGGCCGGATCGGCCATGGGGAAGACGTCCTTAAGCCTGGGGTCGGTCAGGGGAAAGCGCACATAGACCGAGGGCGAGACCTCGTCGGCGTATTCCACCTCGGCCTCGGCCAGGGCGGTTTTGCAGGACAGACACCAATGGATGGGCTTCTTGCCCCGGTAGACCGAGCCGTTTTCCACGAAATCGCACAAGGCCAGGGCCGTGGCCGATTCGTAGGAGGGGCGCATGGTCAGGTAAGGATCGTCCCAGTCGCCGAACACGCCCAGGCGCTTGAATTCCTTGCGCTGGATATCGACGAATTTCGTGGCGTAGTCCCGGCACAGGCGGCGCACGGTGACGGCGGGCAGGTTCTCCTTGCCCTTGGCCTTGAGCTCCTGGGACACCTTGTGCTCGATGGGCAGGCCATGGCAGTCCCAGCCGGGCACGTAGGGGGCTTGAAAGCCGGCCAGGTGGCGCGACTTGACGATGATGTCCTTTAAAATCTTGTTGAGGGCGTGGCCCATGTGCAGGTGGCCGTTGGCATAGGGCGGGCCGTCGTGGAGTATGTAGCGGGGGGCGTTTTCCCGGGCCGCGAGCATGGCCTGGTAGACGCCCTGTTCGGCCCAATATTTCAGGGTTTCCGGCTCCTTTTCCCTGAGGTTGGCCTTCATGGGAAAGGAGGTCTGGGGAAGCCGCAGAGTCTTTTTATAATCGGTGGTCATGACGGGTCCTTGCGCTTGATTCCGGCTTCGGCGCGACGCCGGAGAAACAGGCTTTTTTAATCAAGGCAGGGCGGAAGTCAAGGAAGGGCGGCCTGTCCCGGCGGGCTGCCGCCAACATGCAACAATTCCGTGACCTCCGGCGCATGGGCAAGGCTCGGTCGCCCCGCGCGGCGGCCGGCGACGGGCCATGGGCGCAAAGCCCTTGCGCGATCAAGCGAACTGGCTTATCCCTTGCCGGTTCCGCATTTGTCGTTTCACCCTCTAAAAAACCACCCCACGCCATGCCCAAACGGACGGACATTAAAAAAATCATGATCATCGGCTCCGGGCCCATTGTCATCGGACAGGCCTGCGAGTTCGACTATTCGGGTTCCCAGGCCGCCAAGGCCCTCAAGGAAGAGGGCTATGAAGTGGTGCTCGTCAATTCCAACCCCGCCACCATCATGACGGACCCGGGATTGGCCGACCGCACCTACATCGAGCCCATCGAACCCGGCACCGTCGCCCGCATCATCGCCCGGGAACGCCCCGACGCGCTGCTGCCGACCCTGGGCGGCCAGACCGGCCTCAACACGGCCGTGGCCCTGGCCGAGTCCGGCGTGCTGGACGAATACGGCGTGGATCTGCTCGGCGCGTCCCTGGACGTCATCAAAAAGGCCGAATCGCGGGAACTCTTCCGCATCGCCATGGACAACATCGGGCTGAAGATTCCGCAAAGCGGCATCTGCCACACCATGGAGGACGTCAAGGAGTGGGGCAAGCGCATTCCCTTCCCCATCATCGTGCGTCCGGCCTACACCCTGGGCGGCACCGGCGGCGGCGTGGCCTACAACCAGGAAGACCTGGAAAAGATCGCCTCGGTCGGCCTGGCCGCCAGCATGAAAAGCGAAATCATGCTGGAGCGCTCGATTATCGGCTGGAAGGAATTCGAGCTTGAGGTTATGCGCGACAAGGCGGACAACTGCGTCATCATCTGTTCCATCGAAAATATCGACCCCATGGGCGTGCACACCGGCGATTCCATCACCGTGGCCCCGGCCCAGACGCTCACCGACGACGAATACCAGCAGATGCGCAACGCCGCCATCGCCATCATGCGCGAGATCGGCGTGGAGACCGGCGGGTCCAACGTCCAGTTCGCGGTCAATCCGGCCGACGGCGAAATGGTCATCATTGAGATGAACCCCCGCGTGTCGCGCTCCTCGGCCCTGGCTTCCAAGGCCACGGGCTTCCCCATCGCCAAGATCGCGGCCAAGCTGGCCGTCGGGTACACCCTCGACGAGATCCCCAACGACATCACCCGCGAGACCATGGCCTCGTTTGAGCCCACCATCGACTACTGCGTGGTCAAGATCCCGCGCTTTACCTTCGAGAAGTTTCCGGGCTCGGAAGACTACCTGACCACGGCCATGAAGAGCGTCGGCGAAGCCATGAGCATCGGCCGCAACTTCAAGGAGGCCATGCAAAAGGGCCTGCGCTCCCTGGAGATCGGGGCCACCGGCTTTTCGGCCATAAACGACGTTTGCGAGGCTGACCGCGACACCGTGCTGGCCGCCCTTCGCCGGCCCAATTCCCGGCGGATGTTCCAGGTGCGCGAAGCCATGCGCTGCGGCGTCTCCCTGGAAGACATTTTCGAGGCCACCTGGATCGACCCCTGGTACTTGCGCCAGTTCAAGGAAATCGTCGACATGGAAGCGCGTATCGCCGCCTTCCCCAAGGACAAGATTTCCCCGGCCAACGCCGAGTGCCGCGAACTCATCGCCGAAGCCAAGAAAAACGGCTTCTCCGATCCCCAGATAGCCACGATCCTGGGCCTGCCGTCGAGCCTGGACGCCCGCAAGCTGCGCAAGGACATGGGCATCGCCCCCACGTACTACCTGGTCGACACCTGCGCCGCCGAGTTCGAGGCCTACACTCCGTATTACTATTCGACATACGAAACCGGCAAGGAAGTGGCCCCCAAGGCCGCCCGCAAGGTCGTCATCCTCGGCGGCGGACCCAACCGCATCGGCCAGGGCATCGAGTTCGACTACTGCTGCTGCCACGCTTCCTACGCCCTGCGCGAGATGGGCGTGGAGTCGATAATGGTCAACTCCAACCCCGAGACCGTCTCCACCGACTACGACACCTCCGACCGGCTCTATTTCGAGCCGCTCACCTTCGAGGACGTGCTCAACATCCTGGAAGCCGAAAAGCCCGAGGGCGTCATCGTCCAGTTCGGCGGCCAGACGCCGCTCAACCTCGCCGTGCCGCTGCTCGACGCCGGGGTGCGCATCCTCGGCACCTCGCCGGACAGCATCGACCGCGCCGAGGACCGCGAACGTTTCCAGGCGATGCTGCACAAGCTCGGCCTGCGCCAGCCCGCCAACGGCACGGCCTTCGCCGTGGAGGAGGCGGCAGAGATCGCGGAACGCATCGGCTATCCCGTGGTGGTGCGGCCGTCCTACGTCCTCGGCGGCCGGGCCATGGAGATCGTCTACGACCGCAAAGACCTCGAGAACTACTTCAAGGTCGCCGTGGTCGCCTCGGGCAAGCACCCGATTCTCGTCGACAAATTCCTGGTCAACGCCACCGAGGTGGACGTGGACGCCGTGTCCGACGGCACGGACACCTACGTGGCCGGGGTCATGGAGCACATCGAGGAGGCGGGCATCCACTCGGGCGACTCGGCCTGCGTGCTGCCGCCGCACAGCCTCGCGCCGGAGCTCGTGGCCGAAATCGAACGCCAGACCAAGGCCCTTGCCGCGGAACTCGGCGTCATCGGGCTCATGAACATCCAGTTCGCGGTCAAAGACGGCGACATCTACATCCTCGAGGTCAATCCCCGCGCCTCGCGCACTTCCCCCTTCGTGTCCAAGGCCACGGGCGTGCCTTTGGCCAAGCTCGCGACCAAGGTCATCATGGGGCAGAAGCTCGCGGATCTTGATCCCTGGTCCCTGCGCAAGTCCGGCTACTATTCGGTCAAGGAATCCGTCTTCCCCTTCAACCGCTTCCCGGGCGTGGACGTGCTGCTCGGACCGGAAATGCGCTCCACGGGCGAGGTCATGGGCATCGACGCCTCCGTGGGGCTGGCGTTTATGAAAAGCCAGCTCGGCGCGGGCCAGAACCTGCCGCTCAAAGGAACCGTCTTCATCTCCGTGGCCGACGGCGCCAAGGACGACGTGCTGCCGGCGGCGCAAATCCTAAGCGAAGTCGGCTTCCGTATCCTGGCCACCAAGGGCACGGCGGCCTACCTCGAAGGCAAGGGCATCGCCGTAACGCAGGTCATGAAGGTCTTCGAAGGCCGGCCCCATGTGGTCGACCACATGAAGAACCGCGAGATCGACCTCGTCATCAACCTCATTTCGGACAAGCGCACGGTGCGCGACTCCATGGCCATCCGCCAGACGGCGCTGCTCTACGGCATCCCCTACACGACCACGGCCGCGGGGGCCAAAGCCATGGCGCAGGCCATCCGCGAGATGACGGGGCAGGGGCTCACCGTCAAGAGCCTGCAAGAGTATTACGGGGCGAACTAGCCCGGGCGACGCGTCATGAAAAAGGAATACTGCGGACTGTTCGGCATCTACGGCCATCCCGAGGCCGCGCGGATGGCCTACTTCGGCCTCTACGCCCTCCAGCACCGGGGGCAGGAGTCGGCCGGCATCGTCACCTGGGACGGCACGCGCATCCGCGAGCAGCGCGGCATGGGCCTTGTGGCCGACGTCTTCTCCGAACGCCACCTCGGCAAGGAGCTCAAGGGGTCCGTGGCCGTGGGGCACATCCGCTACTCCACGACCGGCGCGTCGCTTCTGCGCAACTGCCAGCCTTTCCTGGTGCGCTTCGGCGACTACCACCTGGCCATCGCCCACAACGGCAACCTGGTCAACACCATGGAGCTGCGCGCGGAACTGGAAGCCTCGGGCTCCATCTTCCAGACCACCATCGACTCCGAGGTGTTCGTCCACCTCATCGCCAAGTTCTTAAACGGCCATTCCCTGGAAGAGGCCGTCATCAAGGCCTGCAACAAGATCAAGGGCGCGTACTCCATCCTGCTTCTGGCCAACGACAAGATCATCGCCGTGCGCGACCCCCACGGCGTGCGGCCGCTCATGCTCGGACGCATGGGCGACGCCTACGTGCTCGCCTCTGAGACCTGCGCCTTCGACCTCATGGAGGCCGAAGCCATCCGTTCCGTGGCCCCGGGCGAGATGCTCGTCATCCAGGACCGCCGCTTGCAGTCCTACCGCATCTGCGACCCGCAGCCCGTGCGCCAGTGCGTGTTCGAACTCATCTATTTCGCCCGGCCCGATTCCGAAGTCTTCGGCGAGGTGGTCTACGAGCGCCGCAAGCAGATGGGCGCCATACTCGCCGCGGAAGCGCCGGTCGACGCCGATTACGTCATGCCGTTTCCCGATTCCGGCTTCTACGCGGCCATCGGCTATTCCCAGGCCTCGGGGCTGCCGTTCGAGATGAGCATGGTGCGCAACCACTACGTGGGCCGCACCTTCATCCAGCCGTCCCAGGACATGCGCGACTTCAGCGTCCGGGTGAAGCTCAATCCCGTCAAAAGCATGATCAAGGGCAAGCGCATCCTCATCGTCGAGGACTCCATCGTGCGCGGCACCACCATCCGCACCCGGGTCAAGCGCCTGCGCGAACTCGGCGCGCGCGAGATCCACATGCGCGTGTCCTGTCCGCCCATCCGCTATCCCTGTTTTTACGGCATCGACTTCTCGTCCAAGGGCGAACTCATCGCCGCGCACCAGAGCGTGGACGAAATCGCCAAGTTCATCGGCCTCGACAGCCTGCATTACCTGTCCATCGAGGGGCTGCTCGACTCCGTGCACTGCAACGGGGAGGAACCGCCGTACTGCCTGGCCTGCTTCGACGGCGAGTACATCATCCCGCCCTGCGGCGAGGGCCTGAAGAACTGCCTGGACGACGCGACCCTGGCCCTTTCCTGGTAGCGGACTCCTATGGGATTCAATATCAACATCGACCTTGCCGGGGCCAAGGACAAGTCGCTCTCCAAGCTGCTGTTGTCCACGGCCCGACAGTATTTGCGCGAATACGGCGAAGTGCTCGACCTCGCCCTCGATTCGGCCGCGCGCAGCATCAGCGTCGAAGTGCTGCCCGTGGGCGAAAAAGAGTCCTTCCGGGCCACGGTCTTCGGCTACGGCCTGGCCACCGACGGTTCCGGGCGCGGCTATCTCACGTTCGAGGACGTGGCCTTTTCCCGCCAATGGCTGACGCTGCTTGCCGCGCGCCTGCTTCCCGACAAGCGCCTGCCCCTGCCCTCCGGCACGCCCATGGGGCTCTTGCAGACGCTGCTCTAGCCTTTCGCCCGGCGACTTGGCGTCCGTCCATCCTGTCTGGGCGACGGCCTCGAATTCTCGCGCCAGAACCAAGTCTTCTTCTCTCGTTGCCGTGCAGCCCTCTTGCAGCGCCCGGGCCAGGGCCGGGTGTTCGTTTTGCGCAAAACCCTCCTGTGCGACCTCGGGGCGCGCCGATCCGTACGTCAATAGCTCGGCGTTTACACGTGTCCGTTGTGATGGCATGATTTATCCTCTCTCGGAGAGGGGATTTGTTCTTCGTAAAACCGTTGCGCGTACGGCGACAAGGAGTCTCATGCAACCCAACCCCATCGATCTTGCCCGCCGGGCCAAAGTGTTCAAGGCGCTAGGCCATCCCAGCCGGCTGCTCATGGTCGAGGCGCTCGGGAGCGGCGAGAAATGCGTGTGCGAGCTGCGCGAACTCGTCGGGTCGGATATCTCGACGATTTCCAAACACTTGAGCGTGCTCAAAGAGGCCGGCATCGTCCACGACGACCGGCGCGGCACGAATATCTACTATTCCTTACGCATGCAGTGCGTCACGGGTTTCCTGTCCTGCGTGCGTCGGTTTTTCGACCAGCAGCTTGAAGAACAATTCCTGTATCTTGAGGACTTGCGCAAGCAGGCCAGATCCTAGGCGCTTTTTTACCCTTGCCTTGCTCACACGGATTTTATAAATTTCGTGTGAACGATGTAGCCGAAAACCCGCGCCCCTGGGCAATCGTGTCCGCGCGGCGACGGGAAACCGGAATACAAGGCAGGTGGCCCATGCAGAATGCAACGCAGGGGGCGACGACCCTGGCTTCCGACACCCGATCCGATCCGCCCGTGAAGACGAAGAACCGTTACGACGCCATGGAGTGGGCCGGCGCGTTCGGCGACATCGGCACGCTCATTCCCTTTGTCGTGGCCTACATCACGATCCTGGGCGTCGATCCGCTGGGGCTGCTCTTCATGTTCGGCGTCTCCAAGATAGCGGCCGGCCTCTACTACAAGACGCCCATCCCCATCCAGCCCATGAAGGCCATCGGCGCGGCGGCCGTGGCCGGCGGCATCTCGCCCGCCGCACTGTTCGCCTCGGGCCTGACCACCGGGCTTTTCTGGCTGCTCATCGGCATGACCGGCACGATCAAGGTGGTCGCGAGGCTCGCGACCAAGCCCGTGGTGCGCGGCATCATGCTCGGCCTCGGCATGTCCTTCGTGGTCGAAGGCATCCACCGCATGGTGGCCTCGCCGACGCTCGCCGCCATCTGCCTGGCCACGACCTTCGTGCTGCTCACCAACCCGAAGATCCCGGCCATGTTCGTGCTGCTGCTGATCGGCGTCGTTGCCGCGCTGATCGGCAACCCGGCCCTCTGGGGCGAATTGACCCAGGTCAGCATCGGCTTCCGCCTGCCTCAGTTCGGCCTGCACCAGATCAAGTGGGACGATATCGTCACAGGCACGCTCCTTTTCACCCTGCCGCAGATACCGCTGACGCTCGGCAACGCCGTGGTGGCCATCGCCGCGGAAAATAACGATCTCTTCCCGGACAGGCCCGTGACGGAAAAGACCATGTGCATCAGCCAAGGCATCATGAACCTCGTTTCGCCCCTCTTCGGCGGCGTGCCCATGTGCCACGGCGCGGGCGGCATGGCCGGGCACGTGCGCTTCGGCGCGCGTACGGGCGGCTCGTTGGTGATTCTTGGCACCATCGTCATCGTCATCGCGCTTTTTTTCAGCCAGTCCGTGGCCGTGATCTTCAAGATGTTCCCGCCGGCGGTGCTCGGCGTCATCCTCTTCCTGGCCGGCGCGGAACTCGCCGTGACCGTGCGCGACATCGGCACGAAGAAGTCCGAATTCTACGTCATGGTCGTCGTCGCCGGCTTCGCCATGTGGCACATGGGCGTGGCCTTCGTCGTCGGCGTCATCCTGGACACCGCCCTGCGCAAGGAGTGGATCAGGATCTAGCGCGACCCTTCCCGCCCCGTTTTTCGCGCCGGGAGACGCTGCCGCGTGCGTCTCCCGGCGGTTTTTCCAGGCCCAGGTTCCTTCTTTCGTCTCCCGTCGGAGGATAAAAAATGCTTGCAACGCGTGCGGCAAAGCCATATTTGGTTCTTTGACCAAATAGCAAAACCATTGTCATGCCGGCCCCGTCTTGCGCCGTCGGAGGGGCGCATGGGGTTCGCGATGTCTTTACCGCCGGCGACTGCCGGTATTGATGGTTGCGGCTCCCCGCTTGCGGGCAATGTATTCGACCTTTTGCTGTAACGGAGGCTGTCATGCGTTTTCTAGCCCAATTGTTTCCTGAGTTCGCCTCGCAACTTGACGCGATGGACGCGCTCTATGCCGAGAAACGGCTTATCGACGAAAAGACGTACCAGTTCATCTGCTTCGCCGTGTCGATCAAGGCGCGCTCCAAACCGTGCGTGCTCAAGCACTTCAAGGGCGCGCTCGACGCCGGGGCGAGCCTCCAGGAGCTTGCCTACATCCTGGCTCTTGTCATGCGCGAGGCGGCCGGCGCGGACGACTGTTGGACGCACGACGTCCTTGGCGACGTGGCTGACATCATCGCCGGCAAGGTCGATTGCGCCTGCAAGAAATAAACGGGAGGAAGAAGGATGCTGCTTCAAATCTGCGGCACGGGCTGTGCCAAGTGCAACGAACTGGAAAAACTGGTGAAGGAAGTGGTGGCCGAGAAGGGTCTCGCGGCCACGGTGGAAAAGGTCACGGACCTGCAGGCAATGGTCAAACTGGGCGTGTTCACCACGCCGGCCCTGCTCGTGGACGGCGTGATCAAAGCCGCCGGCAGCGTGCCGCCGAAAAAGGAAATCGCCGCCTGGCTCGCCTGATTTCCTCTGTCGCATCCGGGACCATTGCCTGCGCATGGCCCCCTTTCGGGAGGTCCAGGAGGGGGCGTCGCCCCTCCTGGCCGCCGGAGGCGTCTCCCCTCTATACCCCCAGCAGCGCCTGGGCGAAGTCCTGGCCGACGAAGGGGCGCAGGTCTTCCATCTTCTCGCCGAGCCCCACATAGGTGATCGGTATGCCGAACGAGAGCGCGATGCCGACCACCACGCCGCCCTTGGCCGTGCCGTCGAGTTTGGTCAGGATGATCTCGTCCACGCCCGCCGCCTCGCCGAAGAGCTTGGTCTGGGACAGCGCGTTCTGGCCCGTGGTGGCGTCGAGCACGAGCACCGAGCGGTGCGGCGCGCCGGGGTGTTTCTTGCTCACGACGCGATGGATTTTCTTCAGCTCTTCCATCAGGTTGGTCTTGGTGTGCAGGCGGCCGGCGGTGTCTAAGTAGAGCACGTCGTAGCCGCCGGCGAGCACCTTGTCCATGGCCTCGAAGGCTACGGCCGCCGGGTCGGAACCTTCGCCCTTGCTGTAGAAGTCCGCGCCTGCGCGCTTGGCCCAGATTTGCAGTTGCTCGATGGCCGCCGCGCGGAAGGTGTCGCCGGCGGCGATGAGCACCTTCTTGCCGCGCATGATGTCGCGGTGGGCGAGCTTGGCGATGGTCGTGGTCTTGCCCACGCCGTTGACGCCGATCATCATGACCACTTCCGGCGGGTTGATCGCCTTGATCGTCTTGCCGGTCTTGAAGATCTCGGCCAGTTCCTCGCGCAGGATCTCCTTGAAGATCGACGGATCGCTCACGCCGCGTTTGCGTACGCGCTCGCGCAGCCCGTCCATGAGCTTGGCCGCCGGCTCGAAGCCCACGTCGGCCATGATGAGGATTTCCTCGAGTTCTTCCCAGAAGGCCTCGTCGATGACCTTGTGGTGCCCGAGCAGCCCGTCGATACGCTTGACGATCTGTTCCTTGGTCTTGGCCAACCCCTCGGAGAGCTTGAGGAAAAGCCTGTTGCGCTCGTCCTCCTCGTCTTCCAGGTCCAGCGCCAGGGCGAGGCGGTATTGCAGTTCCGAGCGGAACAGTTCCACCTCGTCGTATTCCATGACCGCGATCCAGTCCGCGAACTTGGCGACAAAGGCGTCGGCCTCGCCGGCCGGGGCCTCGAGGCTGGTGAAGAGAAAGCGCAGTCGGTCCCAGAGGTCCGGGCCGGCGACGGCCACGTCCGCAAGGAGGATGTCGAGCCAGGCCGAGAGCCTGGGTTCGGCCTGGCGCAGTTCGTGGATGAGCGCGTTGCGCCAGGGGGCCTGCCCGTCGGCGACCGCGTCTGGGGCGGAGAGGGCTTCGGGTGCCGCGGCGGCCGGCGCAGTGGGCTCTTGTGCCGCCTGCGGCGCGGGTGCAGGTTCAGGCTCGGGCTGCCGCGTGGCGGCGAGGTCTTCCCGCGTGGGAACAGGCACGGCAACGGTCGGCGGCTCCGGCAGGTTCTCCGCTACGGCAGGCGCTGCGACGGCCGGCGTTTCCTGCGTCTCGGAAGCAGGGGAGGGCTTCTCCGCGACGGCTTGCGCCGGGGCTCCGGGTTCCCCGGCGGGAGCGGCGGCGGTTTCGACGGGAGCGTCTTCGGCTTTCCAGAATTTCTTGAGCTTGGAAAAAAAACCCATGGGGCGTCGGTCCTCGTGTTCGGAAAGGAAGTTGACGGCAGGCGCGCCGAACGGCGCGACGAAACACAATAGCCGGCAAGGCGGCGCGGCGCAACCGCCGCGCCCGGCCGCCGGGGGCGGCCTTTGCCGCAATTGCCGTGTTGTGGTCGCCGGGCTCCTTGTGGCACAAGAAGGGGCCGCGCGGGACGCGGCGTTTTTCGCAAACAAGGGGAAGATTCATGACGCTTCTGGAGAGGCGCGGCATCGAAGCGGCCATGCTGGCGCAGACGTATGCCGTGCTCGTGGCGCGCTTGGGCCGGGACGAAGCCCTGGCCGTCATCGAAGACATCGTGCGCGAGGCCGCCTTCGCAGCGGGCAAGGCTTTCGCCGCGAAGGCGCCGCAGGGGCCGAGTCTCGAGCATTTCGCGGCCGTGGCCGAATTGTGGCAGGCCGGCGGCGCGCTGGTCATCGAAAACGCCGCGCGCCGGGGCAACGTCTTTTCCTTCGAAGTGACGCGCTGCCGCTACGCCGAGACCTACCGGGAAATGGGCCTGCCCGAGGAACTGGCCACGCGCATCTCCTGCCTGCGCGACGGCGCGTTCGTCGCCGGCTACAGCGACAAGTTGCGGCTCGACCGCCCCGGAACCATCGCTTCCGGGGCCGTCTCCTGTCCTTTCACCTTTACCTGGAACGACGACGCATGAGCATACGGCGCACCACCGTCAAGGCGGCGCTCGCGGGCGGCGAAGGCCCGGGCGCGATCCGCGTCATGGGCTGGGTCCGCACCCGCCGCGACGCCAAGGGCTTTTCCTTTCTGGAGATCAACGACGGCTCCTGCCTGACGAACCTGCAAGTCGTGGTGGACGAGGGCGTAGAGGGGCACGACCTGCTGCCGGAACTTGGCACGGGCGCGTCCGTGGCCGTGTCCGGCGAACTCGTGCCCTCGCCCGGCAAGGGACAGCGCTTCGAGGTCCGGGCCGGAAAGCTGGAGCTGCTCGGCCCGGCCGATCCCGAGAGCTACCCGCTGCAAAAGAAACGCCATTCCGACGAATTCCTGCGCTCCATCGCCCACCTGCGACCGCGCACCAACAAGTACGGGGCCATGCTGCGCATGCGCGCGGCCCTGGGCCAGGCCGTGCACGCCTATTTCGCCGCGAACGGTTTCGCCTGGGTGCACACGCCCATCATCACGGGTTCGGATTGCGAAGGCGCGGGCGAGATGTTCCGCGTGACGGGCCTGACCGACGCCGAGGCCGCGCTGCCGCCCAAGGAGCGTGCGGAAAAGGACTTCTTCGGCAAGGACGCCTACCTCACCGTCTCCGGCCAGCTGACGGCCGAGCCGCTGGCCCTGGCGCTCGGCAAGGTCTACACCTTCGGCCCCACCTTCCGCGCCGAGCACTCCGACACCTCGCGCCACGCCGCGGAATTCTGGATGGTCGAGCCGGAGATGGCCTTCGCCGACCTCGAGGACAACATGGACCTGGCCGAGGCGCTGCTCAAGTCCCTCGTGCGCACGGCCATGGAAGACTGCGCCGAGGATTTCGGCCTGTTCGCCAAATACGTGGACCCGACCCTGCCCGAAACCCTGGCGGCGTTTGTCGCCGAGCCCTTCGTGCGCCTGCCCTACAAGGAGGCAGTGAACATCCTTGTCGCCGCGAAAAAGGAATTCGCCTATCCGGTCGGCCCCGGGCTCGACCTGCAAAGCGAGCACGAACGCTACCTCACCGAGGAGCATTTCCGCCGCCCGGTCATCGTCTACGACTACCCGCGCGCGATCAAGGCGTTCTACATGCGCCAAAACGACGACGGCGAAACGGTCGGGGCCATGGACGTGCTCGTGCCGGGTATCGGCGAGGTGGTGGGCGGCAGCGCCCGCGAGGAGCGCCTGGAGCTGCTCGAAGCGCGCATCCGCGAACTGCGCCTGCCGCTCGAGGCCTACTGGTGGTACCTGGAGACGCGGCGCTTCGGCACGGCGCCCCACGCCGGCTTCGGCCTGGGCTTCGAACGCGTGCTCATGCTCGTCACGGGCATCGGCAACATCCGCGACGTCATGCCCTTCGCCCGTACCTGGCGGCATCTGGAGTTTTAGAGCGGGAAGGCCGCAAGGGAAGGGGCGGGAAAATGCCTCCGGCGGCCAGGAGGGGGTGCCCCTCTCCTGGACCTCCTCGACGGGGGAGGCCGTCGGATTTTGGGGAATAGCTCAGGATGGAGCCTGTCCGTCCGTGTCCTTGGCCGCGGGCAGCTCCACGGTGAAGACGCTGCCGCCGCCGAGCGACGATTCGGCCCAGATGCTCCCGCCGTAATGGTGCACGATCTGGCGGCAGATGGCCAGCCCCAGCCCCGTGCCCTTGGCGACCTCCTGCACGGTGTCGCTGCGTCCCACCTGGTGGAACTTGTCGAAAATGGAATCGAGCTCCTCCAGGGGGATGCCGATGCCCGTATCGGCCACGGCGATGCGCACGGTTTCGCCATGGTTGCAGACCTCCAGGCGCACAGTCCCGGCCCTGGTGAACTTCACCGCGTTTTGCAGCAGGTTGGAGACGACCTGGATGAGCTGGTCCGGATCCATGTACAGGTCCGGGACATCCGGGGCCACCTGGATGTGGAAGGCGACTTCGGGCCGTTGTTCCAGAATCCCTTCGATGCTGCGCGCCGCCTTGGACACGACCGCGGCCGGGGAAAACCGTTCGTTGCGCCAGGACATGTTGCCCGATTCGATGCGGCTTAAGTCCAGCACGTCGTTGATGAGGCGCGTGAGGCGTTCGGCTTCGCCGAACACCACGGAAAGATTGTCGGCGATGCGCCGGCCTTTGGCGGCGAGCGCCGGGCTGTCCGCGGCCAGCGGCAGGAACTGGTCGTTGAAATCCCGGCCGATGAGCTTGGCGAATCCCAGGATCGAGGTCAGGGGCGTGCGCAGCTCGTGGGACACCGTGGACAGGAACACCGATTTCATCCGGTCCAGCTCGCTCAAACGGATGTTCGCTTCGGCCAGCTCCAGGGCTTGCAGGCGAAGATCCCTGGTACGCTTTTCCACCTCGGCCTCCAGGCGTTGCCTGTGGTTGGCCAGCGCTGCCTCGGTCTTCTTGCGCTCGCTGATGTCCGTGACCATGGCGATGGCCCCCTGGGCCTTGCCCGTTGCGTCGTACAAGGGGCTTGTGGACACGAGGGTCCAGATTTCTTCCCGGCTCTTGCGGCGCAACCTGAGCTCCTGCACTTCGCTCGCGTCCCGGTGCAGCCCGTCCATCTGCCGGCGCGCCGCCTGCGTGGACTCCCGGGACACGAAGTCGTCGAAGGCGATGCCGAGCATCTCGCCCGGGGCGTAGCCGAGCATGTCCGCCAGACGGCGGTTGACGAAGGTCGTGCGCCAGGCCGCGTCCAGGACCCACACGCCTTCGCCCGCGGTCTCCACGATCCTGCGGAATTTCTCTTCGCTTTCGCGCAGCGCCATGTCCGCAAAATGACGGTCCGTGACGTCGCGTATCGCTTCGATGCCGCCGGTGATGCGCCCCGAGCCGTCGCGCAGGGCCACGGCCTTGGCCCAGACGTGGCGCGGCCCGCCGGGCAGGGCGGCGACCGTGACTTCGGCGATGACCGCGTCCTCGGTCAGTTCGGCCACGGCGTAACGGGCGTCCGGGCGCTTCACCGCGCCCCGGGCGTAATCGATCAAAAGCGGCGTGGCGTAGCCGTAAAACGGCAGGCCATAGGCGAAATCCGCCTTGCCGAGCATGTCCTCGGCCGCGACGCCGGTGAGTGTTTCCATGGCCCGGTTCCAGAATACCACCGCGCCTGCGCCGTCGACCACGAACGTGGGATCGGGCAGGAAGTCGATGATGTCCGCGAGCTTCCTGTCCCGGATCTTGACTCCTTCCTGGGCCTGGCGCAGGGCGGCGATGAGTTCGGATTGGCGGTGGTTGGTCAGGGCCATATTCGAAAGAAGGTCCGCGAACTGGTGGAGCGCCTGGCAGATTTTTCCGAACCGCTCCCGGCTCATGCGCGGCACGCGCGCCAGGGCCTCGCGGAAGGTTTCTTCGTCGGCCTCGATTTCCCTGGCGTAGGCCATGACCGTTTCGAGGTCCACGGAGGCGTCGATCACCTGGCCGATGAGCCAGGTGGCGATGTGGCGGCCGTCGAAGAAGATGCAGGTTGCGCCGTCGATGAGGCCGGCGCTTTCGCATTTGGCGATGGTCGGTCCCGAGTCGGTGGCGCGTCCCAGGACGGTGTCCGAGCGCCGGCAGTTGGCGCGACCTTTGGGCGTGGCGCGGATGACGTCGCGGCAAAGGGTGGTGAAGTTGCTCGGCCGTGTGATCGGGCGTCCCGACGGGTCGGTGATGAGCGAGGCGACGTTTACGGCCTCGGCGAACGCATCCTGGAGGCGCTGGATGTCCTCCACGGAAAAGACGTCCTCGAAGCGCGGGGCGTTCGGAGCGGAAGAGAGGGATGGACCGCCGGAAGGCCCGGCTTCCCCGTCGACGCGGGGCTTCGGGTGGGGTGGTTCCTTGTCCTGTCGGCTGCGCATGTCCCTCCCCCGGATAAGCCGGTTGCTGGGCTTTCCGGCAACATACTCCAATAGCCGCGCCAATTCCAACAACTATTTCCGTAACGCAGGCCGGATGTCATCTATGCGCCGCTGCGCCGCCATGCTCCGGGGACGCCACGCGACTGCGCGACAGGGGCATGGGTCGCCATATATCATATTGCGTTTGTATGAAATGGCGCGCCGTGAAGCGGCAGGGATGCGGCCGGCGTTTTCCAAAGAAAACGCCGACCGCATGCGGACGGGGCTATGCCGGGCAGGTGGCCTGGATGCGGCGCACCACCCAGGTCTTCACCACCTGGGCCAGGCACATGTAGCAGAAGATGACCAGCGCCATCAGCCCCCAGTAGCCGGTCGGCGGCACGACGAGGCCGAAGGTGTGGGCCAGGGGCGAGAAGGGCAGCCAGACGCCGAAGGCGCAGATGAGGATGGTGGTCGCGCCGAGCGGCAGGCTGGACCAGCTTTGCAAAAACGGGGTGTTGTCCGTGCGGATCACGTGCACGATGATGGTCTGGGAGAGCAGCGACTCGATGAACCAGCCGGTCTGGAAGAGCGCCGGATTGGTCCAGGCCCCGAAGAAGTGGATCATGATGAAGAAGGTGACGTAGTCGAAGATGGAGCTGACCGGGCCGAGGTAGAGGATGTAGCGCCGGATGTCGTCGATGCGCCAGCGCCGGGGCCTGGCCAGGATGTCCGCGTCCACGTTGTCGGTGGGGATGGCGGTCTGGGAGAAGTCGTACATGAGGTTGTTGACCAGGATCTGGATCGGCAGCATGGGCAGGAAGGGCAGGAAGGCGCTGGCCCCGAGCACGCTGAACATGTTGCCGAAGTTGGAACTGGCCCCCATGCGGATGTACTTGGTGATGTTGAAGAAGATCTTGCGGCCTTCGAGCACGCCGTGTTCGAGCACGTGCAGGCTCTTTTCGAGCAGGATGATGTC
>DLGG01000038.1:90109-90351 GCA_002482565.1 Solidesulfovibrio magneticus
TTGATGCCGTCGCCCATGAAGCCGACCACGTGGCCCTGGTGGCGCAGCGCCGTGACGATCTGTTCCTTCTGCATCGGGTCGAGCTTGGCAAAGACGTGGCAGACGCCGACGGCCTCGTGGAGCTGCGCCTCGCTCATGGCCGCCACCTGTTCGCCGGTGATGATGTGGTCGCCGGCGTCGAAGCGGACTTCGCGGCAGATTTTCGCCGTGATGACGGCGTTGTCGCCGGTGACGATCTTGGG
>DLGG01000038.1:90385-90823 GCA_002482565.1 Solidesulfovibrio magneticus
TCCTTGGGCGGGTCGAGAAAGGCCAGGTAGCCCATGAGCGTGAGGTCGCATTCGTCGGCCACGGCGAAGTCGCGGCGCGCGCCGTCCACTTCCTTGTAGGCCAGGGCCACCACGCGGAAACCGTCGTCGTTGAGGTCGTGGACGAGTTGCTGCCGGGTGGCCAGATGGTGCCCTTCGAGAGGCTTGACCACGCCGTTTTTGATGTACGTGCGGCTTTGGGCGAACACCTCCTCCGCCGCGCCCTTGCAGATGAGGATNNCGCTTGTCGCGCACGATGACGCTGAGGCGCCTGCGCATGAAGTCGAAGGGGATCTCGTCGAGCAGCTCGTAGTCGCCGGGGTTGATGGATTCGCCCACGGCGTCGCCGGAGTCGATGACGGCCACGTCCAGGGCGTTTTTCAGGCCCGTTTGCAGCTTGCTGTTGAGGTAGGCGTATTC
>DLGG01000145.1 GCA_002482565.1 Solidesulfovibrio magneticus
CGAGGCCGCCCGGCGGCTGGGGCGCGGCCCGGGCGGCCAGCCCATGCTGCTGGCCCTGCGCAGCTCGGCCGTGGCCGAGGACGGCCGGGCCTCGTTTGCCGGCCAGTACGAAAGCCTGCTTGGCGTGGAGCCTGACAACGCCGTGGCCGCGTATCTCCAGGTCCTGGCCGGCAAGTACACGGCCAAGGCCATCACCTACCGGGTGCTCACCGGCTACGCCGACGAGGAAACGCCCATGGCCGTGCTCATGCTGCCCATGGTGCCGGCCGCCGCCTCGGGCGTGCTCTACACCCGCGACAGCGCCGATCCCCAAGCGCCCATGGCCGTCTATGCCGTGCCGGGCCTGGGCGGGGCTCTGGTCGAGGGCACGGCCAGCCCGGAACGCCTGGCCCTGTCCCATGATCCGCCCCATTTTCTCCTCGACCGCCAGACCCTGGACGGCGAGGTGCTCGCCGAGGAAGCGGCCGGACGCCTGGCCGCCCTGGCCCTGCGCCTGGAAAAGACCTTTGGCGCGCCCCAGGACGTGGAGTGGGCCATCGACCAGGACGGCGCGCCGTTTATTCTCCAGACCCGGCCCATGGCCGTGGAGGCCCAGGCCGACAGCCTGCCCGATCCGTCTCCGGGAACCCGGCCGGCCGGCGCGCCAACACCGCTTTTGTGCGGCGGCATGCGCGCCTCGGGCGGCTGCGCCGCCGGCATGGTCCGGCTGGCCTCGGCCGTCCTGGACATCGACGACATCGCCCCGGGCACGGTGCTTATTACCCACACCCTGCCCACGGTCCTGGCCCGGGCCGTGGACCGGCTGGCCGCCGTGGTCGCCATTTCGGGCAGCCGGGCCGGCCATTTCGCCTCGGTGGCCCGGGAGTTCGGCCTGCCGGTCATCACCGGCATGGCCGAGGCCTTCGAAGCCCTGCCCGAAGGCCTGGAGGTCACCGTGGACGCCGACGCCGGCTGCGTCTATCCCGGCCGCGTGCCGGCCCTGCTCGATCGGCCGACCGCCCCCCGGGCGGCCGAGGGTTCGCCCGTGGCCGAGCGCCTGGCCCGGTTGATCCCACTGGTGGCCGGGCTGACGCTCACCGACCCTTCCTCGCCGGATTTCGCCCCGGCCAAGGTGCGCTCGCTGCACGACATCGTGCGTTTTGCCCACGAAAAGGCCGTCACCGAGATGTTTTCCCTGGTCGGCGACTCCGGCCGGGGGCTGGCCTCGGCCAGACGGCTGCGCAGCCATCTGCCGCTTACCATGTACGTCCTGGACCTCGGCGGCGGCGTGTTCGAATCGGCGGCCGGGGACAAGGAAATCCGCCCCGACCAGATCAAGTGCGCCCCCATGTGGGCCCTGTGGTCGGGCCTGGCCGCCGACGACGCCCCCTGGCCGGCCGGGCCGCCCATCACCGACGACGAAGCCTTCGACCGCACCAGCGCCGGCATCTTCTTCAACGACTCCAAGCATCTGGCCAGCTATGCCGTCATCTCCGACGCCTATGCCCACGTCATGCTGCGCTTTGGCTACCATTTCACCGTGGTGGACGCCCTGTGCGGCCCCGACGACAGCCAGAACTACGTCAATTTCCGGTTCAAGGGCGGCGGCGCGGGCTTTGATCAGCGCTCCCTGCGCCTGTCCTGCGTGCGCCGGGTGCTGACGCATTTCGGCTTTTCCGTGCGGGCCGCCGGCGACCTGCTGGACGCCTCGCTGTCGCGCCTGCCCGAACACGTGGTCCAAAAACGGCTGGCCATGCTCGGCTGCCTGCTGGCCGCCACCCGGATGCTCGACATGCGCCTGGCTTCCGAGGCCGACGCCGACGCCTGGGTGGCCGACTTTCTTGAACGGACCGACAGGTAGCGCGGCAACCCTTATAAAATACGCATGTATTTTTTAAGAAACACAATGGTTTTCTTGTCTCGCCAGCCAAACGCCACCGGTTCTTGCGAAGACGCGGCGCAAGGCCCGTGGCCTCTGACGCGGACAGGCCAGACTGACGAAAAGGGTGCTTCATGGCCGACGTTCCCGCCTATCCCCTGACCTGGGTCACCGACCATCTGGCCGTGGGCGGCGCGCCCATGTCCCACGCCCAGCTCGACTCCCTGCGCGCCCAGGGCGTGACCGCCATCCTCAATCTGTGCGCGGAATTCTGCGACCTCCATGAAATCGAGGCCGCCGCCGGCTTCGAGGTGCGCTACCTGCCCATTCCCGACGAACACGCCCCGGACCTTCCCGCCCTGGAAGACGCCCTGGCCTGGCTCGACGAAGCCGTTTACCTGGGCAAGAAAGTGCTCATCCACTGCCGCCACGGCATCGGTCGCACCGGCACGGTCTTAAACGCCTACCTGCTGCGCCGGGGCCTGGGCCACATGGGCGCGGCCCGGGTGCTGCGGCCCCTGCGGGCCAAGCCGGCCAATTTCAACCAATGGTGGACCATTCGCCGCTACGGCAAGGCGGCCGGCAAGCTCACCGTGCGCGAACCGCGCCTGGAAGCCGGCAAACCCGTGGACCTGGGGCCGTTTCTGGCCGACTACGCCGGGCTGGCCGCCATGGCCCAGGAGACGGCGGGGGACACGCCGGCCTGCGGGCGCGACAATGACGCCTGTTGCCGCCGGCCGCTGTGGCTGTCGCTCATCGAAGCCGTGGCCCTGGCCCGGGCCATTGACGTGGGGCTGACGAGCCAAGTGCGCCAATCCGTCATTGAGGACGCGGCCGGCGCGGCCCGGGAAATGGACGAGCTGACTCAGCGCTACGGCGACTCCCATGAGTTGTGCGTGTCGGGCTGGTCGCGGCGTTGTCCGCTGTCCCGCGACGGCGCCTGCCTGGTGTTCGATTCCCGGCCGGTGACCTGCCGGCTGTTCGGCGCGCCGGCCGCTGCCCAGGCCGCGCTGTGGGAAAACACCCTGGAGCCGGCCCTGGCCGAACTGTCGCGCCAGGTGTTCGTGGCCCTGGCCGGCACGGCCGTGGGCGAGGCCCTGCCCCATTTCGCCCTGCCCGACGTGGCCTCGGGACGCTACGTCTCGGCCGTGTTCAGCTATCTGCTCGCCCTGTCCCGACGTTGACCCGGGCCGGGCGAACGGGCTAGAAATCCCGTCCAAACCATCTCAGGAGAACCGCCATGGCCGAAGACTTCAGAACGCTTCTTATGGAATCGGACCGTCTGGAAGACGGCGACCGCTGGTTTGGCGACATCCAGATCGGCGGCTGGTTCTATTTCTCGGCCCAGGCCGGCCCGTTCCACGCCTCCCGGCCCCAGGTGCTGCACGAAAATCCCATGGCCTATGAGTCCTTCGATCTGCGCCTGCAGACCGTCCAGGGCGTCATCAGCTACGGCCGCTATGGGGCCTGGGAAGATCTGAAACAAAAACCCTGGGCCGCCCTTTTCAGCGAGGAGCGCCCCACCGTGCTGCACGCCCCGGACGTGCCCGTGGCCACCTGCCAGCAGATCTACGAAGACCTGCTCGCCTACGCCCGCAAGAATCCCTTGCCCTAGCCGGGCCGGGCCGGGCCGGGATGCCTCCGGCGGCCGGGGGNNCCCGGACCCCCTCGACGGGAGAAGTGTTCAAGGGGCAGGTCGCCTTTGACGGAGCCACCGGCTCAGCCCCCGCCTGTTTCACGAAACGACCGGCCGGCCCGCCCCTCCGGGCGCGGCCGGCCTTTTTCACGGCTTGCCTCTGCAATCGAATTTATCTATCGATTCTTCCAGGAGGCATCATCCATGCAAATACTTATCGTGCTCTCCAGCCCCGAGCCCGAGATCAAATGGAACGCCGTGCGTTTCGGCAACTTCCTGCTCAACGAAGGCGAGGACGTCACCATCTTCTTAAATGGCCCGGCCGTGGACCTGACCGCCGGCGACAGCCCGACCTTCCCCATTGCCGAGCAGGCCAAGCTCTTTGGTTTGAGCGAAGGCGTGCTCGCCGCCTGAGGCAAGTGCCTGGGCCTCCACGGCGTGGAGGCGAAAGCGCCGGTGACCCTGTCCAACATGCCTTTCCTCTACGCGGCCATGAAGGCCGCCGACCGCATCCTCAATTTCTAGCGCCGAGCCACGAAAAGCGCCGCCGGCGTTTCGCGGGCAACAGGCTGGAACCATTATTGTTCAGGAGCGAGACCATCGCGCCCCGGCGGGCCGGCCCCTTCCCCTGGGCCGCCCGCCGCGTTATAGGGAAAAGATGATGTGCCCAACCACGCCCCCCGCCCGCCTGTCGGCCCTGGCCCTGTGTCTTGCCGCCCTGCTTTGCCTGGCCGCCTGCGCCGGCGTGGAGGACGTGCCGCCGGCCGCGCCGGCCAGACCCGGACCGG